>CAYTTK010000047.1:0-17795 GCA_964440735.1 uncultured Pirellulales bacterium
AGGGCGATTCACTACCAGATTCTTTAGGAGGGGAGAAAGCAGAGTGTTTGTATATTGTTTTAAGTGATATTTACTTTGATAATATTAAGAATTTTTATACTCTCCCGCTTAATTGGAAATATCAGAAATCCTTATCCCTGCCGTCAAGAAAGCTTTATGGAATTTTAACACTTGCCTTCAATTCAGCCTTTAGACAGGGCGAAAAACTTAAAAAATATGAATATTTAGAAATTTGTCAGCTTCTTCCATTAGACTCACAAAAATATTTCTCCAGGGCCCTCCAGCAGCTAAATAAATTTCATGATGAGCTGAAAGACACAGGCTTTCTATCTAAGTATACTTGGAGCAAAGGAGACAAAATAAAATCAACACCAGGGAATTGGA
This sequence comes from uncultured Pirellulales bacterium, assembly GCA_964440735.1. Taxonomy (GTDB): domain Bacteria; phylum Planctomycetota; class Phycisphaerae; order Sedimentisphaerales; family Anaerobacaceae; genus CAZBWE01. The sequence continues at coordinate 385 of CAYTTK010000047.1, forward strand.
TCATTACTTACTACCCCGGACCTAGATATTTTAAAGATCAAGAAAAGGATATAGAAATAGTTTCATTACAAGAGCCAGATGAAAAAGATCAAAAGAAAGAAGCTAATCTTCAAGCAGATGAGCTGGTTAAGTGTTTCCATAAGTCTTTTAGGGGGATAGATCAAGAACCTACCAATAAAGAGTTAAAGCAGGCAGCCGGTCTAATTAATAAACATGGTTTAGTAAAATCAAAATATATTATAGATTACGCAATGAGAAGCGCAACAGAAACTAATTTTCAAATGACCACCTTTGGAGCAATCCTTCAATATCAATCAGAAGCTATAGAGAATTACGAAAAAGCTAAAAGAATAAAACTAAAGAGAAAAATAAATTTAATAAAACAGGAAGTAGAATTTGAGGTCTCTGAAGAGTTAAAAAGAGCAGAGGAAGAATTTCTTGAGAATTTACCGAAAGATAAAAGAGAAGAAATAGAAAAAGAGATTGGAAAAGAACTTAGGGAATTACTAATAGGTAAAGATAGTGAAATAATGAAAAGATCCATCAAGTCAAAAATTGTAAGCAGGCATGCAGATCTCCCTTCTTACGAAGAATTTTATAACCAAAGACTTGAAGAGAAGCTTAAAGAGAGGGGAATTGGACCCCAAAATGAAGAAGATGAGATTTAAAAACTATACTTAACCTTATACCCATAATTAGGTATAATAAAACCTTGTTTTAATTTCTGTCTTACGACGTCCTTAACAGGAAAATAGCTGTGGTCTGTTGGTTCGGAACTCATTATTTTTCGTTCCTCCCAACTCCCCTAATTCCCGCACCCAAAATATTTAAAATAAATATTCAAAATTCTTTTTATAAAAGACTATCTGGAGGGGTGCGGCTGCGTGCCAAAGGCACTTGGGTCTCGTTAACACTCAACCAAATTAGGGGAGTTGGGAGGCATCGCCTCACCAACAGACCACAGACTATCTTTATAGTGCCTTTAAATGGCGCTGGGGCCTCTTATAGAGACAGAAAAGGGCTTAAGTAATATCGAACTACCTTTAAAAGAAAAAAGGATTATAAAAGCACAATTATGAGCGAATTAAGATTTAAAAGAGATCCTCACAAAAAACCGAGTTTTAGGCTTCAAGAAAGGGATAAAGAAATTATAAAGCTTGTTTATGATCACCGGTTCCTGGACTCAGAACAAATAGCTTTATTAATGAATATTAGCCAAAGGGTTGCTAATAGAAGGTTGCAAGGATTGTTTCATCATGGGTTTTTAGACAGGCCAAGAAATCAGGTTGCATACTACATCCTTTCAAAAAAGAAGATGATCTACGCCCTGGGAAATAAAGGGGCAGATATTTTAACTGAGAACTACAATCTGGATCGAGGAAAGATTGACTGGGGGAAAAAAAATTACGAGGTCAAAGAGAGGCATTTAAACCACTCAATGATGATTTCAAATTTTCGGGTGATCTTAACTTTGGCCTTAAGGAAAAAACCTAAGACAAAAATTATATCCTGGATTCCGGAAGGAGAGATCAAAGACAGCATAGAATTTGACGGGAAAACATTCCCTATTAATCCAGATGGCTTTTTATCAATAGAAGACGGCGGGGATGAAATCTATTTTCTAATAGAGGCTGATCAGTCAACAATGACCAATAAAAGATTTTTAAATAAAATGAAATCTTACTGGAAGTGGTTTACTGCAAAGGGGCACAAAAGAAAGCTAGCTATTCCGTCTTTTAGAGTTTTAACAATTTGCAAATCAGAGCAGAGGAAAGAAAACTTGAGAAAAATATCAAAGCTGGCTGATGATTCTCAAAGAGGATCTCAAATTTTCTATTTTACTTCTGAGAAAAATTTTAGTATTGATAATCCAGGGGAGTTGCTGGCAAATATCTGGCAAACCCCAAGAGATAGTAGTTGGCATTCAATTCTGGAATAAAAAAGAGGCAGCTAAGCTGCCCCTCAAAGAAGGCCCATGATTAGAGACCTGCACTGTCTAAGGTCTCCTTCAATACTTCGAGAAATCTCGGATCTTGATTGGAAAGAGCAATGACTTCTTCTTTTAATTTTTGCCTTTCTTTAGCGAGTTCGATTATTTCTCCAATTCTTCTAATCCTTTTTCTTTCATATCTAACTTTTTCGCCTTCTTCAATGTTTTTTATAGATTCAAATGGCATAAAATCCTCCTTGCTTAGATTTTTTTGAAATGGGCGCTAAATTGCTGATAATAAAGAACTAACAAATAAATTATAACATACCGACAGGAGTTGTCAAATGAAAAAGGGATGGCCTATTGCAGGAGTGATTGGCTCTATTCTTTTTTATATACTTAGCTATGTAATCCTTGAGGAATGGCCACCAGTTTTTTGGGTGAAATTATTAATTCTATTAGTGGGTTTTGTAATAAGCGTTCTTTTATATTTTCTGGTATATTTTCTAGTCGTTCGTCCTATATTGGCAGCAGTAGGAGAAGCTTTATATTTAAAAACCCACGGGAAAACGGCAGTAAGCCAATCTGTTTATTTATTCTTAGCGATAATGACGACAGCGGTCGGTTGCTTAATTCTTGCTTTGCATATTTATAACTGGGGTTCATACTCAGTGCGAAGAATAATAGGGGATTCCCTATTAATAGTTATTGGGATTTGTTTTTTCGGTTTGTGGTGGATAGGAACGGTCGAGAAAAGGAGAGAATTGCCTAGATACAAAGATGAAAAAACTCCAGATTCACGTAAAAAGGAAGAAGGTTTAATGAAAATTAAAAAGGACCAATTACCTAAGTTATCAGGAGAGCTATCAGAGGAAGCACAAGAGATAGAGAAGATGTTGTTAAAAGAGTTGACTTCTTTAGGAAATTACTTGGGTGATCACTCTTTAGTTTCTAAATTCCTAGGAATGAGGATTGTAACAACTATTAAATCCAGGGAGAGAAAAGTTATTGATTCTCATCTGCAAAGCATTCAATCAATTGCCGATTTAGCTAAGGGAATTAAGGATCAAAGCCAGAGCGTGGAAGAAATGGACCTTGCTATAGCAAGATTAAGAAAGCTAGAGCAAAATATTGAAATCGATGAATTGAAAAGAAAGTTAGAGAAGATAAAGGTTGAAGTAGAAATTGCTGGACATCAGAAAGAGCTTGATAAAATAGAAAGAGGAGAAACGGAGCATTCTCCAAAAGAAAGGTTTTTGAAGAGTGTTAGAGATAAAGTAGAAATGGCCAAAGCAAAAGGGTTAGGTATAGAAGAGATTAAGAAGAGTAAGGAAGAATTCCTATCAAATATTAATCAAGAAAAAGATCCGGATCTTTACCAAAAAGCAGTTAATATCTGGGATGATTTAATCGCAGACACGATGGAAAAATGAAAAAATTATTTTTAGGTTTTGATGCCAGGCGCAAAAAAATTCTCCTGGATCCCGAGCAAAGAACTGGACACATGCACGTTATTGGATCAACAAGATCTGGAAAAAGTAAGTTTTTGGAATGGATGATAAGGCAGGACATCAGGAATCAACAAGGATTTTGTTTATTAGACCCCCATGGGTCATTATATGAAGACATCGTTTCTTATCTATCTTATTTAAATTTGGATAAGGACGTAATTCTGCTTAACCTATCAGTCGGGGACCACATCATAGGGTTTAATCCTTTTGAAAGAACCGGAGAAGAGGTTTCAGTAAAAGTTGATTATCAGATTTCATCTACTATTAGAGCTTGGGGGCAGGAACATACAGACGAAACGCCAAGACTGGAAAAATGGTTACGGTGTATTTATCAGGCTCTTAGCGAAAAAGGGGAAACAATATTAGCTTCAGAATATCTAATCAATTATTACGAAAGAGAAGAGAGAGAATTCTTAATTTCTGATCTTGAAAAGAAAATAATTAAAGACCAATGGCGAGAGATAGCAAGTCAACCTTTAGGTAAATTCTATGAGCAGCTTGAATCAACAAAGAATAGGTTAATGAGATTTTTATGCTCAGATCAGATTTGCCGCTTCATGGGATTGTCAGACCCTAGAATTAATATCAGAAATATAATGGAAGAGGGGAAGATCCTTTTAGTTAATTTAGCTTCCTCTGGGAGTCTTTCTGATGCTAATGCAAGATTATTTGGAGCTTTATTAGTTAATGAATTCTTCACTCAAGCAAAAAGAAGAAAAAGAGATGAGCGCGGGAGAAAACCCAAGCCTTACTATCTATATATTGACGAATTTCAAGATTTTGTTTCTCCTGATATTGCCAAGATTTTAGATCAGGCTGCTAAATTTGGCTTATATTTAATATTGTCTCATCAGAGGTGGGGACACTTAAAATCAGATGAGGATTTAATGGACGCCATCCTTACCAATGTGAAAACCAGGGCAGTTTTTGGGGGGCTATCAAAGAGAGAAGCAAAGAGGACAGCTGAGGAAATGTTTATTGGCCAGCTTGATTTAAAAGAAATAAAGAAAGCAATCTATCAAACTAAATTCTGGCCTGTCTATTCTAGAGACACCGTGTATAGCAAAGGAACGGGGACGGCCAGCATCAGTTCTCGAACTTCTGGTTTAAGTGCTGGATCGAGCAGCCAATTAAGTCCGGGCGAGGGATGGTTTGATATTCCAGCTGAAATAGGATCTACAGAAAGCCAGGTTGAGATCTCAAGCGATACTGAATCTGAAGCATATTCAGAGTTTGAGTCAGAGACAGATGTCCCTATATTTATACCGGTCCCCTTTGAAGAGCTGAGCTCTGTTCAATATTGGTCTTTAGAAGAACAGATCTGGAAAATGACAGGAGCTTTGAAACGGCAATTTCCCAGACACTGTTTTATCCAAATTTTCGGCAAAAAAACTCAGCCAATATTAGTTCCTTTTGTTAAAGAATATCGAGTGCCGTCAGAAACAAAAGCTTGTTTTGAGAAGAAGGTGTATCAAAAAACAAAAGCCATACCAAAAGAAAGAGTAGATGAATTAATAGGTTCCCGAAAGAAGAGATTAGAGCTCGAGGCCCGGAAGGAAATAGAGCCGAAAACTTTTAGGGTGCCAAAAAAGACCATAAAAGAAAAATAATCAAACAGTCGAAATAAAATTAGTCATTAAAGGGGGGATTAAGACATGGGAAAGGTAAGGACTACCTCAAGATCGTGGTTTATACGCCGTCTAAGGCCCTCGTTTTTTAAAAGATTAATACTTTTCTTAAAAATGACCAAAAAACAAAAAGATATTGAAATTAAAAGAGAACCAAAATGGGTTAAACCAGAGCTCTTAGAAGAAAAAATCAATTTGGGATGGTTTTATAATGAAAAAAAGAGTCAGTTCAGAATGGCCCGGGTTAACAATGAAGATAGGCGCACCCATTTTTATATTGTAGGATCCTCAGGATCGGGCAAGACCAAACTTTTAGAATTTTTAATCTTCCAAGATATTGTTTTTAAGCGGGGCCTGGGAGTCATAGATCCAGAAGGAGATCTAATAAAAAATGTTTTAGGGATCCTTTCTATATCTTTTAGAAAGTCTTTAGAAAACGACATAGTATTAATCGATCCCTTAAACAAAAAAGAGGTTGTAAATTTTAATCCTCTAGAAAAAGTGGAAGGGGTACCAACAGAAGAATTGGCTCTTCAGCTGACAGAGGTTTTTAAAAAGATTTGGCATGAGTCCTGGGGCGCGAGAATGGAAGAGATGTTAACCAACTCTTTTATTGCCCTGGCTGAAAATAATTTGACCTTAGCCGAGCTCCCTTTTTTACTTACTGACTCCTCTTTTCGTAATAGGGCTATATTAAGAATAGAAAATCCTATAACAAGACAATACTTTAAGGTTTTTGATTCCTGGTCACCCAAAATGAGATCTTATTGGTCAGAAAGCACTCTAAATAAAATCAACGCCTTTTTAGTTGATAATAGGATTAGACATATTTTATGTAATCCTAAAAGCTCTTTTAATTTAAGAGATTTAATTGATAACAGAAGAGTTCTTTTAGTTAAATTGAACAGATCAAGGCTCCCGGGATCCTCGGACCTATTAGCTTCTTTATTGATGACAAAGATTAAATTGGCTTCCTTTTCTAGAGAAGACACACCAATAGAAGAAAGAATCCCTTGGCATCTTTTTGTTGATGAGTTTCAAAACTTCGCTACTAATAGCTTTGTTGAGATTTTATCAGAGGCAAGAAAATACAGGCTCTCTCTTATTTTCTGCCATCAGAATCTTAACCAGTTGCCAGAAAAGCTGATTTCTTCAGTTTTAGCCAATTGCGGGACCCAGTGTTATTTTAGAACCTCGAGGGAGGATGCAGAAATCTTATCTAAGGAGGCATTTAGGCCGACCGGGGAGGAAGTTAAACAAGTCTATTTATCAAGTGGCTATCAATTTTATCCTCTATCAGAGGAAAGGGAGCAATATATTCAACAACTCCAGGATCTACCGAATAGAAATTTTTTGTCTTATCACAAAAAGGCAGGCGCCAGGATCTTTTTACAGACAGAATATATGAAAGAATTTAGGGATATTAATCCTGAAATTGGTAAAAATTATCTTATCAGTAGGGAAAAGATTGAAAAAGATTATCAAAAAAGGATCAAAAATATTTTAAAGAGTGGCGATCCAGAACCTGGTTCCTTTAGAAGAAAAATTAACAATTAAAAATAGGCTTATATTACAGAAAAGGGGCCGGCGAATCAGGTCGGGGGTTTTCTTTTTAGGCCACATTTTGCTGGTTCTATATAAGACTTTGAATTGGGAAAAAATCTCCCAATTCCAAGTTCCATCCTGTCCAGACTTTTAGGCAGAATGGAATTTAATTCCCGGTCTCGTCGGTTCCTTTTCTGTAATATATTAAAGCTAAGGGTCTTATTGACAGGCAAATTTTTATAGTTTAAGTTTAAAGAAGATTAGCAAAAATTCTCCAAGCTCAATCTAAAATATCTATAAAGATCAGGCCAGCAAGGCTTGAGCCCGTTGTTCTATTTTTCCCCAAACCCCAAGATTCTAACTAACTCAAATCTTATAGATACTGCTTCAATAAATTTCTAAACATTTCGTTCATTACAATATCGCCCTATCTAAAACAGGGCATTCCCATCTTTTCTAAAAAGGAGGTGATTGTATGGGAAAAACAATTTATCAAAAGAACTTTGAAAAGCTGGACCTTTTATTAGGAGGTATTGAGGCTTTTATGAAAAGCGAGGAACATTATATGAAGCTCAAGGCTGCGGGCTTCATGGATTTAAGCATTGATGTTTTGGGCAATAGTAGGATTGCGATCGCGCACAACTTTGTCCAAAATGGCGATTTAATGGCAGATCCGGACATGGAAATTAGAGTCGAACTTAATAACCGGACCGCAGAAGCCCTAACCTTCCAAAATGACAGCCTCGGAGTGTATCAGGAAGTCTATCCTTCCCCTGGGAAGGTATATCCGGCTTTAAAAAGGGACTTGAATCAGTTTTTAGGCTTTTGGCTGGACAACTTAAAGCTACAGGGCTTTTCAAAAAAGGAGGAAACAAGTGAAAAAGAAATGGATTGATCTTAAAGAGATAAAGAGCGAAATTTCTATTGAGCAGGTTTTAGAGCATTTCGGCTTAGCTTCTAAATTACTGGAAAAGGGAAATGAACTGGTTGGTTCTTGTCCTTTTTGCGAAAAGGACTATAACAAAAACTGCTTTTCTGCCAATGTCAAAAAAAATGTGTTCCAATGTTTTGCCTGTGGTGCTAAAGGGAATGTCCTGGATTTTGTGATGCTGAAACAAGGAATTGATATCAGAGAAGCCGGCTTACTCCTCCAGCAATGGTTTTTAGGCGAGGATGCGCCACCGCCAAAACAAGAAGAAGCCAACCCGCCTCTAACCTTTGAGTTAAAGAATCTTGACCCCCAACACCCTTATTTAACCAAAGAAAGGAGGTTAAAAAAGGAAACTATTGAATACTTCGGATTAGGTTACTGCAAAAGAGGAATGATGAAAGATCTAATTGTGATTCCTATTCATGATGAGAAAGGACAGCTCGTTGCCTATGCCGGCAGATACCCTGCTAAAGAGATCCCGGATGGAAAAGTGAAGTATAAGTTTCCTCCTGGCTTTAAGAAAAATTTAGTTCTTTATAATCTTCATCGAGCTAAAGAATCAAATGAGGGCTGTTTAACTCTTGTGGAAGGATTCTTTGACGTAATTTCCATGTGGCAAAATGGAATTAAGAATGTAGCAGCACTTATGGGAACTTCATTATCAGAACAGCAAGAGTGCTTACTGTTAGATTTTTTAGTCAAAGATGGCAAGCTAAGGTTGATGTTGGATGCCGACGAAGCCGGCAAGAATGCAGAAACAGAAATAATTAAAAAGCTGATAAACAAGGTATATCTACGAGTTGATCAAGATTAAAACGGCGAAAGCTCTTGGTTTTTCAAAAACCAAGAGCTCTTTATTTATCCACTTGACAAGGACTAAAAAATATATTTATTATTCTAAGTAGAAGTCCATGGCCTAAATAGATGCCTAATAAATTTTCAGAAGCTCCCGCAAAAAAACAGCACCTTTCAGTTCATTAGCTAATCTATAGGGCTGTCCATTCCTTCCAACTTTTGGATCATTGCAGGTGGACAGCCCTCTTTTTATTATATTAGAAAAATTGCTCATCTGAGCAATTACATGTAATTAAATTACGCGAATCACAGTTACGAAGCCCCCCTAAATATTGTGTTAGATTAAACTCATGCACCCTTATGTTGCGCTTTTTTAAAAAAGTTCTTGACATGGTCTATCCCTTAATGTATGTTTTAAGTGCAATGATCCAAAATCAATATATTCTTCTTATGTAGCATTTCTCAATTTTTATAATTGAGTTTTTTGCTTCTAAGGAGATGCAATGATTATATTTTTTGTATATTTCTTTGCGTTCTCTTTGCTTCCCCTTGGGAAGAGCACAAGGGAAGTGTCATCAAAAAATTTCGGACATAAAAACACAATATTTCCTAAGCCCCGCCCTCCTCCTAAGCGATCCTGTCTTTTAAAAAAACAGGATTTTTTTATGGAGAGAAAAAAATGACAAAAAACATACTTTTTATATTTTTAACTATTTCTTTCCTTACCTCTCTATCGATTTTTTGCAGCGCTCAGATTGATGAGAACTACCAATACTCCCGTTCTGGACGTAAATCTAATCAAGAAATAAGAACTGTCGCCGAGGAAAAGGCAGAAATGACAATAGAATCCCTTGAGGGAATAGAAGATGTTAAAAAAGATGTTGTCACTGAGTTTATAGAGAACCTTCAAAGGGTTAAAAGGTTGGAACAGAAAATCCGAGAAGCCAATATTGAGGACCGGGCAGAATTACTCGATGATGTATATTCACAATTAGAAGAGATCACAATATATTTTGAGAAAACCACTAGAAAGGAATCAGAATTTGAGCGCAAGCTTCACGAGGGCGTGGTTAGTTTAGACATTTTGAAAAGGGATACCACTCGAGAAATAGAAAAATTAAGGCATGAAAGAAGAGGGCTTGGAAACAGATTGAAATCATTGCGCGAGCCAAATCCAAAAAGGATGAATATCCTGCAGGCATCTTATGAGAAGCAGATTCATTGGGCTGACCTTAAACTCGAGTTTTGGGAGGCTTTTCAAAAAACACAAGCAGGAATTTTGGGGAAGGCAGAAGTCCTCGAAGAAAATGTTGTTACGCTTCTACTGGCCATTGAAGAAAATGCAAAAGTATTTAGAGGAGGATTAGAGGTTTTGGGTCTGTATTTCGATTTCAAAAAGGCAATGGAACTATTGTCAGCGAGAGCAGATTTAGAAGGTCTTACTAATGAAATAGTGACCACATGGTCTGACCTGGAGAGCCTGTTGAATATGCTTACAGAACAAGTGAAGTCCACTATTCTAGCCGATTGATAAAAGGCTAAATAAAAAGAGTTTGACGTGAGTTTCTCAGAAGAGATTATTCAAAAAGTTTGGCAAAAGGGTCATGTTGTACCAAAATACGACCCTAATGTTTGGCGAAAGGATGACTACAAGGCGTGGATTCGAAGAAATCAATATGGAAATCGGCCCTCTAAGTATGCATGGGAGATTGACCACATAAAGCCAATATCGGAAGGTGGTGGAGATGAGCTTTCAAATCTCCGGCCTCTTCACTGGAAGAACAATGCCAGAAAGCAATCTGGGCACCTTGGCTGTGCTGTTACATCATCCGGCAAAACCAATGTACCTGCTTAAATGAGTTTGCAGCCAGGCTGTATCTTAGAGGAGGAAGAATAAAAACAAATTGGAGGCATTATAATGGCAAGGAACGAAAAAACATCAAAAAGAGTCGGCACAACAGCGTCTAAGCTTTTGAGAAGTAAGAAAACATCAAAAAAAGTAAAAAGCGTAGCTGGTTCAGCGTTGACTCAAAGACCGAACAGAAAAAGAAGTAAGAAGAAAAAATAGTATTATCCTTTCCGTTTTTCCTGGGGGAGCAGGGGTATTTGTCTAATCCTGAATATAGCAACATAAGAAAGGAATATGAAGAACGGAATAGAATATAAGAAATAAAGGAGAAACAACATGAAATTTGACATAATAAATTTAATTCCATTTATTATCCTGATCATATACTTTCTTGCTGATAAGTATTTTTTCCCTCTGGCTCTTGGCAAAAAGCAGTTTATTCACAAACTGCAGTTCGAAAAAGAGTTTGAGATTTATTACTATTTGTGGATGAAGATCGCCCATTTCAGAAAAGCAGCAAAAAGATACTTTGACATATTGCCTGTTGGTGAAGAAAGATCAGAATTCTATGATCCATTCGTAAAAGAATGGGAAGAGGTCTATGGAACTATAACTATCCGTGAGCCCTTCATGGCGAAAGATGTATATGAACAAACCAAGAAGCTAATTGAGATGCCTCAGGAGACGCTTGAAAAATTTAAAAACCCGATTGTTGGAGATCAGGAAGAGCTGGTAAAGATTAAAGATGAAATATTTGAAATTTGTGAATTGATAAAAGAATCGATACGAAAGCGCATTGTTGTCTGACTAACCTTATATGCTTTAACCATTTTACAAGGAATCTAAAATATTACTAAACAAAAGAAGCAATTATGTTTAGTTTTAAGGTGTATTTATCCTCATTTTATCCACTTGACCTGGCGTTTTATACCCCATATACTTAAAATATCTAAACAATTTTTATCTTTGTTTATTAAACCATGGGCAATAAAAAGCTAATTCCAAGAGAAGCCGCGCTTTCGAAAGCAATTAAGATTGTCCCCTATTTAACAGCTGAAGAGGTTCAGGGGCTTGTTGAAGAAGCAAAAAAAAGAAGATCCGGAGACCGGGATTCTCTTTTTATTTTGCTTTTATATCAAACAGGGTTAAGAATATCCGAGGCATTAACTTTAACCCCGGCTAAGATTACCCAGTTTGAAGGCAAGCCGGTTTTAGAGGTCCTTGGTAAAGGTCAAAAACCAAGGGTAGTTTCTTGCCCTGAAGGCTTGGCAAATAAACTTATATCTTATGCTTACCATAAGAAGCTTGACCCTCAAGATAGATTTTTCCCTTTTAATAGATCCTGGGGCTGGCAGATAATAAAGCAGTGTGCAGAAAAGGCAGGATTTTCAAAAAGGGTTTTCCCACATCTTTTACGTCACAGCGATGCGATCGAGAGATTGAGGCAAACTGGGAATCCGAAGGCCCTGCAGCACCATTTAGGCCACTCCTCTATAACCATGGTAATGCGATATCTATCCACCCTAACTCAAGAGGATTCTTTAAGGATCCAGCAGCAAGTAAATTTCAGGGAAGAAAAAGATATAATTTAGAAATCTATGAAAATACCTAACGCTATCGATAGTCAAAATCCTTATTTAAGTATTGGAAATCTAACTATAGTAAATGATATCATTACAAAAATATTATGAAATCTTTATGGAACAAAGATACTGAAATAGAGTTTTTTAATAAGGCCTTACAGCTGACCACTCCACAACAGCTATTTTATAGAGCATCCGATAATAGGTATTTATCTCATAATAAGTATTTAGCTTATTGGCCCAAAAAATACTCTGGTGCTAAGACAACTCTCCAGAGTAGAAATGCATTCATAGGAGATTTTACTGAAAAATGGTCTTTAAATATTTTAAAGGACTTTGCTGAAGATTTAGGTTTTTATGCTGTACAGGGAGTAGTATGTGAAGAAATAGAATTGAAAAAAAATTCTCCTGCGGATGTTGCCCTCTGTAAAATAAACAGCAGACACCAGAGAGCTGAGAATATTGTTATGATTTTTGAGGTTAAGATGTCGTTAGTCTGGAATTGGGAGTTTTTTCCGGGAAGTCGTGAGCTGAAGTGTATTGGCGACTTTACGACACATCAGGGTAATCCCGGATTGCTTAGATCTGATACAATGCTTAAGGCCATTGGAAAAAGCATAAATATAAGAGTTTGCGGATCTGGGGCTTCAAAAATTCCAATAGTAATTTTAGGTAACACGCCTATAACTAAGAACTATTATAAAAAAGTGGATCAATTAAAAAGATTTGGAATTATACAGGGATTCTGGTCCTTAAATCCTGATCCGAAAGATGAGATAGAAATATTAAAAAACAGTGAGCATAATGGTTTTTTAAGAATGGATTCATACAGCGAATTAAAAAGCCGTTTAATGTCGCTGTTGGAAGAAGAAAGAGAATTTTTCTCCGGAATGAAAACGAAGCCACAGCTTGGAAAAATTATTGAAATCGCGAATAAAGAAGAAACTTATGAGAAAAAAGCGGAGAAATTCTTATCTTTATTAAATAAAGATTAATATGGCTAAAAGAAAAAACGGGACTGAAACTAGTAGCTTTGGTGTTTCTAGAAGAGAAGGCCATGACTCTTCTAAGTTTTATAGTACAAAGCTTTATCAAGGAAAAATCCCAGAAAAAATTGTCGAATTTGAGGAAAATCCTATACCCCCTGAATTTATCAATCAAATTATTTTAAAAAGTAGTGAACACATGGAAGAAATTCCTGACAACAGTGTTCATTTAATGGTTACCTCTCCTCCTTATAATGTTACTAAAGAGTATGATGAGGATCTAACTTTAGATGAATATAAGAAATTACTAAAAAATGTATTTCAAGAGACATATCGAAAACTAGTTGTTGGTGGGAGAGCATGTGTGAATATAGCTAATGTTGGAAGAAAGCCTTACATACCCCTTCACAGCTATATTATTCGCCAGATGATTGATATTGGCTTTTTAATGAGGGGAGAAATTATCTGGAATAAATCCGCGAGTGCCGGAGTCTCAACAGCTTGGGGAAGTTGGAAGTCTCCTAAAAACCCAACATTGCGCGATGTTCATGAATATATATTAGTTTTCTCAAAGGGGAGTTTTTCAAGGGTAGACAAAAATAGTAAAGAGATTACTATCAAGAAAAATGAATTTTTAGAATTCACTAAAAGTATTTGGACTTTCCCTACTGAATCAGCAAAAAGAGTAAAACATCCTGCTCCCTTTCCAGCGGAATTGCCTTACAGGTGTATCCAACTTTTCACTTTTAAAGGCGATGTCGTTCTAGATCCTTTTATGGGAAGTGGAACAACGGGCATTGCGGCTGTGAAAGCAGGCCGCTCATTCGTTGGGTATGATAATAACCAAGAATACGTTGACATAGCAAAGAAAAGGATCTTGAGAGAAACCCAACAGCTCAAGCTCTTTTCTTCATGAGGAGAGGCAAAGCTGCTGCTGGTTTTAGAGGGTAAACATTCTCTATTGGGGAGGATTAGGAAAAATTTCATTACGAAAATCTAAATTTATAGTTTCTCCATCTCGGTCTTCTTCAACTGAATTTATTTGAACTTCTGTTCTCCCTTTAATAATTTTTTTATAATAGGCTAAAACTTCATAGAGCCCTACAGGCAATACGTCCTTATATTGAGAAAGGTCTTCCTTTTTTTCTTCACGTTTAAATTCTAAACATCTTATCCATATTAAATTTGCTCCTGGTTTGACATTAATTGTTAGCATTCCCCAATCTCTTGGATAATCAGGACGAAACCAAGATATGGGGTCTTTTTGCTCTGTTTTATCTTTAAATCTTTTCACATCTTTTTCTGTTATTATCATCTTATCTGGTTTCATTACAAAAGAAGCTTCTAAAAAGCTATTAAAAGATCTGTTTATCGCATCTGGATCGTATTTTAAATAGAGCGGCTTCATGTGTTCTATTATCTCTTGCTCATAAGTTATATTCATTTCAGCTTTTAAATCATCTAATAAGAACACTAATTTTTTTATGTTTTCTTCTTGCTCGCCAGCAACTCTATCAACCTTTGGTTTTTCAACCTCAATCATTTTTTCCGTTTCTTCCGTCTTAATCATTTCTTCCTGTGTTTTCTCAATTGTTAATTCTTTTTTCTCTTTAATTGGCCGCGGGGTTAAATTAATTGGGGATGAAGCTTCTTCTTTGCAATAATTTTGAGAAATAATTATTATTGACATAGACAATACAACGAAAAAAGTTTTTTTCATTTCTCTTCCCCTTTTACAACAATTAGAATTACTTTAGTTTATCTAGGATCTATTATTTCTCTTCTGCGCTTGTCCTATTATTATATAAATCTACCATATTTCCTTTCTTAAATAAAAGCACCAAAATTATATACACGATCGAAGCGAAGATTCCAAAGAAAAAAAAATTGAGTTGAGTGTTTGGCAATAAATAAAAGTAATCTGTCCCTTTTTCCATTGTTACCATATTTAACTTAAACAACATTTCTATAAATCTTCCTAGTGCTTTTGTGTAGAGAATTTGTTCACAAATAAAACAAGTATTGGGAACTAAAAAGGCTATCCACAAGCATAAATTTTTTGTAGTAATAAATACTACTTTTTGACTTAATACAAAACCCCAAATTGCGCCAAACAATATGATTGTTATTTGGCTTATCGATTGTACCCAGCCTCTGAATGTCTCAAAAGCAGCTATTTCTCCATCGGAAAAACCCGCATAGACTTTCTCTTTAGGTGGTTTATCTTCATAGGCCTTGTCTAAAACACTTTTACACTGGAGGATTAGAATCACAATTAGAATTACTGCTATAAATAAAATTATTAGTTTGATACATTTCTTTTTAGCTTTGTTTTCCATTGTTATTACTCTCCCCTTTTTTCTTTTATGAAATCCAATTTATAATAAACTGTTAAATTCTGTCAATTTCATTCAATTGCCAGGTTTTCTTAGTATAGATTTCACAGACATAAATTATAAACACTCAATGGAATGATTTATCCACTTGACTTTTATATTTTTGATGTGATAACGTGATAGCAGTATAATAATATCGCTTAATAACATTATCACAGTATTGCGCTATCATGACACTGATGAAAAAAACAATAATATGATTATAGGAATTGTAAATCAAAAAGGTGGTTGTGGAAAGACCACCTTGGTTACCAATTTAGCTTGTTTATCAGCCGTTAATAAGAAAAAGACCCTGCTTATTGACGCAGATATACAGGGCTCGTCTATGAAGTTTAGGATGATCCGCCCGGATAAAAAACCACAGTTTCGGGCAGTCTCAATATTAACTCCAACTATTCATAAAGATATACGTTCATTTAATTTTGATGTTGCTTTTATCGATTCTGGAGGCAGGGATTCTAAGTCTTTTCGATCTGTAATAAGAGCCTGTGATAAGGTTGTTGTTCCTATACAGCCATCTCAATACGATATATGGAGCAGCGAAGAGACATTTGAAATCATGGATGAAATCAGGCAATTTAAGGAAATTGAGGCTGGAATAGTCTTAAATCAACTAATTCAAAACACTAATATTTCAAATGAAATAATTGATCTTGTTGAGGAGCTTTCTAAAAAATACAATCTAAAAAATTATAAAACTAGAGTTTTCTCAAGAGTGGCATATAAAGAAAGCTCCATTAAAGGTCTATCAGTTGTAGAAATAAAAGAAAGTAAATATAAAAAAGCTAAAGAGGAAATTTTGAGCTTATATAACGAGGTTTTCTATGGCTAAGAAAAAAATACAATTTAAAACGCTCAGTAATTTAGATAAAAAAGAGAAAGAGAAGCAACTGGATGAAATCATGGAGAGGGCTCCAGCTGATCGGAATAATGTTAAGAATAAAAAGCCTAGAAAGGATCAATCTAGAGCGACTTTTTATCTAGATACAGAATTTGTTGAATTGTGGCGAGAATATAAGATCCAACAGTTAAAAACCGGCCAGAAGGTAAATTTTCAAAAAACCGCTGAAACGGTATTAAAGAATTACATAAAGAGTCAGATTAAATAAACACCACATTATCCCATGATAGCGTGATAACATCATCACTTAATAGCATATTTATATTATAGCAGCATCATGATTTATCTTATACCAAAAGAGAATTTAGAAGTTATTCCTTGGGATGAGAAGGAAAAATTTTTGGTCCTTAAAACAAACAAGACACGTATTATTATATCTGGATTAAAGAAATATTTTAAAAATCAAAAAGGAAAATATAAATTGGATCTCCGGAAGTGAAATTTATCTATAATTAATTCCCCGTAAAAAGAAATAAATATTACCGTAAAAAGAAATAAAACCCCCGTAAGAAGAAGTAAGGAATACCGTCATTTCAAATAAATATTACCGTAAGAAGAAGTAAGGAATACCGTAAAAAGAAGTAAGGTTTTCAGGCTAAAATCTTTGCTAAGTATATAAGTTTATTAAGTATATAAAGCACACATAGGGTGATTGTGTGTTATATAAATAACCTTTTTAAAAAATATTAAAAATGTAATAAAATGTATGGATGATATTTTTGAATTTCTCTTAAAGAAAAAAGGGAAATCAAAACAACTAAAAAAGGAGAGTATCAAACTGATGCCAACCAATAAGACATCGGTTATTAGAATAGAAGATAAAGACGGAAAAGAGATAGTTAAGCCTGATTTTATTAAATCAGAAGTTAATTTCTTAATATATCCTTTTGCTGCTTTATCAAAAAAGGGGTTAGAGAAAAGAACAAAAACCGAATACCGGAAAATAATCAAAAAAAAGACAGGAGAAATAGAAGAACGTTTATGGAAAGTATCAGCTAACACAGAGTATGGCTATCCCGGGCCGTCGGCAGCAGAAACAGACCAGGCGATAACTTGGCTCATTAATGATCATGGTTTTCCGATTAAGGTTATAAAAACTTCGATCCATGAACTTTCAAAAATACGGGGGGAAAAGAAGGCTAAAAAAGGAACTTATAGTGGCGCGATATATCAAGAGATTAAGAAGGACCTACTCAAGTTAAAATCTGCAACAATAGAAGTAAAAAGCACCTTTAAGTTAAAGGGGAAGAAAGAAAAATGGCTTGAAGGGTATTTTAATAAATATGATGGAGTGTTTTTCAAGGGCGATTCACTACCAGATTCTTTAGGAGGGGAGAAAGCAGAGTGTTTGTATAT
>CAYTTK010000048.1:0-17585 GCA_964440735.1 uncultured Pirellulales bacterium
CCTGAATCATTTCCATATCGTATCTTGTTCTGGCCTCGAGACGCTGGGCTTCGAGCAGTTTCCCCTGGCTTCGCAATTCCGCCAGCCGTTCTTTTAACTCTGCCTTTATGCCCTCCACGGCAGAGCCGACCCTGTCAGCAGGCATAATGTAGTGCTCAGCCGGATATATAAAAACCTGCTCTTCCTCAGCCAGAATCTCACCTGATACAGGATTTATATAGCTTATCTTTTCTATCTCTTCGCCGAAAAACTCGATGCGAACAGCAAAAGATTCGTATGATGGATGCAGCTCAACCACATCGCCGCGAACCCTGAACGTTCCACGTTGAAAGTCTATATCGTTTCTTGTGTACTGGATATCAGCCAATCTGCCAAGAAGGACATTTCTATCAACACTATCGCCTTTTCGGATACCTACAACGCTAGCTTTATAATCTTCCGGCGAGCCAAGACCAAAGATGCACGAGACAGAGGCAACGATTATACAATCATTCCTCGCTGAAAGACTGGTGGTAGTGGAAAGCCGAAGGCGGTCAAGGTCGGCGTTTTTTGAGGCGTCCTTTTCGATGTAAATATCTCGCTGCGGGATGTAGGCCTCGGGCTGATAGTAATCGTAATAGCTGACGAAATATTCAACTGCGTTTTCGGGGAAAAGCTCTTTGAACTCCTCATAGAGCTGGGCTGCCAGGGTCTTATTGTGGGATATAACAAGGACAGGGCGGTCCTGTTGCACGATGACATTGGCCATGGTGAAGGTCTTGCCGCTGCCGGTAACGCCCATTAAGGTCTGGAACTTTTTGCCGGCCTGCAGAGCTTCCACAAGCCGTTCTATCGCCTGCGGCTGGTCGCCAGCAGGATTGAACTCCTTGTTTATTTTAAATATCGCCATATTTATTGCCACAGAGGACACTCGCCTCGGCGAAGGCCGAAGCCGGACAGAGGTCACAGAGTGTAGTCATATATCATATTTTAACCGCAGATTGCACAGATTTCACGGGAAAATTAGAAGGCAAATCGTAGTAATTTAATTAATAAAGCAAACAAGATTTGATGCACTACCATTTATAAAGATATGATTATCTCTATTTTGATGCGAAGGTTTGGGGGTAGGTGATTGCAGCCAGCAGGGCGGGGCCGTATTTTTGCCAGAGGGCTTCTGAACTAAGTGATGAGTCACCTTGTGTCATTTCAAAGGTTACAATAGGAATACCAAGGGTCAGGCCAGCATACGAGCCGAGTGAGCCAGGCTTGGCACCGATTTTTTTGACGGGCAAATCACAATATTGGGCCATTCCTTTAGCCAAAGAATAAGCGGGGCCATCGTAGTCGATACAGGTCAACGGCTGATGAATGCTAATGATACGGTCCGGAGAGTATTGGCGGATTAACTGCTCAATGGCACAGGTCTCCGGCTCGGAAAGGGGATTATAGCCAAACTCTCTATTATTAATTCGGTTTTCTGTTGAGAAATTTCGGTTCAAGTCCACGCCATTGGCATTGAAACGGGTGTTATAGGCCATACCATCGGGATTGGCCACGGGTAAGAGCACTACCCTACGACCTGCCAACAAATGTGTGTTTTGTTGGAGATGTGTTGACAGATGACGGACGAGAGGTGTTCCAGCAGGTTCGTCGCCGTGAATGGTCGCAAGGATTAAGGTTACATCCTGACCACGGCCAATGATGGTGCACAGGAGCGGCTGCTTATTAACGGAACTGCCGACGATACGATATTCGGGCAAGATTAAAGTCGGCGTCGGCTGGAGCTGGGGCTGCAGCGAGACTACCTCCGGATAGCCGGCCGGCTCGGCACAGCTGGCAAGGACCACAACAAAAAGCAGGCAACAAACCAACAAAATAATAAAGCATCTTTTATTCATCTCATTTAACCTTTCGGCAAAATTCGCCTATTTGCTATAAAAATCTAATGAGCTGCATTTTTGCCTTGGTTAAATACAGAAAAAGTGAAAAACTAAAAAGACTTGAGGATTGTTGACTTTTTGACAACTTTGCGGGAAAATGTGTTTTTTCGACAATCGTGAAGGTTAAAAACGCTTAAGACAAGGAGACAAAAATGTTTAACGGTATTTTTCACATCCCCCAACCGAAAAATGAACCATGTTTGCAATATGCACCAGGTAGCCCGGAGCGAGCAGAACTAAAGGCCAAGCTCAAAGAGCTACTGAACGAGCAGGTAGAAGTGCCGATGATAATCGGCGGTGAGGAGGTGCGCAACGGCAAACTTACGGATATTCGCTGCCCACACGACCACCAGCGCATATTGGGCAAGTATCACCAGGCCGACGAAAAACTTGCCATCAAAGCCATCGATGCAGCAGAAAAGGCCAAGCGGCAGTGGGGCGAGATGCCCTGGGAGTCCAGGGCAGTAGTTCTGCTAAAGGCCTCGGAACTGTTGGCCGGCAAGTACCGCCAGCTGCTCAATGCCGCCACTATGCTCAATATGAGCAAAACAACAAATCAGGCGGAAATCGATTCAGCATGCGAACTGATAGATTTCTGGCGATTCAACCCGCATTTTATGGAGGAGGTTTACGGCGACCAGCCGATGTCCAGCCCCGGTGTGTTGAACTATATGGAGCATCGTCCGCTGGATGGATTTGTTTTTGCGTTGACGCCGTTTAACTTTACATCAATCGCAGGCAACCTTCCCACTTCACCAGCCTTGATGGGCAATACGGTAGTTTGGAAGCCAGCATCGGCAGCGGTCCTGCCTGCGTACTTTATTATGAAAATCTTAGCCGAAGCGGGTATGCCGCCGGGAGTTATCAATATGGTACCCGGCCCAGGGCCGGTTGTTGCCCCGCCGGTGTTAAATGACATCCGCCTTGGCGGCATTCACTTTACCGGAAGCACATACGTGTTTTCAACAATCTGGCTGACAATAGGCAAAGACATCCGAAAATATGTCTCTTATCCTCGAATTATCGGCGAGACAGGCGGAAAGAATTTTATATTTGTTCACGTAAGCGCCGATATCGAGGCGGTCGTGGCGGCGACGGTGCGAGGAGCATTCGAATATCAGGGTCAGAAGTGCTCGGCAGCATCGCGAATGTATGTCCCTGACTCGATGTGGCCGGTGCTTAAAAAGCGAATGCTTGAAGAGATTCGTGAGATTAATATGGGTGACATTACCAACTTTACGAACTTTATGGGTGCGATTATCGACAAAAAGGCCTTTGACACCATAAAAGAGTATATTGAATACGCCGAGAATTCGCCCGATATGGAAATCATAATCGGCGGTGGATGCGATGATTCGAAAGGGTATTTCATCGAGCCGACCATCGTGGTAAGTAAAGACCCCAAATCAAAGTTGATGGTCGAGGAAATCTTCGGGCCGGTGCTCACCATATATGTTTACCCGGAAAGCGAATATGACCAGACGCTTGAGCTGTGCGACAAGACGTCGCCTTATGCGCTGACAGGGGCGATATTCGCTCTGGACCGTAGTGCCATTGTTAAAGCAATGAACACGCTGCGCCACGCAGCCGGCAATTTCTACGTCAACGACAAGCCCACAGGGGCGGTGGTAGCTCAGCAGCCATTCGGCGGAACACGTGCATCAGGCACAAACGATAAAGCCGGCAGCTGGCTTAACCTTGAACGATGGGTCTCGCCTCGTGCAATCAAAGAGACATTTTTGCCCCCAAGGGATTTCAGTTATCCGTATATGCAGGAAGAATAACTGGCAGCTCATACATCATATTGAGTATAATCATAATGCTTGATACGTACTGCGCAGCCATTTAAGCAACGGATAAATAATGATTCTGCAGACACGCTGTTCGGATTAGCATCGGGGGTTAGGGCAATGGGACAAAACATAGATTTTGATATCATTGTGATAGGCGGCGGGATTGTCGGTCTGGCGTCGGCCTACAAGATAGCGTTGAGCCATCCTGATATCAGCACTGCTGTTCTGGAGAAAGAAGATAAGCTCGCCGCCCACCAGACAGGGCATAACTCCGGCGTCATTCATTCAGGATTATATTATAAGCCCGGCTCAACCAAAGCAAAGACCTGCGCCAAAGGCCGCGAAGAACTAATATCTTTCGCAAAGAAATACAAAATTCCATACGATATTTGCGGCAAAATAGTCGTCGCAACACGGGAAAAAGAACTTGCTAACCTTGAGCAGATTTTTCACAACGGCCAGGAAAATGAAATAGAAGGTATTGAAAAAATCGGGCTGGACACAATAAAGGAAATTGAGCCATATTGTCAAGGCATCGCAGGCATACGCGTGCCCTGTACAGGGATTATTGATTTTGCTGAAGTCGCTAATAAATTAGGCGAGCTTATAGAAAAGACATCAAAAAACAACAAAGTTTTGACTTCGCATAAGGTAATCAGATTCGATAAGCACGATTTTTATACCTCGGTTGTGACAAGCAACGGTGCTCTTTCCACAAAGTATATCATTAACTGTGCCGGATTGCAGTGCGACAGGATAGCCGGGATGGACGGCGTCGAACCAAGGGTAAAGACAATTCCTTTCCGCGGTGATTATTACCGATTGTCAGAAAAAGCAAAAGAAAAAGTCAAGAATTTGATATATCCAGTGCCTGACCCGGCTTTGCCTTTTCTCGGCCTTCATTTTACCCGTATGATTGACGGCTCGGTCGAATGCGGACCAAACGCAGTCTTCTCATTCAAGAGAGAGGGCTACGGTAAAACCGATTTTAGTTTTCGTGATTCCTGGAACTCGCTATCTTACAAGGGGACGTGGAAGTTATTTCTCAAGCATTGCAAATACGGGCTGGGCGAATACGCAAGGTCGTTTTCAAAGAAACTCTTTTTACAGCAATTGCAACGGCTCATCCCAAAACTGGACGCTAATGATATACTTCCCGGCAAAGCAGGAGTTCGTGCTCAGGCGGTTGGGCCAAGGGGCGAGGTGATTGACGATTTCAAGATAGAAAGACGAAAAAACTCTATCCATGTCCTGAATGCACCATCGCCGGCTGCAACGGCTTCGTTAGCCATCGGCGACTATATAAATGAAATTGCTACAGAGAGTTTCAAGCTCAACGATTGAATTTTGATTTGACTAACTCACCCAACAAATAATGGAGACTCATAAGACAACGAGTTTGTTTGAGACAGAGCAAGCCGAGGAAAGTGCCTGTCATCATATTATTCGAGTGGCGTTTGAGACGGCAGCGGACAGAGAGTTTGATTATTTAGTGCCGGATGAAATCTGGCCGATTCAGGTAGGGCAGAGAATCGAAGCACCGTTTGGCAAAAAAGATAAACTACAAATCGGTTTTTGCGTGGATATTACAAGTCCAAGGCCAAGTCCTTCGAGTCTGCTGCGCTTTGCTCAGGATGACAAAAAGAAGAAATTTAAACTCAAAAAAATATCAAGAGCTATTGATAAAGAGCCGTTGTTGGATTCTGAACTGATGGAGTTGGCGCGGTGGATTAGCAGCTACTATGTTTGCCCACTTGGTCAGGTTCTGGCGGCGATGGTGCCGGGAGCGGTGAAAAAGGCAGCCGGAGTTAGAACGCAAAGATGTATTTATCTCGCAATTAGTGCTTGCGATATTGAAGAACCCATCAAGCAATTAAGGGGCAAAAAGCAAAAGCAAATTGCTAATCTTCTTCAAAGCAGGGGAGCTTTCAGTAAAGAAACAGCTTTAGAATTGCGGGGGATTCTGGAAGCAATTGGCTGCACAAATGAGCCGATAAAAAAACTGGCGGAAAAACAAATTGTCAAAATAATCGAGAAGACAATCTTAAAATCGCTGCCTGCTATCCCAAAAGGAATGGCAATAACAACAGAAGGACGAATAATCCTCAACGAAGATCAGCAAAAGGCACTTACCCATTTCAAAGACCGGATAGAAACAGGAGAATTTGGCGTAACACTTTTACATGGTGTTACCGATAGCGGAAAGACGGAGCTTTACATAAGAGCCGTCGAAGCAGTTTTACAAAAGGGCAGGGGGGCTATCGTGATGCTTCCTGAAATTGCCCTTACAACGCAGACGGTTCAGCGATTCAGCTCAAGATTCGAAAAAATAGCAGTTATGCATTCGGGTCTGACGGCTGCTCAGCGAAATGTGCAGTGGCAGAAGATAAAAGCCGGCCAGGCAGATGTGGTTATCGGCGCTCGCTCGGCGATTTTTGCGCCGCTGTCGAAACCCGGACTTATCGTTGTCGATGAGGAGCATGAGCCAAGCTACAAACAAGATACCGCTCCCCGATATAACGGCAGAGACGTAGCAATAAAGCGGGCACAACTGGCAAATGCACATTGTATTTTAGGCAGTGCCACGCCATCGCTGGAAACGCTGTCCAACTGCCAGGGCAAAAAATATTTCAGCTTATTACGTCTGCCCAAAAGGGTGATGGACCTGCCCATGCCCGAAATGAAGCTGGTCGATATGCAGCAGGGTGAGGTGACGCATAAGGGCATTAATTTAATAAGTGAACCTCTGGGTGAAAGTCTGAAACGGGTCCTGGCAAAAAAAGAGCAGGCAATTTTGCTTTTAAATAGACGCGGTTACAGTAACTTTGTATTTTGCCCATCCTGCAAACACACTTTGCAATGCCGCAACTGTGATACAACTCTGACCTTCCATAAATCAGAGGCCTCATCTGAAGAACAGATGCGAACGATTACCGGAAAACATTTAAGGCATGGTTACGCGGTCTGTCATTACTGTTTGGCGCAAACCCTTGTTCCTGAAAAGTGTCCGGTTTGCGGCAAGGCAATGGCAATGATTGGGCTTGGCTCGCAACGGCTTGAAGAAGAGCTGGCCAGAAAGTTTCCAGAAGCTCGAACGTCGCGAGTTGACAGTGACTCTATGCAGGGCAAAGATTATTACCGGGTCTTGAGGGACTTTGGCGAGGGACGAATCGATGTATTAGCAGGAACACAGATGTTAGCAAAGGGTCTGCATTTTCCAAATGTAACGCTGGTTGGCATCATCAGTGCAGACACCTCACTTTATCTGCCGGATTTCAGAGCGAACGAAAGGACATATCAACTGATTTCCCAGGTAGCAGGCCGAGCAGGCCGCTCCGCAAAAAAAGGCACTGTTTTTGTTCAGACATTTTTGCCTAATCAGCCGGCTATACAGTTTGCGCTTAGTGGAGACTTCGACGGCTTTGTCAAAGAGGAGCTCAAACACCGCAAGGCATGTAATCTGCCGCCATTTTGGCGCCTGGCTGGTATCGTGTTACGGGACAGGAATTTCGACAAGCTCGAAACTGCCTGCAAGAAAATGCGTGAAAGAATAGATGAGATTGTCAAACTTGATAAATTAAACGCAGTAGTTCGCGGACCGATGCCGGCGGTGATAAGTCGAATCCAACGTTTTCACAGGATGCAAATAATTATCGAGGCCCCGAAGGCAGAAACTATACAACAATTGTTTACCAGCTTGCGGGCGACAGGACCTTTTCGGCCGGCTGTAAAGGTCGCTATAGATATAGACCCTGTGAATTTATTGTAAGTTGCAATTAAAAAGCCGATGTGCTATAGTTATGAACTAAAGTGCCTAAAATGTCTAAAGTTATTGAATTTTTTTTACTTTAGACAATTTAGCTCACTTTAGTTACTTTGTTTCATCGGGGTGTAGCTCAGTTTGGCTAGAGCGCTGCGTTCGGGACGCAGAGGTCGCTGGTTCGAATCCAGTCACCCCGATTTGCACAATTAACCCCGCTACAATGCAAACGGCATCGCTCAGCATCGAGTGAAAACCAGGTTCAATCTGTAAATTCAATTCTTTGATGAAATTAGCTTATTTATCTCTGTTAGACACTCTGCCAGTTGCTGACCTGCATCGATATCGATATATACTAATTCACCTTTACCATTTATAAGAAGAACGGATACTATATCTTCAGGAAGTGCGAATTGCCCCCGAAGTGTTTCCATCTTTGCAGGCGCTCTGTGAGATGGGCGAAAATTGGGAGAAGGAAACCAAAACTGAACTTCCATTGGGTTGCTATAATCTGCGAGAATATAAAAACCTAAATCCTTGCCCAGCCACTTCTCGTAAAGGTCGGAGAAGGAAAATCGACGGCATACAAAAACCACAACCGGCGGATATTTCAAATCCCTTTGAAGTATCTCCAAAACCATTGTTTCATCCAGTGTAAGTTCGCTGGTTACCTGCCGCCCTCGGTGGTAATATTCGTCAGGATGATAGATTCTTTTGAGGTCTCCAAATATCAAAACAATATAGCCTTTGGCCCTTGCTTTTGTACGCAATTTGTCCAACGTCAGGAGTTGCCGCCCTATCAGGTCCACCCGGGCA
The DNA here is from genome assembly GCA_964440735.1 of uncultured Pirellulales bacterium. Classification (GTDB taxonomy): domain Bacteria; phylum Planctomycetota; class Phycisphaerae; order Sedimentisphaerales; family Anaerobacaceae; genus CAZBWE01. The sequence goes on from CAYTTK010000048.1 coordinate 8,292, forward strand.
AAAGCAGGAACCGGCTTACCAACACTCAGAAGTGACTTCACCTCCGGAGCTTGCCCGAGCTTACCTTGTATTGCCGCCAGCACAATCTCGGAACTGTCTGACGCAATCTTTTCAACAACAAGCTTCGCTGAGCGGAGTTTAAGAACATCCGTGATTTTCCCCCCGGTAGAATCAGACGGTATCTTTTCATTGAAAGGTTTTACGGCCAATTTCACGTACCCGTCATTAATCAGAAGCGACTCTTTGTATGATAACGATACCTCCAAATTGGCACCTTCTATTAATGAAGAACCTGTTAGTGAACCCTTAAGAGAAGTGGTAGAAGAACCTCGGTATGAATCGACATTTTCGCCATATACCTTTATTGAAAGCGTACCTGCTACTGATTCAGTTGTAGGCAGGGCAAGTTGCTGCCCGGGAACCTCAAAGGAAATTTCGAGATTATTATTACAGAAGAAATAGCCCTCCTGTAGCACTTCCGGCTCCATATCTTTTTTTGAACGGAGCACTCGAACCATGAGAATCCGCATCCGCTCGCTATTGAGCACAGAAAGCTCATTTGCGGGACGCAACAACATTGAGTACTGGCAACCTTCTACTTTTGTGTCAAAGTTGATTCGGTGTTTGTAATTATCTATTTGCTCATCCTCGGGCAAGGCAACCGATTTAACGTTCCTGTGGGAAACTCTGTAAAAAATTGAATCTGACGGAATGTATCTCAAGGTAATACTATAACGCACTGAGCCTTCTGGTATTTGATCTCGAAAAACAATCCATTGTTTTTCCTGGCTATCCGCCCAAACTTCAACTTTCAGAACGGTGAGCAAAACCAACAAGAAAATAAGACAGCAGCCGATTCGGTAAATTTTTTGCGATTTCATTATCTTACCCTTTCCCTTATGAAAACATTTCCATCTAAATATCCCGATGATATCATTTTCAGTGTAACAGACTGTGTGCGAACTGTCAATAATTATTTGTGCTGCAAAGAGCATTTTCAGCTGGTTCTTTACGCATTTATACGTTCAGATTATCAATAGTTTACCCTCCTCATAGAGCAGACCACAGCTAAACACCACATTTCCAAACTTTTCCCAATACAAGGCAAATCTTTCAGATAATAACGGCTTGCAATCAGTCCTACAATAATCTTTGGCCGTTTTGAAGAAATAAGCTGTTGAATCAATTGATTATTTATGTTATCATTAAAAGAGTTAACAGAGATTTGCTCTGCACCAGTTGAGCCTTTCTTCATACCACATCGGTACCAGAACAGTGGAGAGAGAAAGAAAGTGAGAAAGTGTGTTTAGTCATCTAAAAACCGCTGTTTCAATCCTCGTATTAATTGTATCTCTTGCCGGTATTCTAAGGGCAAATCCTCCCGTGGGTGATTTAGATGGGAACTTTATAGTCAACATCCAGGACCTGGCGGGTTTTGCAAACCAGTGGCTGGGTGACCCCAATGGTTCAGCCAATCTAAACGGTGACGACAAAATCAATATGAGCGACTTTGCCTTATTGGCTGAGAACTGGCAAAAAGGTACTCCCGTCATTATCAGCGAATTTATGGCAAATAAAAACAGCGGCCTCTACGTGCAGGCCGAGCTTGTCCGCCAACCAGGAGAATTTGTAGTAGAAAGTCCCGACTGGATAGAACTTTATAATACCAGCGACGAAACGATAAATCTTGAAGGATGGTATCTGACGGATAATAAAAATAACCTGACGAAGTGGCAAGTTCCGGATATAAACATAAATCCCGGACAGTATAAGGTGATTATGGCCTCGGGAAAAGAGGAACTTTACTACGCATATAATTATCCTTATCTCGACCCTAACGGCTACTATCATACAAATTTCGAACTGAGCCGGGGTGGGGAATATCTGGCACTGGTCAGGCCCGATGGTGTAACCGTTGCAGATGAATATTCACCGGAGTATCCTAACCAGCAAGGGTATGTCTCTTACGGCTACTGCATCGAAATAAACGAATACGGATATTTTTTAAATCCGACACCGGGAGCACAAAACAGCGCGACGTGCTTAACCATGGTTGTTGACGATACGAAGTTCAGCCATGACCGCGGCTTTTATGAGTCGGCCTTTGATGTAACGATTACCACTGCTACTCCTGGAGCAACAATACGCTATACAACTGATGGTAACGAGCCATCTGAAACGCTTGGTAATACATATACAGGTCCCATTAGTATTACGACAACTACATATCTGCGTGCGATGGCATATAAGACCGGCTATCTGCCTACCAATGTTGATACCCATACATATATCTTCCTCGACGACGTGCTTACTCAGACTGGTGCCGGCTTCCCTGCAACGTGGGGTATCTACTATGATGACCCGCCGCACCCAGCCGACTATGAGATGGACCCTGACGTCGTAGGCCCCTATGGCAGCACAATCAAAGATGACCTCAAGGCCGTTCCCACAATATCGCTGGTTATGAGCCTTAACGACTGGTTCAATCCTTCTATGGAAGTAGATATAGGCGGCATTTATGCCAATCCACAGTGGACCGCACAACAAACAGATTATGACCAACTGTCCGAAAGGGCCGTCTCGGTTGAACTGATTGACCCATGCGGACTGGAGGAATTCCAGATTAATGCAGCTATAAAGATTGCAGGTTGGAGCAGTGCTCAATACTGGAGGATGGACAAGCTCTCAATGCGCCTCAAATTCCGAGAGCCTATAGGACCGACAAAGCTGAATTTCCCTCTGCTTGGTGATGAGGTAACTGACAGCTTTGACACAGTTATTCTTGATGCTCGATATAATAACAGCTGGCCCAAGCGCAGCCAAGCCAAATGGGCACAATATACCCGGGACCAGTTTGCCTGTGACCTGCAAAATGCTATGGCAGGGGGCTATGCACCTCACGGAAAGAAAGTGCATCTCTATATTAACGGTCTTTACTGGGGATTGTACGGAGTTCACGAACGGCCGGATGAGTCCTTTGCCTCTACTTACTTTGGCGGCAAAAAAGACGACTATGACTGCATAAAGCACAACACGAAAGAACCACCTTATGAAGTCATTAACGGTACAGATGTAGACTATACTGCAATGTTCTCTGCCGCCGCTTCCGGCTTGACTGCTGTCGAGCAGTATCTCGATGTTCCGAATTACATCGATTATGTACTCTTGAACGTATATGGCTTTAATTGGGACTGGTTTGACAACAACTTTTATGTTACCCGAAATGCTTATGACCCGGCCGGACGATGGCGTTATCACTGCTGGGACGCAGAGCATACATTGGAAACATGGAATGTCAATAAAAATCTCTTTACTGATGAGGATCAGGGGGGTATTATTGAGATGCACTGGGACTTGGTAGATGATGAAGAGTATGTTATGCTCTTCGCCGACCGTGTGCATAAGCACTTCTTCAACAACGGCGCGCTTACCCCCGAGGGCGTAGCTGCCTTGTACCAAATCCGGCTCGATGAAGTTGACCGCGCTGTAGTCGGTGAATCAGCACGCTGGGGAGATAATAGAGACGATCACCTCTATGACCGTGACGACGAATGGGTGGATGAGCGAGACGATCTGCTTGACAATTACTTCCCCGTTCGCACGGGCATTGTGCTCGACGACATCAAATATCTTGGCTGGTATCCCGACGTTGATGCACCGGTATTCACACCTCATGGCGGTTGGGACATGACCGGCTTTACCGTAACTATGACCAATCCCGGTTCCGGCACAATCTGGTACACGACCGACAGTAACGACCCTCGTGAGCCTGGTGGTTCTGTTAATACTCCCTCTGCATCGATATATAGCTCTCCTATCAGCATCACAGAAACAACACAGCTCAAAGCTCGCGTATTGGATAGCGGTGACTGGAGCGCATTGAACGAGGCAATCTACGCCGTAGGCCCTGTCGCAGATTACCTGCGAATAACAGAGATTATGTACCATCCGCAGGACACAAACGACCCCAACGACCCGAACGAGGAGTTCATCGAGCTGACAAACATCGGAACAGAATCCATCAATCTCAACCTGGTAAGCTTTACCAGGGGAATCCATTTCACCTTCTCTTCTGTTACGCTTGACCCCAACGGATATATAATAGTTGTTAAGAACCAGTCGGCCTTTGATGCCCAGTATCCCGATTTCCCCGGTGTCATTGCGGGCGAGTACACCGGAAGTCTTGCCAACGAAGGCGAAAGAATCAAGCTCGAAGATGCTAATGGCCAGACGATTCACAATTTCAGATACAGAGACGACTGGTATGATATTACCGATGGCTCTGGTTTTTCTCTGACTATCAGAGACGCCTGTGGAATCGACCCTTGTGACTGGGGCTTAAAAACCAGCTGGGGTGCCAGCACATACAAGGGCGGCTCGCCAGGCGAAGGTGATACAGGCCCGAGGGTCGGAGACATCGTGATTAACGAGATACTGGCCCATTCGGATGTCGAGCTTTACGACTGGATAGAGCTGTATAACACAATAGATAAGACAATCGATATTGGCGGCTGGTTCCTTAGCGACAGTGATAAAGATGAGCCCAACCTGATGAAGTGCCAGATAGATGAAGACACAATGGTTGGCCCGAATGAATACATAGTATTTACCGCTGAACAGTTCGGTGATCAGAATAACCCGAATTGTCATATTGCCTTTGCCTTAAGCGAGAACGGAGAGACGGTATATCTGTCATCTGGTATTCCTGGCGAACTGACACTGACGGGATTTCGTGATGAGCGTGATTTCAGGGCTTCTGACCCTGATGCTGCCTTCGGCATATATACCAAGAGTAGTCTCAGTGCCGCTGCCGGTGACCCGATAGACTTTGTGGCAATGAGCACAAATACTCCCGGTGCGGCTAACGTATATCCAAAGGTTGGGCCAATTGTCATCGCTGAGATTATGTATAAACCCGAGGATTCTGATGACCCTGAGCTGGAATACATCAAGCTGGTAAATATCTCAGGTTCTTCGGTAACACTTCAGAGATACTACCCTGACGAAGATATTTACGTGCAATGGAAGTTTACCGATGGAATCAGATATACCTTCCCTTCCAATACCACTATTGCATCTGGTGATTATATTTATGTGGTTTATGACCCGGTGGAATTTGCCTCTGCATATCCTGGTATTTCTTCGAGCAGGATTTTTGGGCCTTTTGAGGATGATGATGGTGGTGAGCGCACTAAGCTCAGCAACTCCGGCGAGGATTTGGAGCTTTCCAAGCCGGGAGATAAGGATGAGCAGACAGGCGAGAGATACTATATCCTCGTGGACCGAGTCGTTTATAGTGATGGTGACCATCCCAAGACCGGTTATATAGACCCCTGGCCGACGGAGCCGGATGGCGATGGTAAGTCGCTTCACAGGATAACACTTGGTGAATTCGGCAATGATGTGATTAACTGGCAGGCGGATGACCCATCGCCCAATAGTCCATAATAACTACCGCCAATGGATAAAAAAAGTTAATCCGAATAGGTTTTTGCTTCATTTGGTTTATTTATTGGCTCATCACCAACCTCTTTGAATGTGTTACTGAACCCAATCAAGTGACAAAAGAGACCATCGACAAAACCTATTGAATGATAAAGGATGACATTTCAGCAATCTTATTTCGACCAAAATAGCCAAATCACCCGAAAGCAGTTAAAGAACCAGTTCATAAACTACAGGTCCGTTAACAGGAGGAGATTGGAATTTTAGTGGATTTATTCGTGTTTTTACATTATAGTAATATCCTAAGTCAAGATAAACAGATAACTTACGCAATTACAATGGTTTTTGTTCGACTAAAACATCTTTCAGTGGTATACATGTGAGTTCTTTATTGATTTAGGTAAGAGGATGCCGATTTTCGAATATAAGTGTGCCAAATGCGGCGAAAAAATAGAGCTTCTGGAAACCGTAGCCAGCAGGCAGAAAAAAATCTGCCCACATTGCGGAAGCAAGAAATTAGAGAAGCAGCTCTCTACTTTTGCTCCAATGATTAAAGCCGGCGATTCAAAGCGATGCTATGGATGCAGCGACCAAACCTGCCCACACTCAGGAATTTAGAACCAGCACTAACCAACAAGGAAACAGAACAGATGAATGAGAAAAAAGGCGGTTATAATTTTAATAAAATAGAGAAAAAGTGGCAGCAATTCTGGGAAAAACACAAAACGTTTAAGGCAAAAGATTACGATTCCTCCAGGCCTAAATACTACGTTCTGGATATGTTTCCTTACCCAAGTGGTGAAGGTCTGCACGTCGGCCATCCCGAAGGTTATACCGCGAGCGATATAGTCGCCCGATATAAACGAATGAAGGGTTTTAATGTGCTGCATCCGTTTGGCTGGGATGCGTTCGGATTGCCGGCTGAGCAGCACGCCGTCAAAACAGGCACCGATCCGAAAGATACAACACAAAGAAATGTCGATAATATGCGCAGGCAAACAAAATCACTCGGTTTCAGTTACGACTGGGACCGGGAAGTCAATACAACCGACCCAGATTACTACAAGTGGACACAGTGGATATTCTTGAAATTTTTCAATAGCTACTTTGATGATTCCGAGCATAAGGCCAAACCAATCGAAGAACTGCCAATTCCGGAAGGATTAAGCGAGCAAGATAAACAAAAATATATAGATGACCATCGACTTGCCTATGAAGCAGAGGTACCTGTCAACTGGTGCCCGGCTTTGGGAACGGTTCTTGCAAATGAAGAAGTGATAGGGGGGGTGAGTGAGCGGGGAGGACACCCAGTAATAAGACGGCCGATGCGCCAGTGGATGCTGCGAATAACAAAATACGCTGAACGGCTACTCGATGATTTGGCAGAAGTAGATTGGCCGGAGTCGATAAAGAAATTGCAAACAGACTGGATTGGCAAAAGTACCGGAGCCGATGTCGATTTCAAAGTCGATGGCTTTGATGAAACCATTCGTGTTTTTACAACCCGGCCGGATACCTTGTTCGGGGCAACTTATATGGTAATAGCCCCTGAGCATCCCCTTGTTGATAAACTTACAAGCGTTGATAGAAAAGAAGCTGTTCAAAAATATCGAGAAGAAGCCGCTCGCAAAAGCGACCTGGACAGGACTGATTTGGCCAAGGAAAAAACCGGAGAACCAATAGGCGCTTACGCAGTAAATCCGGTCAATAATGAAAAGATTCCTATCTGGATTAGCGATTACGTCCTGATTAGTTACGGAACCGGTGCAATTATGGCTGTCCCGTCACACGATGAGCGGGACTTCGAGTTTGCAACGAAATTCTCTCTGCCGATTATTCCAGTTGTTGAGCCACCTGATACCAACCAGGCAGAATCGGTTAGACAGGGCAAATTGTGTTTCATAGGAGATGGCAAAGCAATCAATAGCGGTCAATTTAACAGCTTGCCCACAGCTGAATTCAAAGAGGAAATTACAAACTGGCTTAGTGAAAGAGGGCTTGGCAATAAGGCAGTCAATTACAAACTTCGTGACTGGCTTTTCAGCAGGCAGCGTTACTGGGGTGAGCCGTTCCCTATTTTGCATACCGAGGACGGCCGAGTTACTGGGCTATCAGAAGACAACCTTCCATTAATTTTGCCTGAAGTTAAAAACTTCAAACCCCCCGGAACAGGAGAATCTCCGTTAGCCAATATCGATAATTGGGTCAATGTCACCTTGCCTGACGGGTCAAAAGCAAAACGCGAAAATAATACTATGCCTCAATGGGCCGGCAGCTGCTGGTATTATCTGCGATACCTCGACCCGAATAATAACCAACAGGGATGGGACCTGGAAAAGGAAAAATACTGGATGCCTGTTGATTTATACATAGGCGGCGCCGAACATGCAGTCCTGCATCTTTTGTATGCGCGATTCTGGCATAAGCTGCTCTACGACCTCGGTTATGTCAGCACGAAAGAGCCGTTCAAAAAGCTTGTTAATCAGGGAATGATTCTTGGCGAAGACGGCCAGAAGATGAGCAAGTCCCGCGGTAATGTAATCAATCCCGATAAAGTCGTTACCGATTATAGTGCCGATTCGATGCGGCTTTATGAAATGTTTATGGGGCCTCTGGAATCGATTAAGCCCTGGAGTATGCAGGGAGTCGAAGGCGTGCATCGATTCTTGCAGAAGGCCTGGCGAATGGTCATCGACGAGAATACAGGAGAGCTTTCCGAGGCGGTAAAACAAGCCCAAGCAGACGAACAGACACTTCGTCTGTTACATCAAACCATTAAAAAGGTTGGCAATGACATTGAAAGTTTTGATTTTAATACCGCTATCAGCCAGATGATGATTTTTGTAAATCACCTCAGTAAGCAACCAGTAAGGCCCAAACCTGCCGTTGAGAAATTTGTCTTAATTCTTGCCTCGTTTGCACCACATATTGCAGAAGAACTCTGGCAGAAATTAGGCCATACCGACACCTTGGCTTATGAGCCATGGCCTGAATACGATAAAGAGCTTATCAAGGAAAAAGAAATTGAAATGGCAGTGCAGGTCAATGGCAAGATAAAAGACAGAATAGTTGTTGCTGCCGATGCCGAAGAAAAGCAGATAGAAAACACAGCGCTTTCCAGCGCGAAGGTAAAAGCTGCTATGGCTGGCAGGCCAGCTAAGAAAATTATCGTCGCTAAACCAAGAATCGTCAGCATAATTACATAATTAGCCAAATATCAAACAATGTGTATCGAAATTGAAGCAAAGTTAAAGGTTGACTCGTTGGAAAAAATAAGGCGTAAGCTAAATGAGCTTAACGCTGAATTTCTACAGGAGCAGCTGCAGACAGATTACCACTTCGACGATGCAAATATAACCCTGCAAAAAACCGACAGATGCCTTCGACTGCGCCGGCAGCTGGTCGGTAAGAGTGAGATGTTCTTTTTAACTTATAAAGGCGCCAAAGAAAAAAGCTCATTCAAAAAAAGACAGGAGATAGAAATCGAAATCACAGATAGCAGCGCTATCCAGAAGCTGCTTTTAGCTCTGGGGTATGAAAAGGTCCTGGTCTTTGAAAAAAAACGTCAGCTCTGGCAGATGGAGAACTGCAAAGTTGCATTGGATGAATTGCCATTATTGGGTGACTTCGTAGAGATTGAAGGACCTGATGAAAAGAAAATTGAAGATATGCAAAAGAACTTGGGGTTATCCGAAATACCGCACATAAAAGAAAGTTATGCTGGCCTGGTAATAGACCGGCTCTGTGAGCTCGGCAAAGACCAAAGGGAGGTTTATCTTACAAACCCAAACTTATAATTATGAAACCAGATGATGGTTATATCGCCTATATCATAAATCCCAAATCCGG
>CAYTTK010000049.1:0-9659 GCA_964440735.1 uncultured Pirellulales bacterium
ACCCGTCTTCGTTAAAAGACTACGCCGAGGCAGGGAAGGCGGGGATACCCAGTGGCTGGATTCAGCTATTAGAGACCCGGCAGGACGTCGATAAGATGCTGGCGATGGATGAATACATCGACCTGATTATACCCCGCGGCTCAAACGAGTTCGTCCGCTACATTATGAATAATACTAATATACCCGTCCTCGGTCACGCTGAGGGGATATGCCACGTCTATGTCGATAGCGATGCCGATTTGGATATGGCGGTAAAAATTGTCGTCGATTCCAAGTGCCAGTATGTCGCTGTCTGCAATGCGGCAGAAACACTGCTGGTCCATAGCGCAATTGCAAGGCAGTTTTTGCCGAAGGTTAAATTCCCCCTGCAGAAAAAGGGGGTCGAGCTTCGCGGCTGTGAAAAGACAGCGGCAATAATATCGGGCTACGCCGGGCTCCGCCCAGACGAGGATGTCAAGCCGGCCACCGAAGAGGACTGGTCAACCGAATATCTGGATTTGATTATCTCGATAAAGGTCGTCGAAACCATCGATGAGGCGATTGAGCATATCAACAGATACGGCTCCGGACACACGGATGCAATTGTAACGAATAATAAAGCGTCGGCTGAGAAGTTTATGGCGCTGGTCGATTCTGCAAATGTATTCTGGAACTGCAGCACGCGGTTTAGTGATGGCTACAGATATGGCCTTGGCGCAGAGGTTGGTATCAGCACAAATAAAATTCACGCACGCGGCCCGGTAGGGTTGGAAGGTCTGGTGATTTATAAATGGAAGCTCATTGGCAGCGGGCAGATTGTTGCAGATTATAACGGGCCGGATGCGAAGAAGTTTACGCACAAAAAGTTAACCACGGATTGACACTAATTTACACTGACTATATTTAACCGCGGATTTACACGGATTGATACGGATTTTGTTTAACCACGGAGAACACAGACTACGCGGAGAGATGTAGCCACGAATTTACACGAATTTACACTGACTATTTTTAACCACGGATTTACACAGATTAACACTGATTCACACGGCGAATTTTTTGCCACAAAGCACACAAAGGTCACAAAGAGACTTCGCCGCAGGCGTTTTCAAACGCCTTATGGGTCAGAGCCGAATCTGTTCTCGATATGAGTATCTGCGGTCAACTTTTCGGCTCCGACCTCAGGCTGGGTATTACCAGCCGGCGGTGAAATCATAGTTCAAGCACAGGAGGACAGGTTTACACTAATTTTCACTAATTATTTTTAACCACTGATTAACGCGGATTAACACTGATTTTTTACCACAGAGAACACAGAGGGCGCAGAGAGGCGCCCGCCGGTCGTCTTCGTCCAAAGCTCTTATCGAAACGAGTTTCTGCTAAAGCTTCGTCCTCAGCCAACAGGCCATCAAAGATGGCCTCATAAGATTATGCGGCTGGCTTATTAAGCACCATTAGCGGATAGCGGTTAGCGGCTCTCAATTTAGGCTAAAAACGCAAGACTAAAGACTACAGACTTAAAAATTAACTTATTGACACTAAAAAAATTTTCGTGTATTTTATCCTGAAAGCGAAAAGACAAGTCTAGTAGAATTTCGTGCATTGGAGCAAGAAAGAAGATTTGAAAATATTGTGAGAATTTATTGATTGAAGAAAGTAAGTTTACTAAATTTTGAATAAATGAAAGTTTTAAGAGTAGTAATAGCAACAAATCAAATAAATAGGAAAAATTCAGTATTCACCGACAGTTCTTTGGAAGATGCTGCTAAACAAATAAATATAAGCGATGGGATACCGCAGCTTCACAGCCATGATTGGACTCGGTTACTAGGGTGGACTGTTCGTGCTTGGACCGAACGGAGAGGTAAGGTATTAGAATTGGTGGTTGAAACGCATTGTCCTGAAACAACAGATGAGTATATGGAAGTAGAAAAGAGGTACACTCAATATTGGAAGAAACAGCAGGACGAGAAGACACGGCCTTTCTTAGAGTATTTAAGTTCTGACGAACATAGTGGCTGCAGCTTGATATCAGATCTATCATGTGTGTATATTAAAGGCAGTAATATCCTATTTAGCGCATTCGATACACTGAGTGAGAAGCTTGATGATGACAGACTACTCCTTTTAGATAGATTTGTGCCTGTTGGAGATGGATTTATCGAAAGTGGACAATATTTGTTGGTACCACACCGATGTTTTAGACAGAGTTACAGCTTATGTAATCATTTGAATAGTGAGTTTTTTGGGGCACTAGCAAGAGCTAAACGGAACCACCCAAATCTAAAGATTCGATTAAGGCTGGATGAGCATATCGTCGGAATACCAGAGTCGCTTGAAAAGTATGAGGAATTAGATTATTGGTGGGGTCCTAAATACAAGGAAGACCCAAACAAAATAGACTACGGAGTAACAGTGCACGGGCCAACAAAATATGATGTGATGTACGGGCGTCTTAAGCAAACCGAATTCTGGTGGTACGGAAAAGAGAAACGAACTTTCGAAATGGAAGAAGTTTTAGAATATCCAACTCGGGTGAATGTTGCTGAAGGAGCGAAAGTGGGGATGCGATTTATACACTCAATTTTTGACCCTGAAACAAAACGGCCATTCCACTTAGATGGCGCAGTAAGATTGTACGAAGATGATTTATTTGAAATAAGAAAATATACAACGATCAATAAATTTGGGAAAAATGCCATAAGGCTAAAATTATGGCAAATCGATGGTGATATGTCAGTCGAGAATTGGTTTACACTTATTAACACATTTTTTCTAAACAACTTTACAATAGCAGAGTATTTTGGCATCAACTATGAAAATATGCAATAGGGTAGAATCCCTATCTCAAGGTACATCGAGCAGTTTAATCAATTTTGCTCAATCGGAAGCTGTAGGATATGATTTGTAGGAAAGTATATGAAATTGAAAATTGAACGGTATTTTGCACTAAAAAATTGTCTTGACGGGAAATATAAACAATGGGCAGATGAAATCATTGAAGGGATTGAAAGCCAAGAACTCACAATATTTAATACAGAAGATGAAGTAAAGTTTATCGATGTTTACCGCAATAAAGAAATAGATAAATTTATCAAAGAAACGGCGAGGAAAAAGATTAATATCTCCAATTACTTACCCCTCGTTTGTCAGTGTATAAGATTTATAGATGAAGATATGGATATAGAACTTAAAAAAGAACAAGAAGAAAAAAAAGTCCTTTTAGCAAGTTATTGGAGCAATATAAAGAGAGCAATACTACCGGCACCTCATATGGAGCCCTTAGGACCATCAGCATTTATTGGCGAGATTGTTCTATATGACATTGAAAGTAAGTTATCACCTTATAAAGATGAGTCGGAAGAGCCCTTCAAATATCTAATTGCCCATGAGTTAGTTCACGCATTTAATGAAATGAGAATTATAGTACCGGCGTTTTTAGATTGGAAAGCCTTTTGGGAAAAAATTCTTCAAGGCGGTAGTTGTTGTCAGGATGCAAGACAGTTAATGGCGAGAACCAACAGAAATATCGACAGTTACGGAAGCAATAAAGAATTAAAAGAATTGAAAAAATACTGGCCAAGCAAAGCTGAAGGATGGTTTAACTCATATAAGGAATTATGTTTGAGTGAAAAAAATTGATATGAGAACAAAGACAAGATTATTTAAAGCATCTGTGGCAAAATTCAAATTTGCAAATTCGCCGTGATACCTTAGGAAAAAACCCCGGTGAGATAATTATCATATCTCACGGGGTAAACAAAACCCCCAGCGGTGCACCCCGAAGCAGGGTGCAGGGCAAAACGAAAACCCCCAAATAAATTTGGGGGCTAAACATTAGATTCTTCAAGTCGTTCAGAATGACCTCCTTCAAAATTCAAATAAATAATCCTTCAAATCGCCAGAATTTGGCGGATTATGCACAGGATGATAATTACTATTGAAAAATCACCAAGAATACCTTAATATTTTGTGAATAGTTGTTTGAACAACAAGAAAGGACATTGGTAGATGTCACAAAAGGGGTTGATAACCTTAATATTATTGGTGCTTTTTTCCATCGCAATAGGCGTTATATCGGCCTGGTTTTTTGAGAAAAGGAGAAAAGTAACCGGCATTATCCTTGCAGCACTTGGTCTTTGCCCGCTGGCATTGGCACTTTTTTTATTCATAATGTTTCAGCATACGCAATACCCTCTTCGTTACGAAGCAAGTGTCACATCCCCGGACGGCAATTGTGTCTTCGCCATGTACCGTGACGACCGAATAGGAGAGGATGCCTCCTGGCATGTATTTAAGCTTTCGCAAGGTATTAACGCAAAAAAGCGCCGCATACCGGTAAACTACATGGACCTAACAAGCGAGCAAAGCAAGCAGTGGCGGCAAAATAGAGTCATTTACATCTCAGCCAAAGGCGAAGATTACGTCGGAAACGCTTATTTGTATATTGTTCATGGCAAATACCTTGTCCTGGTAAGAAACGGGATGTTTCAGGGACTGTATGATATCGAGTCGGAAAGAACCATAAGAGACGACCGGAGTAGAATATTTGCCGCTGATGTTATAGGCAATAAGCAAGCCGCTGAATTCATCGACGACCTTTTTGCAATGTTAAAATACCCTAAACTCGATGAAGATGAAATGGAAGAGCTCATCGCTGGAATTCAGAGAAGCCACGTAAATGAGTCTATACTGAATACAATCAACCAGGACAGGATTGACCCAAATTCGTAGCTCATCGAACGACCTATGCTGAATTTATGCGCAGGGTAAACTTAGTATTTTTCGGCGAGGGATCAGGGAGAGCAAAGAAATATAGAACCCTCGGCAGCGCCAAGGGCAAACAGGATAAAATAAAAAAGAAACCCCCCAAACAATAAAAGAAAACGCCTTGCAGTGCTCCTGCCTTTAAAGCAGTGCCTCTAAGCAAAGTTAAGTGCTGCATAATCGCCGAAGAGTTCTTTCGCTTTTTTATCATAAGCTTTTGCGGCGGTGATTTCTGAGTCGAATTGGCCGAGGAAGAATTGTCTGCCATCTTTTTTTATGTAAGCGGCCCATCTGGACTTTGTTTTACTAAAGGACACTCCCTTATATTTTGAAGAAGAATGTGCGGCGGAGCGGGAGTTTGCGTTATTTTGAGTTATTGTGCAATTGCGAAGATTGGATTTTCTATTGTCCAAGCCATCGTGATTGATGTGGTCACAAACCAAATGTGGCGGGGTGTCGGCAATAAGACGGTGCATATAGATTCTTTTTGATTTGCCATTAGCGCTAATGGTTCGAACGGCGTAGATGGCATTTACATTGGTCTTACAGTGCCAGTGAAACTGTGACAGCCAGATATAGTCTTCCGGGTCAACCTTTGCGAATTGACTCTTAGTGAGGGGGATTTTGCAATAATCGCCGAAACGGTCGGTATAGATGGGCAGGTCGCATCTCGGCCAATTGTCGGCCTCGAGCGGATTATCTTCGGCGAAGCGGAATTGGCCGCAAATATCATCTTCTTTTACGACGGGCCAGCGTGCCTGGCCGGTGCTGTAATCGACTTCGGGCGACCGGCAGACACAGTGTAAGCTGCCCCCAATAATCCGGACGAAGTAGCAAGACCGGCAATTCCTTTTCGCAGGTGTCTGCTTCATTGTATCAGCCTATCAACGACGGCTAGGGGTGCAAAGACCCCCCATAATTGGCTGAACTTGCGCTAAAGTGTCGAAAAGCGAGCCATTTCCTGATAAGTGAATTTTCTTAAGTATCTGTGAGAAAAGGAATAAAAAAAATTATTAAAATCTCGATTTTTGCTTCTGACTACCTGCGCTTTTGGTTGATTTCAACCACAGATTACACGAATTACGCTGATTTTTGCCACAAAAGCATCAAGACACAAAGAAAATAAGCATTAACCAGATACTATTGAAGAATTGCAAATAATACATTAGTATTTGGTTATATGCGAAACTTTGAGAATGCAAAACGGATAGTTGTCAAAATCGGGACCAATATTTTGACGAAAGATAGCAGCGTAGATACCGCCTACGTTCGCAGAATCGCCCATCAAATAGTGACACTGCTGAAAAGTGATAGACAAGTAGTCATCATAAGCTCCGGCGCTATCGGGATGGGGTGGGGACAGTTATCAGGGTATCAGGGGAGCAGGGAATCAGGTATCAGCCAGCGCCAGTCGGAGCTACGACAGGGCCTTCGCCTTGATGAGTCCGTGCCGGCAAGCAGGATACACCCCGTTAGAAAATCTGCTGCCGACAGTGCAAATTTCGGACGTCTCATTTCTAACGGGGTAAAGGATATAAAGATGCGGCAGGCCTGTGCAGCAATCGGCCAGCCGCTCTTGATGGCTGAATATAAAAAGGCGTTTGCACGATACGGCGTTACAGTCGCGCAGGTGCTGCTCACAGCGGAAGTCCTCAATAACAGAAAGACGTATCTGAATCTTCGTAACTCCATCGAGACGCTGCTTAACCTGAACGTTGTGCCCATCCTGAATGAAAACGACAGCGTAAGCACCGAAGAAATCGGCACTGCATTTGGAGATAACGATAAACTTAGCGCACTTGTCGCATCCAAAATAGACGCAGATTTGCTTATTATGCTTACGGATATCGATGCCCTTTACGATAAAGACCCCAAGAAATTCTCTAATGCAAAGCCGATACCTACGGTCTTCGAAATTACAGAGACAATCGTCAGGGCCGCGGGCGGTCGAGGCAGTGAACGCGGCACAGGTGGAATGAAGACAAAAATCGAAGCTGCAAAAATCGCTTCCAACGCCGGCTGTCGAATGGTGCTGGCCAACGGCAGAATCAAAAACATAATCGGCAAAATTTTCGCAGGGGAAGAAATCGGCACGGCCTTTTACCCAAAGCGAAAATTAAGTAACCGCGCAAGGTGGATTCTCAACAGCACACCAGCAGGAACGATACACATCGATAAAGGTGCTATGCGGGCCGTGAAAAATCATAAGAGTTTGCTGCCAAGCGGTGTGACATCTATCGAGGGAACATTCGAGGCTGGCTCGGTCGTTATGCTAAATGATAACGCAAGGGCGGTGACAAATTTAAGCAGCACTCAGCTAAAGACCCTTGCCGGCAAGCACAGCTCCGAGATTCGCAAAATCCTCGGCCCAAAACACCGCGACGTCGTCGCAATACCGGAAGACATCGTAATAATTGATTAATGATAAATGATTCCTTCGACTACACTCAGGACAAGTAGTGAACATTGTAATAGCCGTAAAGTTACAGCCCGACCAATTACCCTATGGATGTATGAAAGAGCAGAATCCTAACCGGAAAGGAGTTTTAAGGCGTTTTCGATAGGGGCTGCTACTTGCGTCTGTTTATTTGCTCACGGCATCGGTTTGCTATGTTCTTTACCGGGCCAATAGGCACGAGTACAGCATTCCTACGTTTATCTTTGTTTATTTGAGTTTCCCCGTTTATGTGTTGTTAGTCGCAGTTTTCAGATCAATTGGAAGCTGGGCGCATTCTGAGTTACTTTTTGTTCTTATTAGCTTACTTTTCTCGGCTTCTATTTATTTTCTAATCGGTCAGTTGTTAGGGAAACTGTTGAGAAATATCAAAGGTTGTTCGCACAGGGCAGAGAATCAAAGCGACCCGGAATAAGTATCTCAGTCCAGAACACTGATACGTCATCGCAATACCGGAAGATATTGTCTTTATTGATTACTGATTAACCGCGTAGCGCGGAGAGAACCTGCAATGGTGAATGTGTATATTAGTAGGCGAGGTTAAGTTGTGATAACATTTAAGTGCATTTATTGTGGACAGAGGATACTGGCGTCTGAAGATGGACACGGCAAGAAAGGCAAGTGCCCTAAGTGCAAGCACATATTGGTTATTCCGAAGAGCACCAAAGGCAGACCCGCCATCAGTCCAAATAAAGAACCGCTCCCCGAGCGGCCCGAGCCACGTGTCCCAGAATGGGACAAGTACCTGCGCTCTGGGCACGACGAGCCAGCAGACGAGTTGATAGACCTATTCAAAGAGAGCTTTGGTTTTCTTGTTCCCACATACGATAAACTGTCGCTATTTCTTATGGCCGTAACGTTGATATTGCTATATGTATCAAACATCCAGATGCTAAGCCAGATGCGAGACCAACTGCAAGGCTGGATTCACTATTTTCGCACCGAATCCTATGACCAGTTGGTATTCTTCATTGTCTTAATATTTCTTGCTACTCTTACTTTTCAGATATCCACATCCAGGAAAGAAACCGACATAAAAAAGAAGTTCATGTTGGCCTTCGCCGTGTTGACAAATGCGGCCAGCGGAATCATCGCAGGAATGTATGTGATAAAAAATACCGTCGGCCTCAATTGGCTGATTGTCTTTCCGGTCTGGAACATAATCAACTGCGTTCTGCTGCTGCTGATGCTGCGGTTCAGGATTATCGATGAAGATTGTATAAGCGACCGTAAAGCCACATTCGTTCAGATTATTCTCGGCCTGATAGCAGTGGCGGTCATATTTGTTTTCTGCAACTATGTTTTCAAATTATATTGGGCCATCACTTTCTCAATATGCATTGTCTATACGACCAGTTTCGACAGGGCTCTGCAAAACTTATTCCCTGGCCTGATGGACAGAGGGTATGAATAAGCCGATTGACCGCTGCACGCTGTACGCTATTAGTTTACCCTGAGCGAGTTTATCGAGGAAGTCAAAGGAAGATACGAAATTATGAGTAAATTTGAATCTTTAATACTGGGTATGTTCTTTGGAATGGTGCCTGTGGTTTTTTGCATGCTGGCCACTATCGTAATCGCCTCTATCTTTTTCGGGGTTGAAGCTCTTGGGCCCTGGACGTTATGTTCGCTTGTTCCCGCTTCAATCATTGATATTATCTTTCTCAAGAGATGGGTCCGCAACACATATCGAATGAACAATAAAATTCTCGCTGCAATATACATATTTTATTCGGTAATTATTCTTGGTATGCAAATGGGTCTGCCGGTATTGAATTTTGTTTTGGGGATAATGGCCGGCGTTTATATCGCGAGGAAAATGCACCTTGCCGGAGCCGATGAGCAAAGACGCAATCTGGCATTTAGAAGGACAGCAATCTTCACCGCAGCGGCAATGGTTATAGTTTGCTGCTTGATAACGCTTTGGGCGATTGCGGGTGAAATGATAGGTTATAGAGTTGAAACGCCGTATCTATCATTTACCTTTACGGTGCCGATATTTTCTTTGGCGGTGCTTTCCGGCGGAGCGGTGCTGGTCCTTCTGCAATATTTTCTTACTCTCATATCAACAAAAATCACGTGCAAAATATGGGAATGAGATGTAAACGACCTTAACAAGTTAAACGTAATCCCTTAATAAATTAAGGGGCTAAATATATAAATGGATTCCTGCTCCTTCGGCCATGCTCAGGACAGGTTTTGCAAGAATGACACCCCAATTTTCGATTTACTATTGACTATTTCAGATTTTTAAGGAAAATAACAAGTATCGAATTGTTCGGCCGAAGTGGCGGAACTGGCAGACGCGCAGGATTCAAAATCCTGTCCTGGCAACAGGGTGAGGGTTCGACTCCCTCCTTCGGCAGTTTTCTCGTCCCTACGGCTACGCTCAGGACAAGCGTGTGTATTGCGTAAAATATAAATGGAAGATTCTACTATAGTAAGGCAAGAAAAGGAG
>CAYTTK010000049.1:9759-17531 GCA_964440735.1 uncultured Pirellulales bacterium
TGTATTGCGTAAAATATAAATGGAAGATTCTACTATAGTAAGGCAAGAAAAGGAGATAAGATTCACCATTTCCAATACGCGCGTTATTGTCCCAAATATATTTGGTCTTTTAGTCCTACAGTTTAGCAGCATAATCTACTCATTGAACAATTTAACCTGCTATATCTAACAAAGAATAACTATGGAATTACAACAGCAACAGGGAAACGGGGATTTTCAGAATGGCTGGAAGGCGGCGATACTAATCGCCTTTCTGATAATGGGCGTATATCTCTTTATGAGTACGCGGACGACCCTGTGGGACCGCGATGAGCCACGGTTTACACGGGCAACGGTGGAGATGATAGAGTCGGGCAATTACCTCGTACCCACTTTCAACGGCCAATTGTGGGCGGACAAACCAATTTTGTTTTACTGGCTTATGACTGTTGCGATTCGGCTGTTCGGGCCGACGGAGTTCGCCTGCCGTTTCTGGGGAGGTATCGGAACCGCAGTTACGAGCCTACTTACGTTCTTCATCGGGAAACGTCTTTTAGGGGTAAAATCAGGTTTGTGGGCTATGGTTATTCTGGCCTCAACATTGATGATGCTTAGCGTCGGAACACTTGCAACTATAGATGCGGTGTTGCTGCCGTTCATAGTAGCTGCGATGTGGATTTTTATTCAATCAGCTCTTTCCGGAACTTATATATCACACATAATTCTCATGGGCATCGCGCTCGGTGCGGGTATGCTTGCCAAAGGACCAATGGGCCTTCAGCCGCTTATAGTAATAGCAGTGACTTTGTGGCTTGGCCGAAAAGCCGGATTGAGTGTCAGGCGATTTGTCTGGCAGCTCGGGGCAGCCTTAATCATAGGATGTTTGATATTTCTGGCATGGGCAATACCAGCCAACAATGCCACTGATGGAGAGTTTTTGCGTATCTTTATTGGGCGGCACGTGCTTACCAGGGCAATTAAACCGATGGAGCAACACGGGGGAAACTTTCTGCTGTATTTACCATACTATCTGCCAGTTATCATAGCGGGCTTTTTCCCCTGGACACTGCACCTGCCCGGAGCTATTTCATCTGTGATTGGAGGACGTATAGGCGGCCAATATTGCCGAGCGTTGTTGATTGGCTGGGTTGTGCCGATTTTTATTCTAATGACCCTGGCAGCAACGAAATTACCTCATTATATAATATTTATATGGCCTGGGCTGGCTTTGGCAGTGGCAGGAACGATTTCCGCAGCAGAGCAAAATATTTTAACCGCACGGGACCGCATATGGCTTCGACGCGGAGTATGGTTTTTCAGCCCATTTGCACTTTTGACAGCGCTGGTCTTGATGATTGGGCCTTGGTTTGTTAAAATCCCCGGCTTGCGCTGGTCAGGCTTAGCATCGGGTGCAGTATTGTTAGTTATGGCAATGATTGCAATCCACCATCAACGAGCCGACAGGCCGCAGACCAGTGCTATTGTTTTGCTTATCGGTATGCTTGTTTTTGAGATTCCAATTCTGTTTGGTTTGCTGCCGGCAATAGAGCAGATAAAAATAACTCCTGCCATTGCCCAGGCCATCAAGACCAAAACTGCTAAAGAAATACCTATAGCGACCTATAAATATGGAGAACCAACCCTTAATTTTTATATTGGCCGCAAAATTGAGCCGCTCCATGACAAAGAGGCGGTTATTTCGTGGTCCCGGCAGGTGGGAGAGGGTGTGCTGATAATACCCAAAGATAAACTCGATGATATTCAGCAAAGTTTCGGAACTTTGCCTTTAGAAGAAATCGCCTCGAAAAAAGGATTTAACTACTCAAAAGGCAAAATAGTTGAATTAATCGCTTTGATTCGAAATTCGAGGAAGTAATGAAGGAAGAAAAAACACACGAATTAAATCTGCGCCAGATAAATTTAACGATATTGATTTCTATTGCTATCTTGAGTCTGGCCGCCCTGCTCAGTTTCTTCTCAATTGATGAGCGTGTTTTTTCCTGGCTTTGTAATCATCCAGACAGCTGGCTCAGAAGCAACTGGTTGAGAGTACTCAAGGGGTTCGGCAGAGCATGGCTTCCAGTCTGGCTTCTTTTCAGCTGGATATGCGCCGCCAAACATCGGCAGCAGCCAGCCCTGGTTGGGCTGCTGGCCCTTATAATGGTTTCCCCAATGGTAACCTCGCTGAAAGTCCTGGTACACAGACCAAGACCTACTGAAATTATAGAAGCGTCCATGAATACAGACGGGGCAGGGACAGAAAAAAATAATTACAAATGGTGGTCGGACAACCTGTCGTTTCCATCGGGTGACGTGGCAGTCGTATTCGCCACAGCTACAGCTTTGGCACCATTCGTCAGATGGCCATTGGTGCTACTATTCTTTACCACGGCCGGCATCGTCAGTATTAAGAGAGTTACTGCATTGGCCCATTACCCATCAGATATATTCGCAGGAGCGGTAATAGGTATTTTTTCAGCGTGGCTGGCTTTACAAATAATTGTGCGATGGCTGTCCCAATTTAAGTTTAGACGCGGCCATGCCGCTGCGGGTGTGATTATAGTGCCAATCGCATTCGGTATAGTTGAAGGAACCGACAAATTGCTGTTTTGGCTAAAGACATACAGTGTGCTGGTTGCAGTCATTTTCCTGATTGCTAATGCCGGTACCTTGTCGAATTGGCTGCGAAGACGCACGCGTGAAAACGATGGATGAGAGACAAAAATAGAATATCCAATATAGAATATCGAATAACGAGCACCAAAGTGAAAAGGACGTACCCGCCATATGGCGGGCAAGCGACGGAGGAGGGACGACAGAGGACGGACAATGGCAGATTAGAATAAATCCGAAATCCAAATCCTTCGACCCTGCTCAGGACAGGTCTCTAAATTCTAAACAAATTCAAATAGTCTAAATACAAATGTTCAAAATGAGACCCCAAAGCAGGATTTGGGGCTAAACAAATGCCAGCATCAAATTTTGTCGGAACTTTCGATTTTGTTGGCAATCCTCTCAATCGCACCGACAAAGCGACTAAATAACCATATGATATAGACCAATACACCAATGTAGATTACCACTGCTATCAGAGCAGGAATAAATTGAAAAATTCTCATAATATTCATAATTAATACCTTTCCCTAAAAAATCCTGTCCGTTGATTATGCAGGTTCAGCCGGATGCACATGATTATAAAGTCTTTTATTTATTTTGCAACAAAAGGGGAGAGTTCGCGGAGGCGGTTGATGATGGGTGGGATTCTTCAGTGTTGAAATCCACATACCTTCGACACTATTGTATTCAATTTAAATTATTTAAAATCGGTTTTTTAATCGTTTGTAGTAGAATAATCTAAACAAAGGTTTCGAATATGATATAATAATGGAGAGGAAGCTCTTATGACAAAATCACAAAACAACTCTGATAAAAAAAGCGAGTCTGAGGAGAAAAGCCCGGCGAATACACAACCAAAGCGACCCTTGTGGAAAAGACGCTTTGTTAAATGCCTTAAAATAACCGGGTTACTTTTCATTTGCTTTGGCCTATATACGCTTTGGTTCATAAATGGTGAGCCAACCATCGATACAGATTACGTTGCAAAATTGAATCAGATAAACCGGCCTGAGAACTACAAACAAGAAGACAATGCCTGGCCTCATTACCAAAAAGCTATAGAACTTTTTGTAGAACCGAATGCTGGAGATGAGTATGGAACAATCTTTAGCTATCCACAGAAGAGTTTCTCTGAACTCAAAGAAACAGAGCAAAGATTAGTTATGGAATGGGTCGAGCAAAACGAGGCGGCTTGGCAGGAATTTACAGCAGCAAGTTTAAAGCCATACTGTTATATAGAATATAAATTGCGAGAAACGGACAAGGAGTTTTATCCCGTATTAGATACCCCAACTTTTAAAATTGACATGGGGCATCTTGGCGGTTTAAGAAAGCTGTCACAATTAGGAAGATGGAGAATTAATGTAGAGATAGAAAGTGGAGACATAGAGCAAGCTGTAGATGATTGCTTCACTTTGCTTAACACAGGAACTCAATGGGATCAAATCAAGTCTTTTACGGAAATACTCTGTGGTCTTATGCTCAGTGATTCTGGGCATGAAGGGCTGTTGAAGATTATATCCAGGAAAAATCTTGACGCAAATAAATTAAAAGATATTCATGAGCATTTAATTAATATATATGAATCGAGCTATCCAACAACCAATTTAGAGTTTGATAGAATCACTTTTCTGGACATAGTCCAACATACATTCACCAAGGGAGGATTAGGCGGAGGCCATTTAATACCCAAATACGTGCCACAATTGGTACAATCACAGTCAATAATTATAACATCAGGTGAACTTAAAATTGAACCAACGTTTCAAGAAAAGGTTTTATATATAGCTATGAGCATGCTCCACGCTCGGCGTAATAAAACGATTTCTAAATTCAATGAGATATGTGAAAAGATAAAAGATATGACTCCATACAAAAGGCACAAAGCTAACAGTCTGATTGACGTTAAGCAACCTAATATTTTCAATTATAAAATTCATTTTGACTCATTCATCAAAGAAAGTAGATATTTTCTTATCGGTTTATTAACGCCTGTAGCAAATGAAACTATCATATATAAGAATAGAGCAATATATGAGGCAACAATCACGATTCTGGGGTTAGAACGATATAAGATGGAAAAGGGCGACTACCCAGAAGTCCTGGAAGAACTGCTCAGCGAAGGATACAAAAAAAAGCTTCCAATGGATCCATATAGCGATAAGCCGATGGTTTATAAAAAAACAGGCACAGATTTTACACTCTATAGCGTGGGGAGAAATTTCAAAGATGATGGAGGTAGTTTAGCATTCTATAGTCCAGGCTATATTGCAAAGTGGGGAGAATCGACTGACGAAGGAGGAGATGCAGTTTTTTGGCCAGTTCAATAAGTAAAAAGATGTAGAATTAGATGATTTGTCTTTTTTGACTATTTTGCAACAAAAGGTGAGAGTTCGCGGAGGCGGTTGATGATGCCTGGGAGCTGTTTGATGGTGTAATCTACCTCTTGTTCGGTATTGTATCTCGATAAGCTGAAACGAATCGAGCCGTGAGCGGCGGTGAAAGGAACGCCCATCGCGCGCAAGACGTGGCTTGGCTCCAGTGAGCCAGAGGTGCAGGCGGAGCCGCTGGAAGCACAAATGCCATATTTATCGAGCATAAGCAGAATTGCCTCGCCCTCGATAAACTCGAAACTGATGTTAGTTGTGTTGGGCAGACGATTTTCCTTGTTGCCATTTAGGCGGGAGTCAGGGCAACTTTTTAATATGGCGTTTTCGAGCTTGTCACGCAGGTATTCAATTTTGTTATTTTCCTCTTCGATATTCTGCCCGGCGAGCTCGCAGGCCTTACCGAGACCGGCTATGCCTGGGACATTTTCTGTGCCGGCCCTTCTGCCTGATTCCTGATGGCCTCCTAACATAAATGGGGATAAGCGAGTTCCTTTTTTGACATATAATACACCTACACCCTTAGGGGCGTGGAGCTTGTGGCCGGAGAGACTGAGTAAATCGATATTACTCTCCGAAAGGTTCAAAGGGATTTTTCCAACAACCTGGACCGCATCGGTGTGAAAGACGATGCCTTTTTCGGCTACCATCTCGGCGATTTGAGCGATGGGGAAAATGACGCCTGTCTCATTGTTGGCATACATTATCGAAACAATGGCGGTGTCGTCATCGAGCTTATCCTCAAGCTCTGCCAAATCGAGCCGGCCAAATTTATCCACGGCGAGTTCTATAACCGTATAGCCGTGATTTTCCAAGTCCCGACAGACCGTCAATACAGCAGGATGTTCGACTCTGGTAGTTATAATTTTGCGTCGATTAGGATACGCAGCAAGAGTGCCTTTTATGGCGGTATTGTCGGATTCCGTGCCACAGCTTGTAAAAATTATTTCAGTAGGGTCGCAGCCAAGCAGTGCGGCCACCTGCTCGCGGGCCTTGCGGATTTTATGGCCGATTTGACCACCAAAGGTATGCATACTTGAAGGATTGCCGTAAAGCTCGCAAAATAATGGCTTCATCTCGTGCAGGACTTCCTCGGCAACTTTTGTGGTGGCGTTATTGTCAAAGTAAATTGTCTTCACTTCTTACACTTTCCTATTAATTTTTTAGCCACGAATTCACACGATTTTATTTTTAGTCGAAACCTGCCGTAAAACGGCAGGCTAAATATTATTGCGTCGCCGTGCCGGCGACGGCTAAACAAAATCTGATTTTATTCTCTATGGTTGTGAGGTTCCTGAGCGGAATCCTTGTCCTCTTCAACGAAAAGGTCTTTGGAGACAAACTCCCTCAACTTGGCTTCGACGACGTCCTTCATAGTAAACTCGGTCAGGCGACACTGAGCACACATTCCACGAAAGGCAACGATGACTTTATTGCCTTCGACGTCAATCAGCTCGATATTGCCGCCGTGAGCGCGCAGGGCAGGACGAATCTGCTCATTGATTGTCTGCTGAATCAACTGAATCTTCTGGATGTTGGTCAGCTTTTCTCCCCTGCGAGGTACAGTTACAATAGGCTGTTTTATTTTATCGACCTGGATTTTTTCGATGAGCTTTTCGATTTCACCCTGGCAGCCGCCGCAGCCGCCGCCTGCTTTGCAGTAATTTGTCACCTGCTCTACCGTCGTAAGATTGTTTTCTACTATGACTCGTTCAATTTCCTTGTCTGTTACTCCGAAGCAGGTGCAGATGATGTTGCCCTCGAGCTCGTGCTTTTTCTTTCCTCCGCCTTTATAATTTTCAATAGCAGCTTCGAGAGCTTCTCTGCCCATAACAGAGCAGTGCATCTTCTGCTCAGGCAAGCCTCCGAGATAATCGGCAATATCCTTATTGGTTACCCTGGCGGCTTCATCGAGAGACATACCCTTTATCATCTCGGTTAAAACCGATGAGGTGGCGATTGCACTGGCACAGCCGAAGGTCTTGAACTTTGCATGAGCAATTCTGCCTTTTTTATCGAGCTTGAATGTGAGTTTCAAGGCATCACCACAGGCCAGAGAACCAACCTCGCCGATACCATCGGCATCTTCAATCTCTCCGACGTTTCGAGGGTTGAAGAAATGGTCTTTCAGTTTTTCAGTATAATCCCACATATTCTCGTTCCTCGTCGCTCGTGACTCGTAGCTCGCATAAAAATGCAAATATCAAAAATCAAACATCAAAAT
Organism: uncultured Pirellulales bacterium; assembly: GCA_964440735.1. GTDB lineage: Bacteria > Planctomycetota > Phycisphaerae > Sedimentisphaerales > Anaerobacaceae > CAZBWE01. Next base: position 16,966 of record CAYTTK010000049.1, read on the forward strand.
TACCTATCAAAAAGTAAAATTATTTTTTCCTTTCTTACAAAACATTTTTTAAATTCGGTTATTCTTTATTTCTGGCTTGCTTTCAAAGCATTTTCGAAGTCGGCAATTATATCGTCAATGTGCTCGGTTCCTACGGAAACACGAATATAATCATTAGTTACGCCGGCTGCAAGCTGTTCTTTTTCCGTCAACTGCTGATGCGTTGTGCTTGCAGGGTGAATTACGAGGGTTTTGCTATCGCCGATATTGGCAAGATGACTGGCTAATTTGACACTATTTATAAACTTAATACCCGCTTCTTTCCCGCCTTTTATACCAAAGCCGAGGATAGCCCCCTGGCCATTTGGCAGGTATTTTTTGGCCAATTTATAATCCGGATGTGATTGAAGGCCAGGGTAATTTACCCAGGTAACCTGCTTTTGTTCTTGTAGCCATTGTGCGAGTTTGAGGGCGTTTTCGCTGTGGCGAGGCATCCGCAAATGCAGGGTTTCAAGACCCTGCAAGAACAAAAAGGCATTAAACGGCGACATGCAGGAACCCATATCGCGAAGGAACTGGGTTCTGGC
>CAYTTK010000050.1:0-17480 GCA_964440735.1 uncultured Pirellulales bacterium
TCGTCGCCTGGAAAAACTCCTCGCGGCCTAAAATCGGTCAGTTTGAGTTAATTAGTTACTTTTTCCCTCGGAACTTTTTCATATCTCTATCGACATCTTTTCTTTGCTGTCGCTCAGCAATAGCTCTTCGTTTATCATATTGTCTTTTGCCTCTGGCAAGAGCCAGTTCTACTTTTGCAAATTCTCTGTCATTAAAGTAAATCTGCAGGGGCACAAGAGTAAAGCCCCGCTGCTCAAGCTTAATTTTTATCTTGTGGATTTCGTGCTTATGCAGCAGCAGCTTTCTCTTTCTGGTTGGGTTATGTTCAGTTCCACCGGCCTGTTTGTACTGAGTAATCTTTGCACCGACCAGCCAGCACTCGTTATTTTCTATCCTTGCGTATGAACCGTCAAGGTCGGCTTGTCCAGCCCGCAGCGATTTTACCTCCGTGCCTAACAGTTCCAGACCCGCCTCGAACTTCTCGATAAGCTCGAAATTTCGATAGGCCTTTTTATTAACTGTTTTGGGTTGTTGCTGGCTTTTACTCTTGCGCGATTTTGCTGCCATTTAAGATATAATATCCAGAGGGCAGCAAATTGGCAAGAGCGAAGAGCAATCGCCGTTATCATCTCAAGTCCACCCTTAGGCGGGCGAAGCAAATATTTAACCCCGAGCTTTACCCTGCGATTTTGGTAAGCTTACTAAATTTACTTAATGAACCGGATGCTCACCGGGTATCGATAGAGTTCGCCGTTGTTTGCCTTTAGCGTAGCGATAACGCAGAAGATGATATCAACAATCCACACTGCCGGCATCAGCAAGAAACCTATACACGCAAAAGTCAATAGCCCCGAGACAAACATAGCAATAAAAACGGTAATCTGGAAATTCAGCGACTCTTTGCCATGGTTATTGACAAATGGGTCCTCATCTTTCTTAACCAGCCAAATGACCAGTGGTGCTATAAAGCCGGTAAAAATAGCCAGTAAATGACACAACATCGCCCAGGTACGGGCGTCTTTACTGATTTGCTCGCTGGGTTGTTGCGGCTGGTCACCGCCACCGGAGTTTTCTGGGGCTTCTGGAGTTTTCTGTGTTTTTGCCATAATATATGACTCCCTTCTATATGCTCTTCTTTAAGTCAACAGGCTGAGAATTCTCTTTTACAAGGTCTTGTCCACCCAGTCAAGTGTAAAACACTTGTTATTCTATAACATGGATGTTTTTCTTTTTGCACATATTTTTTAGTATTTTGGGCCAAACAGTAGCGCTGACTTCCCCGATGTGGGCTTTTTTCAAAAGAAGCATAAACGTTCGGGATTGGCCGATGCCGCCCCCGATGCTCAGGGGAATCTCGTTGTTGGTAATGGCCTGGTGGTATGGTAATTTTAGAAAATCAAGCTGGCCTGAAATTTCCAGTTGCTTTTTCAACGTCTCAGGATTAACGCGAATGCCCATAGATGTCAGCTCATGTCGCCGTTTGGTGATGGGATTCCAGACGAGGATATCGCCGTTTAGACCGTGCATTGGCCTTCCATCCTCGGACGTGGTTTCTGTTACCCAGTCATCGTAGTCTGCTGCTCTCATCTCGTGTGGGTAGCCGTCCTTGAGCACCCAGCCGATGCCGATTATAAAGATGGCGGGATATTCCTGCACGATGGTGGTTTCGCGCTGCTTTCGGGGCATATCAGGGTATCTGTCAAGTATCTCTTCAGCGTGGATAAAGGTTAGCTCATCAAGCAGGTTGGGGTATTTGTCGGTTTTGAGCTGGGGAAACATTTTCTGGACGTGGGTCTCAGCTCCTTTGAGAACCTTCCATATTTTCTCTACTACTTCGCGTAGGAATTTCAAGTTGCGCTGCTCTTTGGTTATGGCCAGCTCCCAGTCCCACTGGTCCACGTAAGCACTATGGTCGTTGTCGAGGAAGTAATCCTTTCGAACTGCCCGCATATCGGTTAGCAGACCTTCGCCAACTTCCATACCGAACTGCTTTAAGGCCATACGTTTCCACTTGGTGGCGGCCTGCACGACTTCGGCATCGATGGGGTTCTTGTTGTGGTCGTTTGAAATGTGAAAGCCGATTGGGGTGCGTGAGCCGTCACGGTCAAGGTAATCATTAACACCACTCTCAACATCCACAATCAAAGGAACAGTGACACGAATCAGGTTAAGTTCTTTGCAAAGATTCTCCTCGATGTAATCTTTTACAGCGTAGGTAGCAAGCTGCGTTTCCTTTGGGGTAAGCAGCGAGTTATAATCTTTCGGCAGGATTTTATCTAATTCGGCATAGTCACCGATACCCGGGCCGGCCAGGTCTGCTTTTTTATCTTCCATTTGCTTACTCCTGAAATAGAGTGTTATTTTGAGCAACTTTCATCAAGCGCAGTTTAGTTATGCACTAAGAGCACGTCCTTTTGGGCGTGACTGATAAAATAATGGGTAAAGAGGATATTTTCAAGATGATATTTCACTCAAAGTCAAACAATATTACTGCCCTGGCAATGTATTGTGTGACAATATCAGGTCACGTTTTGGAAGGTCAGAATATCTGCTATTGCTTTAATATTCTCCGCCTTCGAAATTAAGAATAGCTCATCCCCTTCATTGATAACTTGTGCTCCTTTGGGAATTGAAAATTCTTCTTTTTCCTGATTATATGTCGCAATGAAAATACATTCCTGAGGAAAATCCGGGTTTTTCGAGATATCTTTAATGCTTTGTCCGGCAACTTTGGCTCCTTGGGGAACAACTACCATAAAAATATTCGCCCTTCCTCCTCCTATTGTCCTTATTCTTCGTACTTTGGTATGCTCTATCTCCATTAATATTTGGTTAACCAACAAATCTGTTACGCGAACAATTCTGTTTACACCCGCCTCTCTATAGGCATTCTCGTACTCTGGGTCTCTCATTCTTACTATGATATTCGAAACACCCAAGCTCTTAGACAGTATCGCACAAACAAGATTATCAGCATCATGGGGTGTTGCACAAATTACAACATCCGCCTTTGTAACACCAGCTTCCTTCAGAACTTCAATGTTGGTGTTGCTGCCATTGACCGCAACTACTCCGGTTTCCGCATAGAGCTTATCACAAACCTCTTTTCTGGGGTCTATCAATATGACATCATGTTTGTTTTCCAGCATCCTGCGTGCCAACTGTCCCCCAACAATTCCGCCGCCGGCAACTACAATGTACATTTTCTAATACCTCCAATATGGCAAAACATTTATTATTTTGACTCGCTTAATATTTATCTCCAGGCCTTTCTGCTAAAAAGCAGTAGTACCGGCAGTATTTCCAATCTCCCTGCCAGCATTCCGAAAATATATGTCACTTTGATAACAGGATGTATATTTATCATATCCTGCACAGAGATATAGCAAGGACCAATATTACCTAACGCGGAAAACATTCCTGAAAAGGATTTTAAAGTGCCGTGATTCGAAAATAAAGCGGTAATCCCGCCGCCAATTACTAAAAGGGCTATCCACGCAAAAAACAATGCAGCCACCCGTTGTATCTCCTTATCGGGAACTATCTTGTGGTCAATAACTAAACCTGTTGATGTATTCTTCGAGGCTCTGACCTTAAAAAGCTCCCTGAACATCAGCCGGTTTAATATGGCAATTCGCAAAACCTTATACCCCCCGCCGGTTGAGCCGACACAGCCGCCGATGACCATCATAACCAAAAACAGCTGCCTGGATATCGCACCAAAAAACTCGGAGCCGATGTCTTTTGTCCCAAAACCTGTCGTTGTCAGAACTGAAATCACCTGGAATATACTGTAACGAAATGTCTGTTCCACCTCGCCTAAATTGACAGCGGTACCTCTTGTAAATACAGCCTTTAATGCACCTGTTTTGCAGATATGGTCAATCATTATAATAACCGTGAAAGCCGCAATAAGACGCCACCAGTAGCGTATTTCGAGATTGTCCCAGAGCGCTTTGAAATCTTTCGTCAGAACTCTGTAATGGACCAGAAAATTTATTCCGCCGAGCATCATCAAAAAAGTGAGAGTATATTCAATAAGCTTGTAATTCGGATGTCCTGTTAAGCGGTAGAATTCTATGCTGCTGTCGTGAGGCGAAAAGCCGCCGGTTGACAAGGTGCACAGAGCGTGGCAGACAGAATCAAACAACGGCATCTTTTCAATAGTAAGCACAACCGCCGCCAGCAGGGTAAACATCGCATATATCCCCCACAGTATCTTCAATGTGTTGTACATTCCGGGGGCCGGTCTGCCTGATGAAATCTTGTGGCTCTCAGCTCCGAAGATATGATGAGTGCCGCTGCCTCTGAAAGTTATTATTAAGAAAAAAGATAGAATCCCTATCCCTCCAAGCCACTGCGTTATCGACCGCCAAAAAAGGATACTTCTCGGCATATCATCCAGCCCGGAAAAGAGGGTTATTCCGGTGGTGGTAAATCCGCTCATTGCTTCAAAGTAGGCATTGAGCCAGCCGGAGCCGATGCCTATTATGAAAGGCAAAGCTCCCACTGCCGAAGCAAAAATCCAGCCCAAAGAGCACATCAGCATAGAGCCCGTCGTATCAAGCTCTTCGGACTTAAATATCTTCCGCAGGGCCAAGCCAACAAAAAACGAAATTACTGATGCAATTGCAAAAGCAGATACGGTACGCCAGCCATCGCCGTTTTTACCCCAATAGGCAATAACGACTATAAGTGGGAACAGAAGAATTAATCCTAATATCTCAAGCAGGTCCCCGATGAAGTGAAATATGGAATTGGTTCGCTGGAATCTGTTTCTCATCCGTGATTTCGATGTTTAGTTCAAAATGGTACCCCACTTACCTATTTTCACGTATAATATCGGTTAGGTTAGGTTATTTAGTTGACAGTCTTTCTTGTTTCTCTGCAAAATTTACCCATTAACTCCATTGCTTTATTCAATCTTTCAGCCGAGCCGTCCATCTTTGCATAGGCATCAACCAGCTCCAGCAGTTCCGCCGCCGGCTCAACATGCCCATAGTGATGTGCAACATTCACAATGGCAGCGTCAAGGCCGTATTCCATTGCCTTCGCCAGATAAGCTCGGCAGACCCCCACCTTTCGCCCCGGCAGGTCTCGCATGCAGTTACTTATTCCAAGTGAACAATGCACACCTTTCATTTTTGGGTCACTTTTGATCTTCTTTATTGTCTCAAATGCCCTGTAGGTATAACCCGGCACATTCGGCTCCATCGGCATATCTATCGCCAGGGGAAATACGGTTGAGTCAAAGAAAATCTGCTCCGGCTTAAATTTATATTGCCCGACCGCAACATCAAAAATCTGCTTTGCCAGGCGGTACAGCTCATCGACAGAATGTGAGCCGCCTGGACCGGTGGGCGTCTCTTCGCTGACCAGAAGCCCGACAAACGCAAAGTCGTATTCCTTTTTCAGCGGCAGTATTTTATCCACCGTATATATCTTGACCGAATTGATAAGTGGCTGTTTGACTTGTTTTTTGCAATTGTACCACTCTTTCAAGCCGGCAATTAGAACGTCATCATTACTGCTGTCGATGCAAATTGGCACACCATTGCTCCACTTGCGGACCAGCCGGACGTACTCGACCATCATATCAACAGTAACCTGCGGCTCATCCTCGCCGAAGGCATCGAGATTAACAGCTATGTAATCGGCACCCTCGGTTGCCTGCGATTCGATTAGCTTCCTGATATAATTCAACGGCTCGCTTGATGCCAAATATGCATCAGGACCGAGTTCCGCCAACTGCTTCATTATTTTACCTGTATCAGGGATTGAAGCGTGAATTGATTCGCCGATAGTAATCAAAGGACTTCTCATAGATTGGACCTTTCCTGGCAGTAGATTCAGGATTAAATTTCTTTGCTCACTACCCGTTATCTTAATGCTATTCGAAAACTAAAATATCAAATTTTTTACTCCATTGCTATTTTATTTATAATCTGTGTTGACAAATACTTACAACCCTTCAGTGTTTTTTTGTATATTATTTAACCGCTAAAATAATAGAAAAATTGGTCTTTACAAGTGTTTTGGTCTTTGTGGATAACCTGTTGATAACTCAAATTCCGCCTATTTTCGTCGAAGGTTAGAATATTAGGCGAAGCTTGTAGTATCTCCTATCATCCTATCTTGCATCTATCTAAAATCAAAACTTGTGTTCCGTAACTTGTTGTTAGTAGGAGACTTGGATTTGTTGGCAAAATAGCACTACAAAATCTTTTTTGACAGGCGGCTGAAAACCTGACTATCTACCCTGATTATCTAAAATTTGCAGAATTTTATTAGAAGATTGTGTCGTTAGTGGATAATTCTTGTAGGGTTTTCTTTTATATGCAAGCAAATACTCCTTCTTAAAAGCCCATTGTTTGTTAAAAATGCTGTTTTATTCATTGAATGGTAAGTGGCTATAAAGTCAAAGAATTGCACAGCAGGCTTTTGGTGTTATGCAGACGCAATGCTAATCATAGATTTTGAGATTATTTTTGCTTAAAGGCGGCAATTTTTTCTTTTAGCGCTCGGCATGCTGTCGATGGGTCTTTGACTTCGGTCACTGCAGAACAAACCGCGATAGCCCCAGCACCGGCATTCAATACGTCTTCAACATTTTCCAGCGTTATTCCGCCGATAGCGACATTACCGATTCCGGTATCGGTCAGTTGTTCTACTGCCTGCCTGACATACTTTAATCCGACCGGTTCAGCAGTTGGCTTGGTGCTTGTAGAAAATACAGGTCCTAAGCTCACGTATGTAGGATACTCATCGCAGGAACTACGCAATTGTTCGAGCGAATGTGTACTTTTACCAATAATCAGCGGTGCTAACTGCAGCTTGCGGACTTGTTCAACAGGCAAATCATTTTGGCCAAGGTGAACTCCATCAGCACTGGCAACAACTGCGATATCAATACGGTCGTTGATTATGCTTATGACATTCGCGGCCTTGCAAACTTTCACAAATTCAACAGCAAGGGCGAAAAGTTTATCGTCATTAATATCCTTTGCACGCAGTTGAATGCAATCAGCACCGCCGACAGCGCATTTGTGAGCTAAGGAAATAACATCCGCTGGCAAATTACTGCTGATTATCACATACAGCCCAATCCGTTTGAATTTCTCAGCCGGCTCGCTAAAAAGAACGATATCTTTTTCGAGTGTATAGGCCTGATATCGAAGGTTTTCAACTGTTTCAGCAACGGGCTTGTTTAATGTTTGCATCATCTCAGCTAATACTCGCAACGCCTCGTGAAGGCGTTTACACGATGCGGTAAAACAGTCGATTAAATTGTTGCGTGTAAGCTGTTTTTCGACAGTTTTGCCGATGCCGACATCGCCAAGTGTATCTCTGCTTGAGATGAGCCGACCGGCGTCAAGTTTGTTAATAGCCGAAGAAAGGTCATGTCGAAGCTGTTTAGCACGTTCAGAAAATGGGCCGCTGTTCAAAGCGAATCTGCAAAATTCCTCTATTATCCTAATCGCCTCCCGTGCGCGATTAAAATTAGCATCTATAATTCTATAAACCGCACGCTCCATAATGGTTTTAATTATACACCCTGAAACTGGCATTGGGTAGCAAAAATTAACCCTCCAAAAATCAGAAATGTTCTTTATGGTAATGTTTGTGTATTGATAGGAAAAATTTTGCGCAAAAAAACAAGGCCGTGCCTCCTCCGACACGGCCCAACAACATATTGTTAACAAAATTGGCTCTGCCAGATTTCAGTACCGACTATGCCAATTTTGGTTCCTTCCGAAATCGGGCGGACCCATCGTCCTCCTCTTTTCATTAGGTTTTTAGGATGTTCCGCCCAATGTCGTTTTTTAAAGAGCAAAATCATCATTAAGTTCGCAAAAAATATGCCAACAGCAAAAAATAATCGATAGAAAACTCCGCACTCTTTTTTAATGACTTATAGTAAAAACAGTTACGCATTTATGTGTTCTTTGCTTTCCAAGAAAAGAAGAGTGTCGTCTTTTAACAGGATGTTGTTTTTTGTCAACACCAATTATTCCCATTCTACCCATATTTACATATTTACTAACGTAATTTATTAAGCAACAGAGAGATTCGCCTTATGTTTACAAAAAACAACGTCTCTGTGAACAAAATAAACAGATTAGAAAGGAAATAGCAGGTTAATAGAAGAATAAACCGTAACTTGTGATTTGATTCTTGATTAATGAACTGCAACCTACGAGCATCAAGCAGCAAGTTGTTGCTCATGTTCTCTTATATTATTTCTTGTCATATTTTGCAGAGCAGACCCGATCAGTCCAGCGGCAGAGCCAGCAAGCGAAGAGTATTTTTTTGCCGGTTCGTTGTTGGTCGATTCGAAAAATGCTGTTTTTCCGCCACGATACAATCTCGTTAACAATTCTCTCAGACTCCTGCTTGTCCAGTTCAATCCTATCCTGTTCAAGTGGGTCAGTGCTCAACTCGTAGGCGGTTGCTATTTTGTCTGCCGGATTATATATGAATTTCCTGCTGCCTTTTACAAAGCCCGCGGGACCCTGCTGCAACCACCCTGAGAAATACACGTTACGGTTGTCCGGCATACGACCGAGTGCATTAGCGCCGTCAAATCCGGCACTACTGGTATCGAAGCCTAAAAGTGTCAGCAAGGTTGGCGTCAAATCTACAGAGCTGACTGGCTCTGTAATCTTTTCTGCAGGTTTTACCAAAAGTGGAGCACGTAAGCAAAAAGGTGTGCGTAGAACCTCATCAAAAGCTATCCATTCGTGGCCGTGCAGGCCGTGCTCACCAAATGCTTCACCGTGGTCCCCTATAATACAAAAAATGGTCTTGTCTGTAAGATTTAGTTTGGCAAGCTCTGAATCGAGCGCAGCCAAAAATTTATCAGTGTAAGAAACCACCTGCCTATAGCGTTCCACTGGTTCTTTGGCTGGCTCGGTAAACCACTGCGGAACCACATAAGGGTCGTGGGAAACCGAGCAAAGAATCGTCAGTAAAAACGGTTTTTCATCAGCTTTTATCCATTCGGTAATAGGCGCTAACATCGAAAATTCATCGCAGGCCAGATAGCCCAGAAAGCTGTTAGGGTCATCCAAATCATCTCGGGCCCAGAACTTGTCGAAGCCGAGGTTATAGACTAGGCTTGGCCGGGATTCAAAGTTTCCCTTGGCCGATTGAAAAAATGCCGTTCGAAAATTCAACTGACTCTTAAGAATTGTCGCAAAACCCAAATAGGGCTTTGTTGCAGGAACCGCCTCGGCAATATCCTGCGATGCTGAGGGGAATCGGCCGGTTAAAAGAGCAAACAGCGCCTTGGTCGTATGGGTCACTGTTGAGCGAGCGTTTACAAATTCGACTCCCTGCTCGGCAAATGTCGCAAGGAAGGGTGTTAGATTATTTTGTTTGTTTGCCAGCGAAGTGTAGCCGTATTGAATGCCCTCAAGGATGACTATGACTACATTGTGATTTACCCCGTTAGAAGTCTGAAGCGAAGATGTGTCTCCCAATTTATCGATATTGTTTCTAACGGGGTTTACACGTTGTGGGTTCAATTCAATTCTTATCTCGTCAAAATGAGGTATCTTTCGCTTGGGATTTGGTAGCGGCCTGTAATCGGATAAAAATAAACTTTCTATAGCTCGTATATGGCTGTTGTAGCGGAGTCCCGCTGAAATTATTTGTGGTGACCCGCGCCTGACCACGGCCCCGCGGGCAACTGATACGCCAATGATTATGACGAAAGAAACAATAATCCTTTTGATGAAGCGTTTGCGGTTGTAATCAGGCAGCTTCGGCCTTGCCAATACGTAGAAGAAAAAGGAAAGAGCGATAGCGCTCGGCCCGAGCAGGGCAAAAGCCGCCTTTGGCATCTTTATAAGATTAACACTAACCATGCCCAGCGAATTTAAGGGGTCCCGAAATAACGGCAGTAGCACCGTGGGCATTATTTGTGTTCCTGTTCTTATCAACCAGCCGGCGTTCATAACCGACCATGTGCACACAATAGCTGCAACAATCGTGGCTACTCGGATAACCCATCTTCGAGGCCATTGAAAACAAGCTAACGCAAGGACAACCTCTATACCCAAAAGTGCAGAGATATCGGAAAATACCCAGCTGAAGTATTCATTGAGAAGTTCCGTCCGCCAGGAATGAAATAATTTTACCACCAGGGTACAAAATAGCGCGCCGAGTATAATGACGCTGTAGGCCCGGACAGCCAAAAGACCGTATAGCTGCCGAATAATAGACAAGACCTTGCCTTTACAGTCGTATTGCGAATGTTCGGTATCCATAGCGCCAAGATACTAAAAGCCCCCACAAATAGCAAGCTGCTTATCTACGGTTATTTAGCCCGGTTTTACTGGGAGGTTTTGTTCTCAATTCCGCTTGTGATTTTCTTACTTTCTTACGGCAGGGAACGTAGAAAAAATTAAAAATAACAAAAGCTGTCATTGCGAAGGAGGCACAGCCGAGCACGGCAATCTCAAATTATCAATAATCAACTAAAGACACCAGTTTTCTGCGAATAGCGCAAAGTCAAGGAAGTTCACAATGTTATCACCATCCGGCTGAGGTGCAATATCGGCTGAAGGGTCCCCCGGCGGGCCCAGCCATTGCTCAGCTAATACCGCCAAGTCATCAAAGTTAACCTCGCCGTCAGCAATTATATCAGCGGTGATTTCATCTAAAGGAATGGCTGTTGTAAATGTCGTGTGCCCTGTTCCGCCGCCTCCTGCGTATTCATAAGTCGCAAGCCAGCTTATAATGGTAACGTCCACCGGAACCGACCTATCGACACGAATGTTAAATGCATCATCGCTTACTGCCGATTCTCCCGCTGCTATATATGCAAAACTTACATCCGGGTCTAATATTGTAACGTTATCCGAGGCATCGAGCAGCTCAACGACGACATTTGAAACGGCCTGAGTGCTGTTATTATTCAGCGTCATAGTATAGACATATTCGAATTCCGTTCTGCCGACGCGGGTTTTATTTACGAGGTTGTAGGATTGCAGGACCAGGCCGCCTTTACAGGTGGCCTCCGGCGTATTTCCGTAAGCCCCCATATTTATCCTTCCGCCGTCCGGCTCCGGCTCCATGCCGAAATAAGAATTCGGGTCGCCCGCATCAATACACGGCGACTCCGGCCGCAAATGATAATCATGACTTATGGGCCTCACAAACAGTGGAACCTGGGAAATATTCCCATTAACACCTGTTTGATCGGGCAGTCCGTAATACTGCTCTCCAAAGTTACCCCAAACATTGTTATAAATTATCGAATTATACTCGTCCGGTCGATACCAATATATGCCACTTCCCATCTGAGCAGCATAACCTTGGCATATTATATTATTAGCAAGCAGTATTTTTGAACCTGTGCCTATCCCAAGGTTTCCAGCTTCCCACGACGCACGGTTATTAACAACCGTATTGTTGACAAACCTACCTCCATACACTAACCCACCACCTCCGATTTCTCCTGAATTATCGTATACCAAATTATTCGTGATCGAGTCGCTGCCCTCAACAGATAATATGCCTCCACCAAAAACTGCTTCATTTTCCTTTATTACATTGTATGCAATCTGTGCCTGGGATTGCCTACAGAAGATGCCGCCACCACATCCATTATCCCAGGACCATGTCGGTGGACAGTGATTAGCCGTAATCACATTACGCTTGATGGTTGGTGAAGACTGGTAACAATAAATACCACCTCCATCGTAATTTAAAGCATCAATTGCTGTCCCACTGCCACCAGTTATGGTAAAACCGGTCAGTATCGCGTTTCGACTTTCGCCTTTGTTAAAGGTCACGACACTGCCAGAGCCATTAGCATTGATGACTGTGCGGGCTACTATGCTCGAATTGTCCGGATCGATACACCTAACGGTTATATTCTTACCGTCGAATGTGATATTCTCATAGTATGTACCCGGGGCAACAATAATCGTATCGCCATCGACTGCAGCATCTATAGCAGACTGAATAGTGGGATAGTGACCAGGTACATATAGTATGTTTTCTTCCCACCATAAACGGGGATAATTGTTATCCTTAATAGTCCAGATTGGTGTGGTAAAATCCCAGCCCGCGGAAGTAAACGTACCTTCCATTTGCATTTCTGGTGTTGTTTTGATGGTTCCAGCAGCACTCGTATCTATTCCGCTGCTGTTAACATCCCAAAAGCAATCTCTTACCGGTGTCCAATATCTATATCCAACTAATCCACCAACTGAACTACTACCTTTAACACTACCCACTGAATAACAACGAGAGACACAATCTCCAGTTGTTCCGACAGCAGCAGTGATGGTACCAACTAAACCTCCAACCCGAGAACTGCCTATTACGGAATTTTTTGAATAGGAATCAGAAATAATCGCACTATCGCTTTCTCCTACCAATCCACCAACAGAATGACTACCTTCAACATTACCCATACTGTAAGATTTGGATATCGCGCCTTTATAATCACTGCTTAAGCCAGAATTCAGCCCAACTAATCCACCAACACATTGATAACCTTTAACATTGCTAGTTGCATATGATTCTTCAATTCTTCCGCATGGAATCGCCCCAAATGCGTAGTACCCATTTCGTCCGACTAAACCACCGATGTTGCTACTAGATCCAACAACATTACCTGAAGCGTAAGAGGAACGAATTGTTCCATTGTTTGCTCCCACCAAGACGCCATGGTCGGTACCTAAATCTTGCTCTTGAACAACTGTGGCAATAGAAAAACATTCACTAATTGTACCTGAGGCGTTATCTCCTACTAGACCGCCCACACGTGTTACTCCTGCAACAGTTCCAGACGTATAACAATTCGAAATGTAACCGCCACTATTTGTACCAACTAACCCCCCAGTTCCGAATGTATTATAATCCCCAGTTACTTTTATATCAGCTATTGCATAAGAGTTTGAAACAATACCATAATTATAACCGATAAGACAACCACAAGACCCATATAAAACATTATCCTCTCGGTTACTTCCAACAACTTTTACGTCGGCGTAACAATCCCTGACACTACCTTTGTTAACACCAATAAGACCACCAATGTGTGAGCAAGGACGAGAACTTGTGAACAAACCACCAATCGCATAACAACGAGATACAGTTCCGCTTGTTATTTCTCCTACAAGAGAACCAGACCAACCATTCCTTATGCTGATATTAATATCTCTTAAACCTAAATTCGTAATTTCACCGTTGCCGCTCAGACGGCCAAAAATTCCCACTCCGGTTATATACCCAGTTTGGTAGTTAAAATTCTTTATTTCATGGTTATCACCATCAAAAACGCCCGTGAATGTCTCAATGATATTAAACTCTGTGCCTGTATAGCAAGCCAAGTCGATGTTTTCCATAAGCTTAAAATGTTTGTCCCAGTCTTCAGGATGCAGGCCGACAGCGTTCATTTGTTCATGTGTGTAAATCAGATATGGGTCGTTCGCAGTTCCGCTACCACCGCCATATTTCCCCCAGGTGTGCTCTGCTGTTAAGCCTGACACCATTAAAACGGTCAATGCCAGGAAGGCTTTCAAGTTTATTTTCCCTTTCATTTTCGCTCCCTCTTTTTGGGTTTTTTGCCACGAAGACGCAAAGGCAGAAAGAAAAAAAATAAATATATTATAGTTTTAGTGACTTAGTGCCTTTGTGGCTAATTCTTTTCCTTCGCAAAATCAACCCGCCTAAGGCGAGGAAAAGCAAAGTTGCCGGCTCCGGTATCAGCACGGTATAGCCTGAATCGATAGTTACGAACGTTACAGGATCGACAATTTCATAGAACTGCGGCCCCGGCTGGCCGGCACCAAGCCAATCGAAACTAATGGCAAATCCGCTAACTGTCTCGCCAATACCGATACCCACACCTAAAGCAAGGGCATCATAGTAGCCATCGTCTCCCAAAACCGGTTCCGGTTGGATAATGAGTTCATCCCAATCACTCGCAGGCGGGTCGAGCGTCTCGATGGCCAGATTATCATAAAGCCCGTAATCAAACCAGATAGTAAATTCCTTGATTGCAGGCGTCAAGCTGATATTGGTTACCTCATAAGTATACTGCCACCTGCCTGAGCCAAGGTCAGCCGTCTCATAATGAATTTCCGTCATTAGCCCACCAAGGGAAGTTGTAGTGAAGAGAAATACGAATATCACCCCCGCAATAACTCTCCTTTTCATCACATCTCCTTTTTATCTAAAGCCAGTTTGCAGTTTCCGCGCATACCTCTAAAATAGTCATAACTTAAGGAAACCTCCTTATCTCCGTTAAAAACGCCCTCCTGACATTAAGATTGTGATTATTATACATTATTGGACGCTAAAATGCAAGAAAATTCTCTGATTTTGTTAATATGCGTAGAGAAGTGGTGCTCTGATAGTTTTGCTCTAACTATTTTTGCCGTATAGCCAGTCTGCGTCAGCTAATTTGTAATCGATGATTTCATCAGGGCTGAAGAATAGCGTTATTTCCTGCTGGGCCGATTCAGGGCTATCTGACCCGTGAACAAGATTGTGTCTTCCGGAACAGCTAAAATCGCCACGGATAGTGCCCGGCTGGGCTTCATAGCCGAAAGTAGCACCCATCATTTTGCGTGCCATATCTATAACACCTTCCGCTTCCCAGACCATTACAATTGCTGGTGCTGAAGTGGTATATTTTATTAGGCCTTGGTAAAATGGTTTGCTGCGATGGATGGCATAGAGCTGGCTGGCCAGTTCTTTTGAGATTTGCATAAATTTTGCGACAACGAGCTTAAAGCCCTTTTTCTCAAATCGCCTGATTATTTCGCCAGCTAAATGCCTCTGGACTGCGTCCGGCTTGATGATAATTAACGTGCGTTCTACCATTGTCGTATTTTGTGACCTGTGTTTCCTGCTTGTGCGGTAATAACAATGTTACACCTGCAAAGGCAAGTGTCACCATTGACAAGATATCACATTCCTTCAGGGACGATGTAAATCTCGACTCGTCTGTTTTGTGGATTGCCTTTCTTGTTAGGTTCGTTCGGCACAATCGGCCGATATTCACCAAAACCTCGTATGCTTATTCTTTTCGAGTCTATTTTATTTCCTGCCATTATATCCAGTACGGATATTGCTCTGTGAGCCGACAAGTGCCAGTTGGTCGGATGTTTCTGGCGGGTATCAGGCTTTAGAATAGGAATATCATCAGTGTGGCCGGCTATAATAATATCAAATTTTTTGCCCTGTTCGGAATTCAAAATTCCACAAAGCGATTTAACAACCTGGACCGCCTCAGATGCCACCATGTCACTGCCCTTTTCAAAAAGCAAATCGCTCTTGAATTTCACTATTCCTCGGTTTGGGTCGTAGGTGACCATTTCCTGGTTTTTGGCAAAATCCTCGAGCATAGTGCTAAGCTCAACCGGCAGTGGTGCTCCTCCGTAAAGCAACTTGTTTTGCATTGAGGCAATCAGTTCGTTCTTTTTCGCCAGGTCTTGTTCAAGTGCGGTGATTTTTTGTTGCAGGGCTTCTTGCTCTACGGAACCTTTGTCCTTAGATGCGGCAAGTTGCCTTTGCAATTGCTCGAGTTGCAGGGTGGTACTCTGCGCCTGGCTTCTGAGGTCTGCTATTTGCTTGCGTTGTGTATCGTTCTGGATCCTGAGGTCCTTTAGCTCCGAATTGCAGCCATTTAGCAACAAAAGACAAACACACACAAGAAAAACCGCTAAAAGTTTGATGGTTCGCATCGTTCAATCCTTTCCAAAATAACTTATGATAAATTCTCTTTGACTGTCCTTAAAATACGCATGCTACTTATTCGTAAGCTGTAACGGTCAGCTTACTAATCTGTTTTTCGACCGCATTCACAAATAAAACCTATTTGTGTTTGTCCGTCAAGAATAAACTTGTAAAATCCAGGGCTCAAGATTGCTGCTTTTTCAACTTTTCTCAGGATTTATTGCGCAGAAGTGACAATCATCGATTAAGCAGCGAAAAAGTAATCCTGCAAAATTTCCTTAAAACTACGGTGTATAACAGGATAGTGAAAATTGTGAAACTATTTGTACCTGTCTGCTGCTATAAAACACTGATACTCAAAATGACGCTGTTTCCCAGCTAAATTAGAGTTTTTTCGGACGGTTAACAATGCCTTATATTGGAGGATTATACAATCCAGGATTTTAGCTGTGAAGATAGGGTGGCGGCCAGATGGGTTTTGTAGCCGTAACTATCCTGATTCCCGGAAGTTTTAGTAAGGCCGGTTCAGGTTTTATTTCGCCTATCTGCTATATAACAGTGTTGCAGGTTGGATATATCTTCTGGTATGATGTCTTCATGAGCTTGCAGGATATTTTGGATTTTTACTTTATGGGGCAGTAAAAATGAATCACAGGGAACCGGTTTCAGTGGTTGTAACTATTCCGGCCTTTAATGAAGCTGCCACCGTGGCGCAGGTAATCGGCGATATACCGAAAGATATTTCCGGAGTTCGTAATATTGATGTTGTGGTAATAAATGATGGCAGCACCGACGATACAGCCAAGGTAGCGGCTCAGGCAGGGGCAAGGGTTATCAGTTTCAGTCATAACAGGGGTCTGGGAGCTGCCTTCAGGGAAGCGCTCAGCAGGGCGCTTGGACTTGGTGCTGATATCATTGTTAATATCGATGGCGATGGTCAGTTTAACCCTCAAGATATCCCGAAACTAATCGAGCCGATTATCCGGGGACAAGCTGACATGGTTACCGCCAGCAGGTTCGCAGACTCTGATTTGATTCCCAAGATGCCGTGGATAAAGAAATGGGGCAATCAGGTAGGTGCTAATGTTGTGAGCAAGCTGACCAGTCAAAAGCTGCGTGATGTTTCATGTGGCTTCAGAGCATACAGCCGAGACGCAGCTCTGCGGGCAACCCTGCTGGGGGGGCACACATATACACATGAGGTTATACTTGATTTGGCTTTTCGTGGCCTGCGGATTGTTGAGTTGCCGGTAAAAGTAAAAGGCGTTCGCAAAGTCGGTAAAAGCCGGCTGACGGAAAATCTATGGAAACACTGCTGGAGCAGTTTACTCATAATTCTTCGGGCATACCGGGATTACAGACCGACGCGCGTCTTTGGTATAATCAGTGCTGTATTTTTGCTGTTAGCTGTGTCTTGCGGTGTGTTTGTGGTATACCATTATCTGGCAACCGGCGCATTTTCACCGTATATTTTCGTAGCTTTTTTAGCGGGTGGTTTCGGTTTTATCTCGCTTATCTGTTACATAACCGCTCTTTTGGCAGGGATGATAAATCGGCTGCGTATTTTGCAGGATGAGCAACTATTTTTATTACGCAAGCGGGAATATGACACGAGGCAGAATCCTAATGAGGCATCCGGGTAAATTGATATTGCCTGCCATCGACGCGGAATAAATGCACAAAGATTGTCCAAGCCGCCACCACTAACCCCGAAGAAGCCACCGAGGATGGGACTTCTAATAGTTAACTCAAACTGACCGATTTTTGAATTTATGATTACTGAAAACATCAAACAAAA
>CAYTTK010000051.1:0-17440 GCA_964440735.1 uncultured Pirellulales bacterium
CTGGTTCCTGCACGGCGTAAAACGGTTCATAACCAACGGCTGCGGCGATGTGCTTTTGGTGCTGGCGCGCAGTGAGCCGGACAGAAACGGAGGACTCGGCCTGAGTCTATTCGTTTGTGACAAGGGCCCTACTGTCCATATCCGTCGGCTGGAAGATAAATTGGGTATTCACGGCTCACCAACGTGCGAGATATTCTTTGATAATACGCCGTGTGAGATAATCGGCGAGCGTAAGCGAGGCCTTGCACCTTATGTTGCCAGTCTGATGAATGGGGCCCGCATTGGTATTGCCGCTCAATCGGTAGGTATTGCAGAAGCAGCTTACCGTGTGGCACGCGATTATGCAGCAAGCAGGAGACAATTCGGTGTGGCGATTGAAAAACTACCTGCGGTACGGGATATGCTTATAGATATGAAAACAGCAATCGAAACCAGCAGAGCACTTCTGTATGAAACTTCACGAGTTGTAGATATGGAGGTGGGATATGCCAAGCGGCTTGAGATGGATTCCCGCTTACGCGGGAATGACAAAAAAAAGAGCGGGAATGACAATATTGATAAAGAACAAGCAAAACAGCTCAAGGCCGAGGCGGGAAAATACAAAAGAATAGCGGGGATGCTGACGCCGATGAGTAAATACTACTGCAGCGAAATGTGTAACAAGGTCGCATACGATGCTTTGCAGGTTCTCGGCGGAAGCGGATATATGCAGGACTATGCCTGTGAACGGCACGCCCGCGATGCGAGAATCACAACGATATACGAAGGGACGAGCCAGCTGCAAATTGTCGCAGCAGTTCGCGGTGTCTGTGGTGGCACAGTCGAAAATGTTATCAACGAACTTGCACAACAACAATTCGAGCCGGAGCTAAAAGACCTTCTGGAGAAACTTTCCAAAGGAACAGAACAATTAATGAGCGCGATTGAATTTGTAAAGGAAACCGGCAATGAATATATGGACCTTTACGGAAGAGCGCTGGTCGATATAGCGATAGATTTGATTAACG
Organism: uncultured Pirellulales bacterium; assembly: GCA_964440735.1. Lineage (GTDB taxonomy): Bacteria > Planctomycetota > Phycisphaerae > Sedimentisphaerales > Anaerobacaceae > CAZBWE01. The sequence goes on from CAYTTK010000051.1 coordinate 1,008, forward strand.
GGTATCTGTTGTGCGGACAAGGGAGCACGAAATTGGATATGGAGATATGCGTTGCAGACGATTCTTCTAATAATGGCGAAAAGATACCGATGAAAAAGCGAAAGGCAATGATTGCACGAAGATACATTACAAAAAGCGCACCGAAAATTACAGCTCTGACAGAATTGATTCGCACGGGGGATAAATCGACATTCACAGATTATGAGGCAATGGTAGGACCTGTTCCAAGAGAGTGAATTAGAGAATTAGTGAAGGGTAAACTGAATATAAAAAAATCCGAAATCCTAAATTCTAAATACGAAACAAATTCCAAACCCTAATGTTCAAATTTTCAAAACGTATTAACTCAGATTTTAGAAAGTCGATACTTAATTTTCAATATATGCTTCACAAAATACGAGAAACGAAATTATGGTAAGAGCGATAGTTTTTGATTTCGATGGGGTGATAACAGACTCGGAGATTCTGCACCTTCGAGCCTTCAATCAGGTGCTGGCACAATACGGCGTGGAGATTTCAACAAAAGATTATTACAAAGAATACCTCGGTTATACTGATGTAGACTGCTTTAAGCTGCTTATTCAAAAAGGCATTCTCAAAACAAACGAAAAAGAAATTAAAAATCTCGCAAAACAAAAAAATCAGATATTCGAAGAGCTGGCAAAAACCGAAGGCATGATAATCGAAGGCGTGCGAGATTTCCTGCTGATGCTCAAAGACAATAATATCCCGATGGCGATATGCTCAGGTGCCCTATTAGCGGAGATTGGACTTATACTGGAACAAGCCAAGATGCGGGATTTTTTTGAGGTGATAGTATCGGCTGAGCAGGTTAAAAGGGGAAAGCCAAGCCCTGAGGGTTTTTTGCTGGTTCTAAAAAAACTAAACCAAGGACGCCAAGAACCTGTCAAGGCAAATCAATGTATTGCGATAGAAGATTCACAGTGGGGGCTAAAAGCCGCCAAGGCGGCGGGGATGCACACAATTGCCGTGACCAACTCCTACGATGCGAACGAGTTAGCAATGGCTGAGAAGATTGTTGCCCGGCTGGATGAGCTAAGTATCGATGATTTACAAGGGTTGTGCTCTTAAGCTGGATTGTCAGATTCTGTCATCCACACTCTCGGCGGTGCCTTCGACAGCTTCACCGGCAGACTGGACATCCCGGCCCAAACCTTTGAAGGTCTCGCAGCCAAACAGTGTAAATGTCAAAACAACCCAAATAATTATTAAAAGGATTCTCTTAATCATATTACATAATCCCTTAAACTGTTCTTTTATTTATTATACCAAAGATTCAAAAAAACACTATTATTTTAATTGCAATGCACTGGGGCCGGCAATATTGGCTTTTATCCTGCCGGTCTTTAAATTATATTCAATATTATCGACAAGCGCACCATTAAGATTGCCTGGATGAGATTCGTTACCATTAATATACATCATAGTTTTTTTGTGGTCGTAAAATAAGTTACTTCCATGGAATTCATTATCCTCGTCTTCATAAGTAATACCCTTTTCCGCAGTCAGGGTAGCAAGCTCGGTTTGCCCATTAATAGTCCTGTAAAGAAAAGCTTCGACAAAACCTGCTCTGGCTTCAACCCGCTGGCCAAACTCGCCATTTATGATAGGAAAGTAGCTAATAAGAAGCTCCTCAGAACCCGCATCAGCAACAATCCGATTGGGTTCTGGAAAATACCGTAAACTGTCAAAGTCCTCGACAACAGCCCAGCAGGGCTTGCGTAAGCTAAAACCGCTCAATTTTTCCTTCTTGTCCGGAACTTTTGAATTGTTGAACTTTATTACCCCCGGGCCGGCAGCTAAAAATAGCTGCTGGTTCGGGTCGTAATCAAACCTGCGACATTTCAGCTCAATGCCACTAAGCAATTTCTCACCGGCTGTCGTGGTAGTAGTTGCAAGCCTAACCAACCCACCATCTGCGGTTAGATGCTCAATATCAGTCGCCAATGCGGTAGAGCTGTCGTTTGTATCCTTGGGCAAATTAATGGTAAGCTTTGGGGCCAAGAGCACATACTTCTGCCGGAGTTTCGGCTCTTTGCGGAGCACCGAACACATACAATCACCCTCAAAAATAACCTGCTTTGACTTAGACAAGAAGCTGATTTGCCTTTGAGCAGTTACTTTTACCGGCAGTACCGTTTTCTCAGGAGCTGCAGCGACTAAATCATCAACATAAAAATTAAGCTCAGCCGGACCAGCAGCAGTAATATCAACCGAAGCAAATGACTGCCTTGACTTATCTTCAGGCATATTCATGGTAAACATCGGCGACGAAAGCGTGCCATTCTGCTTTCCACCAGCAACTTTCTGCGGCATTGTGCAGAGACAATCGCCTTCGAATATCACCTGATTCGACGCCTGCAGAAACCTTGTTTGTTTCTGTGCGGTTATTATTACCGGGACAGGTGCTGCATTGGCATCAGCAGCCGAGGCATTGACGTCGGAAGCTGTTACACCACCGGTAAAAAATGTAAGCTGTGAAGCTCCAGGAGCAATAGTATCGCCCGTGGATGCATCGTAATCAATTCTTCGAGCAGTAAATGCGGCTCGTCCTTTGGAATCGCTCAACTTTTTAGAGACACTGTTATCTGAGATATCAACAGGAGTCTCAAACGCCTGGATGGTATTCATCGGCGCTACGATTACACCTGCGTCACAGGTCAAGATGATATCCGCCTGCTCAGATACTTTATTCGGCTCATCCGGTTTTACAGTAACGCTGCTTTCACTTATGGCGTTCGTAGAAGAGGTATCAGCTTCGGGCGGCTCGCTGCTTGAGCCTTTTGCCCAGAAGATATGATTGATGGAAACTTCGTCTTCGGCAAAGATTATCTGTTCAGGAGTATCGATAATAACATTTTTGCCAAATACACATTTGTAGTACTGGTCTGCGGCAGCAGTTTCCTTCAGCTTTTCAGTTTGCGCTCGAGCGGCGACATCGGCTGGTTTCTCAGCCTGCGGTTTAGCTGACGAGAAAAAACCGGTCTGCGAGCTTTTCAGACGCAAGCTCTCCAAATGTTTCAATCTAAGAAACTCCAGCCGCTCGAGCTCGTTATTATAGACGAGCTGCAGTCCCGTGCCGAGCATACGGGCATCCTGCGAGACGAATTTGACCGGCCCGGCGGTTGAAAACAACGACCTTTCGCTTATAAAAACAATATCATCAAGATAAATAAAGCTTTCTTTGACGTCACTTCCGGTTTGTGGCAAAATATGAATAACAACATTTCCAGTAAATGTTGCGTCCGCCGGGGTAGGTCTGCCAAGAGCAGTTTCAACCTGGACCGTTCCCCTATCGGCTATGACATAACACTTGAAAGAATCCTGATAGATATTCATAAAGGGCTTTTTAATTTCCCACTGGTCCGCCTCCTCGCGCAGAAGCTCTTCGAATCCGAATTCCCTGTCGACTTCTTTATTCTCATTGCGGTGCATGTATCGGAACTTTTGAACTGTACTGATTCCGATATCGCCAATTTTGCCAACTTCACCACCGGTCCAGCCGATATTACTGTCGGCAAGTTGCTCTTTTAACTGGTATTCTGAATCAATATCATACAGAGGTGTTTTGCTTATCAAGTTATAGAGCAGATATACAGTAAGCACAACCCCCAGCGAAATAATCCATATATATAATTTTCGCGACTTAACACTGTTAGAAATTTTCCATTTCTGCATCATATTGCTACTTAACTTCTTACTGAGCTTTCACGGGCGGTTACCCCATTATAGAATTTCTAACAGGGTAAAGCCCATGGCAAATCTATAGCGTAATTCTGAATAATTTTAGCATCACTGTAAATACCTTTTCATAAGTTCCTGCCATCTGCCGGTACCCTTCAGGATATATTCAATAACTTCCCGAACGGCGCCACTGCCACCGGGGCGAGAAGTTACGAAATCTGCATACTGCTTGACTTCGTCAACTGCATCGGCAACAGCTGCACTAAAGCCAACAAACCGCATCGGCGGTAAATCCGGCAAATCATCACCAACATAGGCAACCTGTTGCGGTGAAAGACCCTGCTGCCGGAGAAATTTCTCAAGCACAGGGAGCTTATCATGACAATCCTGAAATACGTATTCAATTCCAAATTGTTTTGCACGGATTTCTGTCGGAGCTGAAACTCTGCCGCTAAACAGGGCTATTTGAAGCCCTGCTCTCAGCCATAAACGCATACCGTGGCCATCCTGAACATTGAAGAATTTACTTTCGGTGCCATCGCCATTAACCACAATTTTGCCGTCGGTCAGGACGCCGTCAACATCAAGGGCAAGAAGCTTTATTTCTGCAAGGTTCGGCATAACAAGATAAATTAAATATCAAAAATCAAAATGCCAAATTACAAATGAAAATTCAAAAATAGAGATTTCTTTCCGTCTACAGCGGACACGCGATTATTGTATTTGCCTGAGATGCTTTCCACAGAGTATCATTACTTATCAGTCACAATTTATCCATTGTAACTTTAAAACTTTACCACACTGCCCCGCTCATTGTAACAGAGCAGCTCGTGTTTTTCGCCCGCGTATTCCGGCGTAGAATGAATTATCACGCGCTTTTCGTTAAGATGCTCTATCTGTGTAATCGATGTTCTCTTTTGATTCTGCAGATAATCCGCAACTTCCGGCGAGACAAATAACTCGATGCGTTTTATACGCCCATCCGAAGCCGAAAGATTCAAGAGGCGAATAATCTCAATAGCCATTGATTCATGACTTTTAACGAAGCCGGTTCCTGCGCATTGCGGACATGCCAGATAAGTTGCCGATTGCAGCGACGGCCGCATCCTCTGGCGCGCCATTTCTATTACTCCGAACCTGCTCATCCTCAACATTCTCGAACGAGCACGGTCGGCCTTGACAGCTTGCCGAAACACGCTTTCCACATCCCTGCGGTGTTTCTGGTTGCGCATATCAATATAATCGCAGATTATCAGCCCACCAAGGTCTCTTAATCTAAGCTGTCGCGCAATCTCAACCGCCGCCTCCATATTGCTATCGTAAGCAGTCTGCTCAGCGGTTTTATGCTTGTGATACTTGCCGCTATTGACATCAATCGAGACCAGTGCCTCGGTTTGCTCAATTACAATCGAGCCGCCGCTTTTAAGCTTTACCTCACGCGACTGAACTTTAGTAATTTCATTCTCAATCTGGTATTTGTGAAAAAGCGGGACCTTGCCGTCATAATATGCCACCCTTCGCTTCAAACGCGGTGTTGCTATGGAGAAAAAATCCCTGATTCTGCGCACCACCTCTTCCGAATCGCATACTATCCTGCTTATCTTACTGTTAAAAACGTCTCTGAGCGTTCTGATAACCAAATCCGATTCCCGATAAAGCTCGGCTGGGGCCTTTTCAGTTTCTATCCGTTTTTCAACAGCCCTCCATAATCGCCTTAGATATCTCAAATCGTTCTGTATATCCCTTTTCGAGCAACCCTGGCCTGCTGTTCTGATAATAAAACCCTGATTCTTCGGAGGGTTGCTCTGCTCAAAGATTTGTCGCAGCCGTCTGCGTTCGTTCTCATCCTCAATTTTGTGCGATACACCATGCCTTTTCATCCAGGGCATCATAACGAGATACTTGCCAAGCAGGGCAAGATATGTGTTAAGGGTCGGACCTTTGGTCTTTATGCCCTCTTTTGTTACCTGAACGACAATCTCCCGGCCTTTGCGAAGACAATCCTGTACAGGGGGCCTTTGCCTTAATGATTTCCTTCGGCCAATACTTTCAGTTTGTTCGTCTTTGGACCCGGAAAAATAGCGAGGGTGCAGGTCGCTGATGTGAAGAAAACCATTTCTGCCTATGCCAAAATCTACAAACGCCGCCTGTATTCCGGATTCAATATTTACCACCTTTCCCTTGTAAATATTGCCGACATGACTACCCAGACTGGCCCTTTCGACGTAGAGCTCTTCAAGGACACCATCATCAACCACTGCTACTCTGCACTCTTCGGTCTCAGCCACATTTATAAGCATCTCTCTTGCCATTGTTTGTTTCCTTATCGCCGGTGACCCGTGACTGGAAGATTGGTCGCAGGTCACGAATTAGATTTCCTGCCATTGTATATTCGTGCGCCTAACGGGAGCTGCTAACATACCTACATCGAGTTCCAGCAGCTCCAAAATCTCCTGCACGCGTATCGAACCAGACGAGCTGATTCTGCATTCGGCAACTATACCTGTATTATCCAACTCAATCGATTTCAAAAAAGGCCTGACATCCACATTTCTGATTTTCGATATATCTGCATTTATAAAACGGCTTATATTAAGTTCTTTAAGCTCCAATAATTTTTTGATTCTGGACTTTAACGCATCGTTGAAATATTTTGACTGCACCTTTAATACATATTCAGCCAAACAAGGCTGAGGTGCAGATTTTGCTTCTGTCACTTCGACTGAAATCAATTCAAATCCACGAGGCAGCTGCATAGAAAGCGCCTCTTTAATACGAGACTGGTAATCCGCAGCTCGTTGCTCGTCCGGGTCATAATCTACCTGAATGCAAAGCAAATCACCATCGGACTCAACTGCAACAGACCTGGGTAAAGGCAAAGATAATTTCGGATGAGGATTGAATCCCTGACTGTACCGCATTTCAATACCCGCTCGAACGCAGGCACGCTTAAAAACCCTAACCGTTTCGGCATGCGACAGAAATCTTGCACTGCCCCGAACATTGAATTTAATCAGAACCAATATAGTCTGCTTTGAAACAGTTATATGCCTATTCCTTCTATACTTTATTTGCAAACTTCGTTTATACCGTCTGCAAAACTTATAACTTATTATACAACAGCCCAAACGCAAAACATTGTGTTATTAGGAACTCTCACACCATTATGCCCATCATCACCCTAAAAACAAATATTTTTCCCAAAACTTTGTGTGGAAAAAACGCAGCTGATAACCGCAGTCAAGGTTGCTGTTGAGCATTTTGTGCCTGCTTAAATGATTTCAGTTGCCTGCTGATATTCTCCATCAGGTCCTTCCGGCCAGAAGACAATGCGAGTTCCAGCGCCTTTTCTGCAGTGGTTATAGCTTCAGGAAATCTGCCGGCAGCAGCATAAGCCCTTGCCAAAAAGTCCAGCATTTTTGCCTGGTCATATTTGTCAATCTCTTCAGGGCTGCCGGCCAACTGCAGGGCCTCATTATATTCTACAATGGCCTGCTCGAACTGCCCGACACTGTAGAGCATAAAGCCCAGATTAAAGCGTGCATCCTTGCTATCAGGAGCAATATCTACCGCCTGCTGTGCATCCGCCAAAGCTTCCTGCTTCTCGCCCTTTTCGTGCATAACGTTCGACCTGATTAACCAGCCCAAAAACGAATCAGGACACAGCTTGATTATCTCGCGAGATAATGTCAGAGCCGCATCAGTTCTTTTAGAAAGTATCATCTTCTTGCAGTCAAAAAATAGTCTTCTTGCAGTTTCATCTCTTGTTTTGAGAAGGACAGGATTTTCCGGCAAAGAACGTAAGCCCCTCATACTTGCATAAAATTTTTCCAGTTCGCTGGGTGGGGAGTGAAATGTCGGTAAAACAGGCAAAAGATAGGCCAGCGCCTCGTAAAGGTTATCATAATCCTTAATCCACCCGGCTTTTTGCTCATCACTGAATCCGGTCCAGTCAATATGATGATAAATGGAGTCATTGCGAATATTCATAACAAAACTATCGAATATCAGCGCGGAGTCCCGCTGTTCGTCCGTCACAAACTCAATAAAAGGAAAATAATCACTATTTATGGAAAAATCTGTAATATACCTGCTTAAATCGTTTTTATCACAAATGTAACAGCTCAATACGTCGAGACTGTTATGAATATTTATTTCTGCCAGACTCTTACGCACGCCTTGCTTGAGCAGCTCATCTTCTATATGCTTTGGTGAAAAATATTGTTCATGTTCCGAACCGACTACCACGACCAAAGGCGCAGGGTGAGGGGTAAGATACCATATTGTAACATGGGGGAAAACATCCATCGCAGTACCAACTATGCTGTTCAATACAGAAGGCGTCATTCTATACAAAGGGACATAAGAAAGAAATAGACCTTTTCTACCCCTGAGGTTTTTCTTTGCACTTTCAAAATATTCTTTTGCATAAAGCGAGGCGTTCTCGGCGAAAAACCGTGGGTGAATACAATCATTGAAAATGACATCATAATTGATGTCCGTCAAGTGCAGATAGTTTTTCGCATCCATATATATCATATTTACTTCTTCATCGAGCCGGTCTCCGAGATTAAGTTTCCTGAAGAATTTTAAGGAGATTTCAACAATCTCCGGAGCAATCTCCACACAATCAATCCTCTCTAATTTATGCTGTGCAAGGCAGAACGTGCTTTCCCCCGCCCCAAATCCAACCGACAGGACACTCCCGGCATTACTATTGAGCAGAACACCAAAATGTCCAAGCATTTTCTGGTCGCCGCGGGCGGTATAATTTTCTCCTGCCAAGGTCTGGCCCGACGAATAGAGATATAAAGTTCCGCTAGTATCCCGATGCACAGATGCTGTGGTGGTAATGCCCTCTTTGACGTGCACAAGTTCAAAATCCGGCACAAGCGGGCTTGCCTCAATCACCGTACTAAACAGGTTCTTCGGCATCTTCACGGCGATTATTGCCAATATAACAGCGGCTGCCAAAAGAACAAACCGCCCGACAATTCTCGGCCTGTGAACAAAAAACGCCCACATAATAGCGGCAATCCATACTCCACTTAAACCAAGAATTGAAATCGAAAGCTGCACACCAAGCAGCGGAATAAGCAAAAAGCCCGTCACAATTCCCCCTATCACAGCCCCGATTGTATTTGCACCATAAGCAGTTGCAGTGGAGCGGCCGACCTTGTGCATATGATTTGCCCAGGCCTGCAAAGCTATCGGAAACCCTATACCCATGATAATCGCCGGAACTAAAAACAGGCATAAGCTATGCATAATCGGCTTAAACAAATAATGTGAAAAAGGAATCATCCTTATGATTACCTGCCGGTCAATAAACCAGCTCCCTTTTGACATCCAGAATACAAGCAATGGCAGGTAAAAAACCCCATACAATCCCAACAGCGATAAAGTTACTGTAAACCAAACGGCAGGCGTCTTCAATCTTCTGACCAAAGCACTGCCGATGCAGGCGCCGATTACGTTGCCCAGAAGATAAATTGTCAGAACCGCAGAGAACACATAAGTAAATCCACCGAGCAGATGAACAATGCTGCGCATCCAAAGCAATTCATATCCGATGCTTATCAAGCCGCTCATAAAGAAAGCGATAACGAGCAGATAAAATCTGCCATCTGCTGTTTTGACACCGACAACTTCAGGGCTTTCCAACACAACGGCCTGTTGTTCAACAGCTATGCCTGAAAAGCGGGATAAAAACCACCCACTAAAGGCAACAAGGAGATTTAAACCTGCTGCGATGTATAACGCCCCCATAACACCGAAGGCACGGACCAGAACAAAGCCCGCCAAAAAACAGCCGGTCGCTGCACCTAAGGTATTTAACGCATAGAGTCTGCCTACTAAATGGCCGGCTTCTTTCTCAAGTGCGGTAATAAACCTACCCAAAAGCGGTAAAGTACTGCCCATCAGCATCGAGGGCACAAGCAGTATCGCCGCTGATATTACTATCTGCACGAGCAACAACTGCGTATGTGTAGGGTGATATGCACGATAAAACCAGACATATACATTATCAGCATGCTTTAGCCACCACGGCAGAGATAGCGCCGATATCGTTATAAGAGTTTCCAGTAAAGCATATAACCTAAGGCGCCTGCTCACAGAGTCGCTATAGCGACCCATAATCAAAGCACCAAGTGCCAACCCCCCCATAAATACCGATACTACAATGCTCGTTGCATAAACGGTATTGCCAAGGGTCAGCTTCAACAGCCGAACCCAAACAACCTCATCAATCAAAGAGCACACACCGGAAGCAAAATAAATCAACATTATCCAGTTGATACACGCGCGCCTGGAAATAGCTGCAGCACTACTTTTTCTCCGCCACATATCCACCCGCCCAAAAAATAATTCTACCTTAACTCTTACCTTTGCTCATCAAAAACAAAGCCAAATCAAAAAGCTTCAGGCAGAATCCTTCTTGCGGCATTGCGCAGATAACTTGAAATCTGCCTTTCAGAATTCATGGTAAGAATTTTTCTTGCAACATCGTTGCAATCTTGAATGGTAACAGAGTTAATAACCTGTTTTATTTCCGGTATCATTGGAGAAGCAATAGAAATCGTTCTCACGCCCATGCCCAGCAACAACATAATATATTCCGGCTCCGAAGCCATTTCACCGCAGACGCTAATATCTATTTGCGCTTTGTGGGCATCCTGAATAACCGTCCTGATAAGCCGCAGAACCGCGGGGTCCGCCGCCGAATATAACGTGGAAACCAATTCATTGCCCCTGTCAACCGCCAGAGTATATTGAATAAGGTCGTTGGTTCCGAGACTGAAAAAATCAATGTCCCTTGCGAGTGTAAACGCCGTTAAAGCCGCTGAGGGCGTTTCAATCATAATGCCAATCTTAATATCTCTATTATAAGGTATGGATTCCTCATCAAGGTCCTCCATAACATCGCGCAAAATAAACTTGGCCTGCATCATCTCCTGCAGATTCGTAATCAGGGGGAACATTACCTTAACCTGCCCGAGAACGGAGGCCCGCAAAATCGCGCGTAATTGCGTTTTGAACATCATAAGGTTCTGCAGACAAAATCTAATGGACCTTAAGCCCAGAAACGGATTCGGCTCAGGGGCAAATCGCTTGCTTTGTGTATATTTATCAGCTCCCAAGTCCACGGTCCTTATCACGACAGGCCTGTCTTCGACAATGCCGATGGTTTCAGCATAAGCTTGATAATGGTCCTGTTCTGCAGGTTCGGTTGTTCTGTTAAGGTATAAAAACTCCGTCCGATACAGGCCTATTCCCTCGCCTCCTTTTTGTAAAACGAGCTCGGCCTCGTCCGGAAACTCGATATTTCCCAACAATACAATTCTGGTGCCATCACGAGTTATCGCTGGCTTTTCTTTTATGGCATTGAGTCTATGCTCAAGCTCTGTCAACTCCTGTGAATACTGCTGATACTGCCGGATGGTCTGGTCATCGGGATTGACAATGACAATACCACGATTACCGTCAATAATAACCGTATCGCCTCCGCTGACCGTCTCTGAAAGGTCTTCGAGAGCCACTACCGCAGGGATACCCAGAGACCGCGCAACAATAGCAGTATGAGATGTTCTGCCGCCGGCATCAGTGGCAATTCCTTTGACAAACTCCTTATTAAATCCGGCAGTTTGGGTAGGACTCAACTCTCGAGCAACAATCGTAACCTCTTCGGTCAGATGCTCAACATCCTCACGTCTTTTGCCCAGAAGCGTTTTAAGCAAACGCCTTTCAATATCATAAATATCCGCTGCCCGCTCACTGATATAAAGGTCTTTGACCTTGGCAAAATGTGATGCAATTCCCCTTAAAGTAGTGGATACGGCATACTCGGCTGTGACCAAATCGCTATGCACCAAATCGGTTATTTTCTTTCGCAGACTCCTATCGTGCAAAAAACGCAGGTGCACAGCAAAAATATCCTTCATCATCTTGCCCCCTTCGGTCCGTTTCTGGGCGGCCTCAAGCTTAGTTAACTCGACGATTGCATCCTTAAAGGCATTTCTTACCCGCTGGGTCTCCACTAACCTCTGCGAGGGCATAATTTCCCGCCGGGGTATTCGATAATCTTCAGCATCAATAACCAGTGACTTGGCAATAGAAATGCCCGGCGAGACAGCTATTCCTTTTTTTATTTCCATCGAATACTTTTATCAAATTCTAACTTTTTTTCCGACTATTCGGTGTCGGCTCATCGAAGTGCTTGTCCTCCACAAGCTCTCGCAAAGCATTGAGTGCTTCCTGAGCATCTGCACCTTCAGCTTTAATTTTAAGTTTTGTGCCACAAGTTGCAGCAAGCATACTCATCTGCATAATACTTTTCCCGTCCACGCTATTTTCGTCGTCGCTGACGGTAATATCGCAGTGAAACCGGCTTGCAACATCCACGAACTGCATTGCAGGGCGCATATGAAGCCCCTCTGCATTTTTTATCTCTACCGTCATTTCACTAACAACTTTCTCCAAAGAATCCTGCTCTGCCTGCATTTTCAGGCCCTATATTTTTAGTTTATATTTACGAATTCATAAATTATAAAGAGGAACTATCATCGGCCTCTCTGAGAAGGTCCTCAATTTGCTCGGAACTGCGACATTGCCTGAGAAAACTTCGGAACCTCTCATTCTGTAAGTGCTTAAAAACATTCTCCATTGCCTGCAAGTGATTGTCCGGGTCATCCACAGGGCTGATTAAAAGTATCACTATATAAACTGGACGTTTATCGAGAGCTGAAAAATCTATCCCGGCACTGCTCTGTCCCACCGTAGCAATCACATTTTTAACCGCAGGGTGCTTGACATGGGGCACAGCAATACCTTTGCCCATTCCCGTGCTTGCTTCATTCTCTCTCTTAATCACGGCCTTGATAATCTCTTTGCAGTTTCCTCCTCCGAGCTTGCCGGCTTTATCAAGCGAACAAACAAGCTCTGCTATGACAGAATCTCTGTCCACGGCCTTTAGTTCCGGAATAACTGCTTCAAAACAGACAAAGTCCGCAAACCTCATCTTACCTGACCAAAATCTCCTGCAGCACACCAATGCACGGCTCGTAAACGGATAAGATACCTCAGCCGTTGTGCTCTTGTGCGCTATTCTATATCACTTGTGCGTTTATTGTCTCGTTCCTTACCCTTTTTTCTTCTAAGCTGTCGCTCAAGCTTATGGACAGCCAAATCAATACACTGGTAAGCATCCTGGCCTTTTTCGGTAACAATAAAAACCTTACTATGCTCTGCCCTTGCAATGAGCTCCACGCTAATTTTGCCGCCTGGCTCACCGTTAATAATTACCTCAACCCGATTTATACTACTGTAGTACTTCGGAAGTTTGGAGGTTTTTTCCTCCGCATGCCTCTTGACTGCTTCGGTTATGTCAGTATGTCTACCAGTTATCTTAAAAAGCAATTTTTTTCTCCTTAACAGCGCTTTTCAATAGCAAAATATGCTCTTATTCTTCACCTTGCGAGCCCAGCCGCGGCAAAGAAACCGGCTGCTCACGGCCCGGCACTATAACCCCAGCGCTGACTACAAATCTCAACGCCTGCTCCATTGTCAGATTTAGTTCTATTGTCTGTTCTCTGGGCACCATTATTACAAAGCCGGTAAAGGGCGTCGGCGAAGTTGGGATAAAGATAGTCAGGAACTCTTTTTTGACGTTGTTCACAACTTTCTCGATTCCTGAGCCGGTAACAAAACCCATTGACCATATACCTTCTCTGGGGTATTCTACAGCAACAACACTCGAGAACATCTTCTTTTTTTCCTCTTCCTGCATAAGCAGGAAATCAGTAACCTGCTTTACATAAGGATAGACCTGCCTCAAAAATGGTGTATTCATTATGAACTTTTCAATCATTCGCCAGAGGGTTTTGCCAACGACGCTGGCCAAAAATGCACCCACTATAAAAACAGCAACCAAGGCCAGAAGGAAGCCAGCTATTGATAGAGCACCATCAATCCAGAATTTATTCAGCTCCGTCTCGGCGCCGCCTGCAAGTATTATCAGGTACTGCAAACCGTGCTTTATATGAACGCCGATTTTCCCATGAATAAACTTGTATCCCCAGACGAATATCCAGATTGTTACAATGGTCGGCACTAATACCGCTAATCCCCGCAAAAAGTATCTTTTAAAGCGTCCTGCCATCGACATATCCTTAAAATAACGCTCCGGTGCTGCGAATCTGCTATTTTTGCCCCATTGAAAGCACTTAAACAGGCGTCTTTTACACCGAATAAAGTAGCTTAATTGATTGACCGGTCATAGTCAACAAAAAAGTCTTTGTTGTCTTTGAATTGCATTTTACCGTCTATATGGTTTCCCGGCAGATGTGCGCCGATTAGATGTATTACGGCCCCCGGTAAAGATGCGAGCAACCAAACAAATCTCTGAGAAAGAGCAAGGGCAAGAGCCGAGTCTTCAGCAACGCCGGCAAACTTAATAAATAGCACCATAAGCATCCCTTCGACCACGACAGCACCACCGATACTAACAGGCACAGCTCCTAATACCCAAGTCAGAGTGAAAAACACATAGTAATATTTGATGCTTGCGGTAATACCCAGACTTCGCCCAACAAACCAGAAACCGGTAATTGCCATAAGCTGCAATAAAAAAGTTAACCCAAATGCTGTCAGCAAAGTGAGAGGATTTTTGCAGTAAAGAAAGATAGCTTTTTTGAACTTCTGGGTTATTCTTAAAGCACGGCTGCCAATATACAAGCAGACCTTTCTTAGCATAGCCCGGCTTTTTGCGTGCAACAAAAGCCCACAGGAAATCATCGCTATAAAGACAAACAACCAAATAAAAATCATCCTATGTTCTGTGACAAAGTTTAATAAACCGAAATCCTGCCGAGCGCTTATAGCAAGTGTCTCACCTCTTAGAAAAATCGCATAGAAAAAAACGGCTATTATCAGCGTGCTTAACAATCCAACGACCCTATCGACAAACACGCATAAAACCGCTTCGAACCTTTTATCGGTGTGCCTGGTAACATACCACGCCCGAATCAAGTCGCCACCGACAGAACCAGGCATACAATTATTGTAGAACAATCCCAAAAAATGAAGTTTGACAGAAGAGAAAAAAGGTATGAATATCGATTGAGACCGCAGCAGCAACCACCAGCGTAATCCAACTAAAATCTGAGAAACAACAAATATAATCAGTGAAAGCGCAAAAACAGCAAGATTAATTTCCGTCAATTTTCGCCATCTTTGCTGCTGGCTGGCCCAGATAATAGCAATGATAACTCCTGCAGCAACAAAGCAAATGCGAAACAACACAAATAAAAGCTTAGCTTTTTTTCCCTTAACATCAGCCATCGAAGCAAGTTTCCACAAATTATGACTTGTTTTCGGAGATAATAACACGTAAATTGTTAATTGACTATTGAAATATTGAAAAGAAAAATAACAGTCAATAATAGAAAATAATTCATTGGAGTAACAAGGTGGCTACAAAAAAAAATATCGAAGAAGGATTGGAATTTATCCCGCGATTTGATGACAAAGGCCTGATACCGGTCATAGCTCAGGATGCAGAGACCGGACAGGTGTTGATGGTCGCCTATATGAACCGCCAGGCACTTGATTTGACAATTAAAACCGGTTACGCCGTTTATTTCAGCAGGTCACGACAAAAATTGTGGAAAAAAGGCGAAGAAAGCGGCCACACACAAAAAGTAAAACAAATACTCGTCGATTGCGACCAGGACTGCCTGATCCTAAAGGTATCTGTCGATGCCGGCCAATGTCACGTAGGTTACCAATCCTGCTTTTACCGTGCGCTAAAAAAGGGCAGCACCAAAGAGCTGAAATTCACCGAAAAAAAGGTATTCGACCCTGAAAAAATTTACAAAAAATAAGCACAAATTCAACAGCAAGCATCAAGGTATGTGCTTGATATAAAGAAAGTTACGAAATTTACGTTTTAACCGGTCCCAAAAAACCCTCTGTCCTATAATTTTTCCCTTGATACAACTGCGGCAAGATGATATACTTAAAATCCAGCAGATAATGGACTTAGCGGAAAGTAAGGAGAAGTGAGGAGTGGTAGTGACTTTTTAGTTTTTCTTCCATTTTTCTGGCTTTCCGCCAGTAAAGATTTATCGCATCATGACTGCGCTCAGAAAGCAGGAAATGCTAACTTTGTAAACTTAAGTGAGTAATTATGTATAAAGCGTTAGTATTTCGATTTCACAAAAATGGTTTTTGTGGAGGATTAAATATGAGAGGATTAGTACTTGTTCGTTCCTTTCCTTTGTTACCCCGTATGCAACTTAATTTATAATATTTTCGGAGGATTTAACAATGAAACAGTCAAAATTTATGTTAACAAAAATACTAACAACTGTGTTTCTCTGTCTATTGTTGATGAGTTTTACCGCAAATAGTGCATTTGCAACTAACACATGGATTGGAGGAGTAGGCTACTGGAATGTGCCTACTAATTGGTCTAGTGGTATTCCGAATGATACTGAAGATGCCAAAATTGTCACCGAAGGCGATATATGTACGGTGTATACCAATGTCCCAGCTATGATCAGCTATAAGATCGCTATAGCCCGAGACGCGACGTTGGTGATTGACACAGGTGGATATCTCAAGAGCGGTAAGGAGCTGAAGGTCGGCGATGCCAGCGCATCAGGAGTAGGTTCTGACATAGGCTATTTAATTCTGAAGGGCGGACAGCTCGACATATCAGGTACTGG
>CAYTTK010000052.1:0-15820 GCA_964440735.1 uncultured Pirellulales bacterium
TATTGACGCAAGGGCCAAAAATTCGTATTTTATAATCAGTTTTTGGGCGATTAGCTCAGTTGGCTAGAGCACCTGCTTTACACGCAGGGGGTCACAGGTTCGAGTCCTGTATCGCCCATATCTTCATTACGACCATGGGGGATTTTTCGAATGTAATTTATGGTTTTTTAGATGCTTGGACGGTAATCATGCCAGCCGGCCGGAGCAGGTACAAATTTCCCTCTCAACCAGATATCACCGGGCAGAATACCTTCCAGCAGTCGTTCGTCAAGATAATAACGCTTGAGATAACCGTCTCGGCCAATCTGTCCGACGATACCACGCATAGCTTCGGTGATGGTCCCTCGCACAACTAAAAAATCCTGCGGGTTACTGGTTTCTTTCCTGCCCCCGTAGCGATCTCGTCTGACATTTTCAGCTCCCCATCCGCCGCCGCCTACCGTTATCGCTGCCTCAACTATCATTGGGTCAGGCAGATGTCTTTTATGGTAGTTCGCATCACCTTCTTTTGCAGAGGAAACATCTGCTTGACCAATAGCTACATACTTGAAACCTGACGGTTCGATGGGTTTACTACCATCAACATAGTTGTAGTTGCTCATGCCTGGGTCAATTACCTTAATTACACCTTGGGCAATCAAACCCAGTGAATTCGGATTATCAGCCGATGGTAGCCCATCTTCATTGTGCTGACCGGCAACGAATATGGAATCAGCAATCCATATATTGCCTGTGGCAACAATTGTTATTTTGCCTTTGATTACATCTTGAAGACCGGCCAAAAGCGTATCTCCACTGCCTATTATGACGTTGCCGTCAACGAATATCTGGCCTCCCGATGCGGACTCGTGCTCGCCAAACGATTGACTGACATAAGTGTCAGTTACAGGCACAATGAATCTTTCTCCGCTGCTGTCTGCATCTTTGGGCCTCAGATGATAAGCGTAAATATCGTATCTCTCGTATATTTTTCCGTCGCTGTCTGGTTGTATTTTGAAATCCCATGTCCTCTCATCGGAATTTTGTTGAAAACCACGAACTGTGCAGTTATTTGTAATCCGCACTTTTCCTATGTCATCCTCGACAAAAAACTCAAGATGAACAGCGGGTTGAGGCTTCGTTACAGGTGCAGTCGCGGACGGTTTTAGTATGAAATTTGCCTTTGTGCTGCTTTTGAAGCGGTCAATCTTGGTCTGAATTGCGTCCTCGCTCATTATTTTTGTATCGGGCTGGTCAAAATATATCCCCGCATTAAACAGACTAATAACACCTTCGTATTTATCGAAATCTTCCTCTGTATATCTTGATTCGCCCATCGTTAAAAACTGTATAAACTCAGGTTCGCCCTTTATGTAAATATCTCGTTCATCAGGTTTGTCTAAGAGGTCGTTGATTTGGATGGGCATGTCAATTATTTCGTCATCTGCGAAATATACCGGAGTTGTGTTGTTCCGGTCGCTGGCGATTCTGCACATTCCCATATCCCAGCCGCTTGTCGCCTGAACTACGAAGGCGTCAACAGTCCTCCTGAATATACCGCTATGACCGTTGGATGTAATCTTGTAAACAGGGCGAGACCCCATAAATGAAAAAAACTCAATTTGGTATGTGCAATAACTTCCACGAAGATTTATCGTTCCGCTCGCTCCCGCTGCCTCTGTTTTTAATGCATTGAGCATGTCCGGCTGCTGGCACATCCAGAATATCGCCTTTTCATAACCGGCGTCGGCCGCAAACATTGCTGCTGTTTCATTTTTTAGCGCGATTGCCTGACGTCTGGTGCCGTATGCAGTAGCCAATATTCCCACTCCTAATGCAGTCAAAATAACTATACAAGTGGTAACAAGAGCAAGCATTGACCCTTTCTTATAGAGCAGACGATTTTTGATGTGAATTTTCATGATTCCCATCCTCCCAATATAATTTCCATATCTTTCTTGGCAGGATATTTACATTTGATAGGGGGTTTTGTGTAGGTACGAATAGTGAACGCAAGAAAATCTTTTATATCGAAATCACAAACCCTCGAGAACTGCTGAAAGCTCCTTCTATCATCCTACCTCCTGTTTCGGACTCTGTTATCTCCTTATAATAATCCGTTATTTTGCAGTTTATAGAGGGAAGCTTGGCAGGAATTCTAAGGCCATCCATGCCGCTCCTCCTTGAAAAAACAATAAAACTATATCTGTTAAAATCGAAATGTCAAGCAAAAAATCCGATACAAATACTTTTCTTTACAAAAATTTGGATTTCAAACCAGATAATGCAGCGGATTTGACGAAAATTAAAAAATTAGCTTGAATAAGCAAGTGCTTATAGCTCAACGACTTGTATAAACACCAGTATCTGGCTGTAAAAAAAATCTCACAATCTTTTTATTGGATAGAACATTGACGGGCCAATATACCTTGGTTATCCTTCTGTGTGTTCATAAGTTGATGTAAAGTCGGGAACGTTTCAAATCTTGTTTTAGGGAGCGGATTAAATGGAAGGTCCTTTTGTAATTCTAATTATACTGACGATTGGTTGTATTCTGTGCGGTCCGATTGCGTTAGTCATCAGCATTATCGCATTAAATAGGTCAAAAACGCCGTCCCTTGGCCCCCCATTGGGAATTAAGAAACCGGCAAAAGTCGAAGAGGTTGGGCGTCCGGTGACGGAGAAGCAAGTTGAGATAGGGCAGGAAGAACGGCCGGCAAAGGCAGTTGAAGCGGAAAAAGTCAAAGATGCAGAAAAAGTCAGGCAGGAGCTTCTAAAGGCCGCTGCTGAGAAAATCAGGGAACGAGAGAAAGAAATTGCTCCTCGGAAATCTGATATTCTTGAGCAACGGATTGGTACACGGTGGATTCTAATTGCAGGGGTCATTACGGTAATTTTTGGGGTGGGATTTTTCCTCAAGTATGCATACGACAATAATTGGATAGGCGAATTGGGTAGAGTGGTAATAGCTGCTATTGCAGGGCTCGTTGCACTGGCGGTAGGTGAAGTAACACGGCGACGTGGTTACGGCATTGTTGCCAAGGGTGTCACCGCCTTGGGATTTGCGATACTTTACGCGGCTGTCTTTTCATCTTATCGATTTTACGAGTTGGTTGATTCGAAGCCGGCATTTGTGCTTGCGGTGCTTGTGACGGCGGCGGCAATGCTTTACTCCGTTAGTCTAAACGAGATTGTGGTTGCGTTTTTGTCTTTGCTTGGCGGTTTTTTGACGCCGGTGATAGTTTCAACTGGCGAAAATCTTCCAATGCCTTTGTTTAGTTATGTTTTGCTCTTAAGTGCTGGCGCAATGTTGTGTGCATATTACAGGAAATGGCGGGCGATAGATTTCCTTGCTTTTGTCGGAACGTTCCTCTTGTACATAGGATGGTTTGAAAAATTCTATCGGCCGCAAATGTTAAAGGCCGTCGGGGGTGTTCCTAAACAAATATATATTGCCTTGGGCTGGCTTGGGGTCTTTTTTGTAGCTTATCTAATTCTGCCGATGCTTTATGGACTAATCAAAAAGGTAAAAGCTCAGATTGAAGATGTCCTGCTTGTTTTGTTAAATGCAGCAGTTGTATTTTATTACCTGTGGTTAATTCTGTTTGCTCAATTTCGGGTGCAGCTTGCTTTTTGTGCCCTCGGTTTGTGTGCGACGCATTTGGTTGTGATGAGTCTAGTAATCAAACGCTACAAAGAGGACACTAACTTGCGGCTGGCGCTGCTGGTAATTGGGCTGGTTTTCCTTACAATCGCTGTGCCGCTTTATCTGAAAATGTATGCTATTGCAATGGCCTGGGCAATAGAAGGTATTGTATTGGCGGTAATTGGGCTGCGTTATCGCAGCATCTGGACTCAGCTCGCAGCGGCGGCGGCGCTTATATTAAGTTTTGGACAGTTATTACACCACCTGCCTATGCACACAGGGGCTTTTAATTTAATACTTAATCCGGCTTTTGGAACCTGGTGTTT
This sequence comes from uncultured Pirellulales bacterium, assembly GCA_964440735.1. Lineage (GTDB taxonomy): Bacteria > Planctomycetota > Phycisphaerae > Sedimentisphaerales > Anaerobacaceae > CAZBWE01. The sequence goes on from CAYTTK010000052.1 coordinate 3,952, forward strand.
TGTCGCGGCGGCAGTTCTCTTATGCCATGTCATATACAGAAGCAAGTCAGAGTTAAAAGAAGCTGTTCGAAGTTCACTTTCTCAGTTGCTTTATGCAGTTGCAGTGCTTTTGTTGATGGCGGCGATATCGATGGAATGGTACTCGCATTGTAAATATAATTTAATAGGTAGCCCCGGTAATTATTTTCTTAAGGGCATAGTGCTTATATTTGCAGTATTTCCATTATTATTTATTATTCGGCCGGTCTGTCCCCGGGGACTTTTGTGTAAGATAATTGCCTCTATTTTGGCAGTGGCGGGGTCGATTTTTACAATGGTGGCATTTACAGAATTTTATAAAATTAGTTTTGTATTTTTTGCCAATCTGGATTTCGGGATAGTTCTTATATTTGTTGTATCGTTGTTTGCGGGGGCATGGCTATTAAAGTATGCAGCAAAGGAGGAACAATACTGCGTTATTTTCTCGGCATTGTTCTGGCTGACGGCGGTATTTGTATTATGGGTGCTTTTGACCGAGCAGATTTATCTTTATTGGTATTGTCGAAATCGGTTCGCTGGAGGAATAGAAAACTGGAGGTTTTTATCGCATATGTATATATCAGTTATGTGGGCTGTCTATGGAGCGGTTTTAATGGCGGTCGGATTCTGGAGAAAAGTTAAAATGTTGCGGTATATTGCAATGGGGTTGTTTGTCCTGTTATTGGTGAAAGTATTCGTTCTGGATACCAGAACAGTTAAGAGCGTTTATCGAATTGCAGCATTTTTGGCAACAGGAGTTACATTAGTTGCTGTGTCTTATCTTTATCAATTTGTGAGAAGGAGGGGTTTTTTCGAGGTAATGTTAAGCGAAAAAAATATGGATAAATAAATGCGAGGTTTAATATGACAAAGTCAAGAGTTTTAGCCCTGGGCATATTTACTTTGCTCATTGCGCTGGGGTGTAACGTTTTTGCAGTTGATTTGACCAGGTGGAAATATCAGGCTGAGGTAACTATCGCAGATGGCACCAGTGATTACTGTAGGCTGACACTTACTCCTGAAGTTTATGATGCTGCCAGACTCGACTTAGCGGACATCCGGCTTGTAGATTCTCTGGGCGAGCAAATTCCATATGTGCTGGCTAAACCAAGTGACGTTACGCAGAGGCATTGTTATCAACTGGAGATAATAAACCGTTCAATGAGCCCAGATAAAGCTGCTATGGTGACACTGGATTTTGGAAAGCAGGTGTTAAAGAATTCTATCGAGGTTATATCACAGGGAGATAACTTTAGGCGAGCAGTTAAAATTGAGGGTTCTAATGATAATATCGAATTCTTTACACTGGTTGAGCAGGCGTATGTTTTTGCCGTTACCAGAAGTAAGCGTTTTGAGCAGGTTGACTTGCCGGTGAATGATTATCGTTATTTGCGGATTAGTGTCGGCCCAATGGCAACAGAAGATAAAACTCCGGTTATAGAGAAAGTAAAAGCGTCTAAGATTGAGGGAAAATTTACAGACCGACAGTCTGTGAATATGGAACGGATTGAGTATAATGAAGATGAAAAAAGCAATTCGAGTATTTACGTTTACGACCTTGCATATCGCCGCCTGCCGATAAGTGAAATTACGCTCAATGTCACTGATGATTCGTTCTACAGGTATGTAACCGTCGAAGGCAGAGATGTTGCCAGGCGGATGGTCAAAATTGATAGTGAAGACAGCAGACAAAGGTTTAGAGAAGTAGAGGTGCCCTGGCAGGGGATAATCAATGACACGATTTATAGATACACCACAGTTGATGGGCAAAAGCACGAAAGACTGGCTTTGCGCTTCCCATCGGACAGACGTGTTTACAGATATCTAAAGATTACAATCAATAATTACGATGATAGGCCTATCGTAGTTAACTCCGCATCAGCCAAGATGATAGCGAACAACATAGTTTTTGCTGCTCAGGGTAATGCCACACCAGCACTTTACGTTGGCTCCGAGTCAGCAAGGGCACCGCGGTACGACCTCACTTACAGACTAAAGAATCCTTTGCAGATTGAAGCGAGAATGGCTAAGCTCAGCGGCGTAATAGCCAATCCTCTATTTGGGCAAACTCCGCAGAAGCAAATCGCTTGGACGGAGAGGCATAAGGTCTTACTGTGGCTCATTATGGCCGTAGTAGTGCTGGTGCTGGCCGGGTTTATATTGAAATCCTTCAAATCCATAAAAAGCGAGCAAGCTCAAAGTTAACTAATGCTTTGAGTTGACACGAAATTCTTTATAAAGAATCAAACCTTTTCAAAAAAGACATTTCTTATTCTTTGTTTGACACAATAGCTGAATAAGTATAGAATTTGCGTTTCAAAGATATTGTATATTACGCAGAGTTTAGCTATGAAGATAAAACTCAGGTTTCTTGGTGCAGCTCAGAATGTTACTGGTTCTCGCCACCTTCTTGAGGCAAACGGAGCAAAAATCCTTGTCGATTGCGGACTTTATCAGGAACGGCAGTTAAAATCCAGAAACTGGGATCCCTTTGTCATACCGCCTGAAAGTATCGATGCCGTTCTTTTAACCCACGCTCATCTGGACCATTGCGGCTTATTGCCGAAGCTGGTTCGAGAGGGTTTCAAAGGTAGAATATATTGCACCGCAGCTACCTCCGAGATTGCACAAATCATTTTGCTCGATTCTGCTCACTTGCAGGAAGAGGATGCCGAGTTCAAACGCAAAAGACACGAGCGGGAAGGCCGAAAGGGTCCTTACCCTGAGATACCGCTTTACACTGCAGATGAGGCCAAGGCCAGTTTTCAGCACTTTAAATCCGTGCAATACAATCAGCCGGTTCAGATTGCAGAGCGTGTCCAGGCAAATTTTTATGATGCTGGCCATGTCCTTGGCTCCTCGATGATTAAGGTTAAAGTCTCGTCTAATGGGCAACAGACTTCCGTTTTATTTTCAGGTGACATTGGCAGGCCGGACAGACCAATTGTTAAAGACCCATCTTGTATCGATGAAGCGGACTATGTCCTTGTCGAATCCACTTATGGAGACAGAGTCCATCAAAAACAGGAAGATGCGAAGAAAATGATTGCCGATGTTATAAATTCTACTAAAAAAGCCGGCGGTAATATTGTCATCCCAAGCTTTGCCCTCGAACGCTCGCAGGAGGTTTTGTATTATATAAACGAGTTGCTGCTTGCTGATGCAATACCACCTTTGACGGTTTTTCTGGATAGTCCTATGGCTTCGAGAATCACTAAGGTCTTTCAGAAACACAGAGAGTTGTATGACAAGGAAATGACCGAGTATATCAGGCAAAATGAGTCACCGTTTAATTTTCCGGAACTGAAGATAACTGGGACCACCGAGCAGTCAAAAGAAATTAACAAGATAAAAGAATCATCAATAATCATAGCTGGCTCAGGTATGTGCACCGGAGGTAGAGTAAAGCACCATCTGGTTAATAATATTACCAGACCTGAATGTACAATAATGTTTGTTGGATATCAGGCGGTTGGAACACTTGGAAGACGAATCGTCAACGGCGAAAAGAAGGTCAGAATCCTTGGCCAGGAGTATCAGGTCAAAGCGAAAGTAGTGCAAATAGGTGGCTTTTCATCTCACGCTGATAAAGATGAGCTTCTAAAGTGGATAAAGTGCCTGAATAAACCTCCCAAAAAAATCTTTGTCGTTCACGGTGAGTCAGACAGTGCTATTAGTTTTGGTGATTATATCAGGGAAAAGACTGGCTGGAAGGTTGCTGTTCCGAAGTATCAGGATGAGATTGTGCTTGATTAACCGGCGCGGATTTGGTGCAGAATATCCCAGTATGCCCCTCGTGCTCCATTTTTTATTGCTTCTACAAGCTCCGTGTTATCATTATAATTGTGGTCAGTGAGTAAAGTTGCTTGTGAGTCTATTTCAGGCGAAGGAGGAAAGAATCTTTTGTCACCGGCAATCAAATTATTTATAAGTTGGGCTGGTTGCGGGCCTAATTTGTTCGATATATAGAAAGTCGGCATAAAATAATCTACTGCTCCGCTATATCTTCTTCGGATATTTGGATTTGTCTCCGGGTTACCCTCAGCAGCTACTATCTCGGCCATCTCTGTGCCAGGATAGATTCTAATTCCCAGTGGAGCACCGGCACAATCAGGTTTAATTTCTTTTATGAAGTTGATTGTTTCAGCGATTGTTTCTGGCGTTTCACCTGGCCCGCCGAGTAAGAGGTCTATCATAACTTTTATGCCATTGTCACGGCACAAACGCACCGCCAAGGCGAGGTCTTCTTTGCTATGAGGTTGTCGGTAGTTTTTTAGCATTTCTGGACAGATAGAATCACCGGTAAAATCGATACCTGCACAACCGGCCTTTCCCATCGCAGCAGCAATCTCGGCATCAAAAGGAACCACCACCATATATGTGTACCAGCGTATCTTTTTCCCGAACGAGCGTCGATTGAATTCCTCACAAACTGCAAGTGCGTGACTTCTGGGTATGTTAAACTCCGAGTCGCAAAAATGCAGAACTTCTATCCTCTGAGCTATCAGAAACTGTACTTCGTCAGCCACCTACACAGGGTCTCGCAATCGAAGCTTTGTGCCCTTCGCCAGGGGGTCCGCACAATAGATGCATTTCCGGTTACATCCTCGTTTTGTTTCCAGTCCGCACTGACCGCCTTTTTGAAAATAAGTAAAATTGTCAATTGCATCGCGATTAGTAGGCAAAGAAAGTTTTTCGGGCCAAGCTGGTAGATTGATGTGTGTTTGCCCATCGCGCCGCCGGATTAGACCGTCTATATGCTCGAATGCTTTCGTCTTTTTCTGTAATTCGTTAAGCAGAAAAATTATTGCCTGCTCCCCATCACCTCGAATGCCGAAGTCTGCACCTGTGTATTCGATAATCCTTTTGGCAAAGATGGAAAATCCTACTCCCCCGACTACAATTGGTGCGTCGGTTAATTGTTTTATTTTTTTGATTGTTTCTGCAAGGTCATCGACAAACCATTGAGTACTCGGCCAGAAACAATCATCCACGTTGCGGAAAGAAAGCCCGACTAATTTTGGGCTATGGTTGGCGAAATAATTCTGCAAGGCCTCATCCGGGTTATCGGCTAAACATAAATCAACGACGTCTGCAGCGATACCGGCTTTTCTAACGCTTCCAGCGATATAATCCAGTCCTATAGGTCCTATGGGAGGAACCATTGTGTTTGTGTTAATCAGAGTTAACATTTGGAATTTAGAAACACTGCTCAACAATTACCAATCTCATTGCGATGTATTCTTTTGTGGTTTTTTCTTTCGATTTGAATACCAAGTCAATAATACTCCCAGCTCGAAAAGCAAATACATTGGTACCGCCAGTGCAAATAGGGTAAGTATGTCGCCGCCGGGTGTAGCAGCAGCTGCGACGACAACTGTTCCAAGAAAGACAAATTTCCTTACCCGGCGCAGCATCTGTGTTGAAACAAGGCCGGTCTTATTCAGAAAAAATACAGCTATTGGGGTCTGAAATGCCAGACCAAAGACCAGCATCATCGTAGCCACGAAGGATAAATAGTTTGGGAAGGTCCAGTTGGAATTAATTTGGAGTATGTTTTTGTTAAATATCACCAGAACACGCAGCGTAAGTGGTGCGATTAAAAAAATAAAAAATAGAGCTCCGATGATGAATAATCCTGCCGAGAAAGGTATGGCCATATATACATATCGTTTTTCGTGGGGGTAGAGCCCGGCAGCGATGAATAACCACAGATGGTAAAAAATCCAGGGTGAGGAAATAATTATGCCTGCGACCATACAGGTTTCCATATAACTGACGAAGCCGTCGGCTGGAGCAATGCTTTGCAGACGTGCCTCTGGACCTAATGCCTTAACGTAAGGTATTTCAATAAAATTTATAATAAGCTTACCGAAAAATAGACATGCGATAAGAGCGACAACCACCCCAACCAGAGCGAGGATAAGCCGCGCGCGTAGTTCCTCAAGGTGGTCACCGAGACTCATAGTATAATTGAGAATGTCTTTCTTCTTTTTAGTCTTGTCCATCTCGATAGCTTTAGCGGAATCAGCATCTTATTGATTAATAAAGGTTTCCTACTTAATGGGGGATTGGTAATCTGACGATAGTCAATAGTAAGTTTCCTGTTGGTCGAGTCGTTAGTCGTTTTCGTCTAACTCGTTCAGCCCGGCAGCGTCTTTGGCCTCTTTTGCCACATCGTCCTTAATTTCTTTTACGTCGTTGGTAATTTCATCTTTGGTTTCTTTGGCCTCTCGAATACCTTTCTTGAACTCGGTTAAGCTCTTACCCAGGCTGCGGGCCAGTTCTGGAAGCCGTCTGCCGAATATTAATAAAGCGACAACAAGTATGACTATCCATTCCCATCCCTGTGGTGCCCACCCCACGACATATTGCATATATTCAGTCATTTTAGGTCTCCTTTTTTCTCTGCCAATAGATACTATAACTCGGCCCCAGCTGTTTTGTCAACCCTCTGGAAACATTCCTTTTGTAGATATACCTGTAGTATTTCCAACAATCGGCGGAGCGCTAAATGCAAAGGCCCTTGCAAAATTAACAATAATTTGACAATTAACGCCTCGCAGAACAGGCAAAAATCTTCACTGCCGTAAAGAGTGTATATCCTTTTTTGATAAACACTTACGTTCATGGCGGGCATTTTTTTCTTGATTTTATAGCCCATTTTTGTTAACATAATTGCATAGTAAATATAGTAAATGAAGAATGTTTCTGATTCTTGAGATGGGTGATGAAGAAATTTTATTACGAAACTTGGCTTCCGTTTACATTTAGTAAAAGGCGGCTTTTGATTTTGGCAATTGCAAGTTATATCGCTTTGTGTTGATGGGGCGATGGAGATTTTAATATTCGTGTGACCGCTCGACGTTTGAGCGGTTTTTTTGTGCGCTTTCTGCCCTAAATGTTTGACACATCGAACCTGTTGAATTAAGCTTATTAACTGTCATATTTAGCCCCACGTTTTACGTGGGGTTTGAATCTAATATGTAAAAAGGAAGTTTCGGAAAATGATTATCGTAACCGGCGGAGCTGGCTTTATCGGTTCGGCAATAATAGCGGCATTAAACAAAAGAGGAGCCACCGATATTCTGGTAGTTGACGAATCCAGTAAAGATAAGTGTAAGAACCTCGTTAATTTATCCTTTGCTGATTACGCCGAGAAAAATGATTTTCTAAAGATAATTTTTAAGAATAAAGTCAGTTCGAACATCGAGGTTGTTTTTCATATGGGGGCCTGTTCGGATACAACCGAGAAAGACGATGATTACCTTAGAAAAAATAACTATCAATATTCTAAACAATTAGCCCAATGGGCGACTGCTGCGAATATTCGCTTTATTTATGCCTCCAGCGCTGCCACCTATGGCGATGGCTCAGACGGCTTTAGTGACGACGAAGACAAAATCGAAAACCTAAAACCGTTAAATTTATACGGCCAATCCAAGCAATTATTTGACCTCTGGGCACACAGGCAAGGCCTTTTGAAAAAGATTGTAGGGCTAAAATATTTTAATGCCTTCGGCCCGAATGAGTATCACAAAGGTGATATGCGAAGTTTTGTCTTAAAGGCCTTTGAGCAGATAAACGCGACCGGAAAAGTCCGTCTCTTCAAATCATATAAACCCGAATATAAAGACGGCGAGCAACTGCGCGATTTCATCTACATAAAGGACGCTGTAGATATGACATTATTTTCCCTTGATAATCCTCGGGTAGGGGGGCTGTTTAATATCGGAACCGGCAAGGCGCGCTCTTGGAACGATTTGGCAAAAGCGGTTTTTGATGCTATGGGTAAATCTGTCGATATCGAATATATCGATATGCCCGACTCAATCCGCAACCAGTATCAATACTTCACACAGGCCGCCATAACCAAACTCCGCAATGCTGGCTACAAAAAAGAAATTGTTTCGCTCGAAGTCGCAATTAAAGACTACGTCCAAAACTATCTGCAAAAAGATGGATACTTAACGGGTACTTAGTTCTGTCACTCTGAGCGGAGTGAAGAGCTTGGTTGATAATATAAATGTTTTTCTGTGCTCAGAAGGACATTTTTTATAATCGTAATAATTTTTATTTGTTGTTATTAGCTTTAACGAATTTATATGCCTGTTACACCATATCATTTTGGCCCGAGCGGATTTTTCGGATTGGTTTTTAGAAAGTGGCTCGATATACCTGTATTTGTCCTTGCTAATGTAGCCGTTGATATCGAGGTTTTGCTTTACCATCACTGGCCGAGACACCGATATGCTCATACCCTCTTAATCGGGGCGGCTGTTGGTGTTCTCTGGGGTATCGTAGCTTATCCGCTTCGGAATCTCTTTAGAAAAATAATGCAAATACTTCGACTTCCGTATCAAACCAATTTTTTCAAGATGATTATTTCAGGCGTCCTTGGCGTCTGGTTGCACATACTGATTGACTCGATTTATCACCAGGACGTTCGGCTGTTCTGGCCGAGCAACGCAAAACCATTATATGGCCTGATAAGCAAGGGACAGGTAAAATCAGTGTGTCTTGTTTTCTTTATTGCTGCTGCTATCGTGTATGTCTTTACAGTAGTTGTTTCATACATCAGGAAAAACAAGCTTAAAAAAATGAACGCTAAGTAAAAATTATGGCAAAATAGCTGTTTGGTGTTCCTTGCTTATTTTCAGCTTGTCTTGTATAATTCCCATCTTTGGAAAACCTTAATTTATAAAGAAGACTCTATGGCAATGACAATTGCAGAGCAGTTTGAAATTCTAAAACGCGGCACGGTAGAAATCTTTCGTGAGGAGGAGCTTACTGCGAAGCTTTCTGATGCCGCTAAAACTAAAAGGCAGTTACGAATCAAGCTCGGCCTTGACCCGACCTCACCTGACATCCACCTTGGCCACACCGTCGTTCTTAGAAAGATGCGTCAATTCCAGGACCTCGACCACAAGGCTGTCCTTATCATCGGTGACTACACGGCTCGAATTGGCGACCCCTCCGGCCAGGACACAACCAGGCCAATGCTCTCCACCGAACAAATCGAACAAAACGCAAAAACTTATTTCGACCAGGCGGGAAAAATCCTCGACACTTCCGAAAGCAAGCTCGAAATCAGGTATAACAGCGAATGGCTTGAAAAGCTGACTTTAATTGAATTGATTCAGTTGGCAGCTAAAAAGACCGTTGCACAAATGATTCAGCGAGGCAGCTTTAAGTTACGTCTAAAAGCCGATGAAGATGTCTATGCACACGAGTTTCTCTATCCACTTATGCAGGGCTACGACTCGGTCGTTGTAAAAAGTGATGTCGAATTAGGCGGTACCGACCAGACCTTTAATAATCTTGTTGGCAGAGATATTCAAAAAGCATACGGACAAAAACCACAGGTCGTCATCACTATGCCCATCCTCGTCGGCCTGGATGGCAAGGAAAAAATGAGCAAGTCCAAGGGCAACTACATCGGCGTAACCGACCAGCCGAACGATATGTTCGGCAAAGTTATGAGCATTTCCGACGATATGATGGAAAATTACTTCACGCTTTTAACCAACCTGCACACGGAAAAAATAGCTGAGCTGGTAAATCCCGAAAAAACACATCCGAAAAAGGCGAAGGTGCAGTTAGCCAAGATGATTGTAGAACAATTTCATGGTGAGGCTACTGAGAGTGCTGTAGAATCTGTATGGGACGAGAAATCAGAGGCAGACTCAATGACGATTTCTGATATTACGGCAGCTGAATTTGATAGAGTATTTGCACAAAAACAACTTCCAAGTGAAATACCAGAAATTGAAATATCATCCGAGCCTATTATGGCCAGCAAACTCTTACTTCATTGCAAACTTGTTTCTTCCGGCGGCGAAGCAAAGAGAATGATAAAGCAGGGCGGCTGCACAATTGACAGCCGAAAAATCTCCGAACCCAACAAGCAAATAACGCCATCCAACGATATGACTATTCAGGTCGGCAAACGTAAATTTGCTCGGCTGAAAGTGAAATAAAAACCCGGACTTACCTTGACTGTTTTAATCCTCTTTCCAGGTCCTTAATGATGTCCTCAACATCCTCGATTCCGACGGCAAGCCGAAATAGTGTATCAGTGATTCCTAATTTGTAGCGTTCTTTTCTCGTATAGTTATAATAGCTTACTAGTGCCGGGTGCGTTATCAGCGTTTCAACTCCGCCCAGACTCGGGCCGATATAGCACAGCTTAAGAGCGTCAAGAAATCGTTCCGCAGATTTAAGGTTTCCTTTTGTTTCAAAGGTAACGACACCCCCGCCGCCGGCCATCTGCTGCGTAGCCACCTTATAATGAGGATGACTTTTTAAAAATGGATAATATACCTTCTTGATGCGGGGGTGCCCTTCAAGAAATTCAGCAACCTTCAAGGCGGATTCATTTTGCTTTTGAACCCGCAGTGGAAAGGTCTTCAGACCCCGCAGTAGCAGATAGCAGCAGTGTGGGTCAATGGTGCCTCCCATAGATTTATGCAGGTCGCGGACCTTTTCTACAAGGTCTTTTTTCCCAAGCATGGCACCGGCTAAAATATCATTATGACCGGCAAGATATTTCGTGCAGCTTTGCAGCACCACATCCATCCCGAACTCTATCGGCCTTTGGTTGTAAGGTGTGGCGAATGTGCTGTCTATAAGCGTCATAACGTTATGTTGGTCTGCTATCTTTTTGATTTTGACAAGGTCGAAGATGTTCAAATAAGGATTGGTTGGTGATTCGGAAAATATAAAACGCGTATTTTTTTTGATTGCATTTTCGAGAGCCGTATAATCACCGAACGGGATAATGGTGCATTCGATAGCGAACTGTTTGAGATATGACCTGCAAAATTCCAGCGTCTTTTTATAGCTGTCGTCCGTAATAACAATATGGTCACCTGACTGAACCAGAGAAAGAATGGTCGTCGTTATAGCGCTCATACCGGACGAAAATACAACGCAGTCTTCCGCCCCTTCGAGGTTAGCCAGCCTCGCCTCTGCTATCTTTGCTGTCGGATTACCGTACCTGCCGTATTCGAAGTGCTCTTTGCCTTTTTTGGTATAATCTTCGATTGCTTTGCTGCTTTTGAATGTAAATGTAGATGTTTGAATGATGGGCGTCGTCAATGAATCGGCGTATTTTGTCCTCGGCTCACCGGCGTGAACTGCTCTGGTTGACAGGGATTTGCCGCCTTTACTGATTTTGCGTTTGCTTGATGATTTAGCCATTGTCCCTTTCTTTCTTAATAAAACTCAATTTGTTTTGAAAAATACATTTGGTCACATCTCGTCATTGCGAGTCCGCGCAGGCGGACAAAGCAATCTCAAACATTCACGCATTATACACGCATCACATATGAAAACAAGCTCTTATTTGCAGTATCTCCATATAAATAAATTTGTAAAATCTATGGTTGAAATTTCGTAATATTTGTGTTTATAATAACTGTGTTATGAAATTACCAAAATTGCAAAAGCCGGATAAATACGTCGGCCTATATGTCTTCGACTTTGGCGATCACGTGGGCGTTGGCTTTACCGCCCAGGAAGCTGCCGAGCTTCTGGAGAGTGAAAAATTCAAGTCTGGCAAGGTCTATAAAATCTACAAGGCCTATCCCGACGACCGCCTCGAGTTAAAAGGTGTCCCTGCACAGACTTTCCAGCTTGAGGCAGGGATGTTCTTTTATTCTGGTGAGCTTGAGTCAGCCAATGGAGACTTCAAGCGGCTTGTAAAATTGGCGGTTCAGAACGCTCCACCTTGCCGGGCCAAGGTCCATCTTGATAAATACAGCGATGATAAGTTCGTGGTGGCACTTATTTATCCTGCTGAATACGATGATGAGGTCAGCTCCTGGCTTTTGGATGTCGAATATAAAAC
>CAYTTK010000052.1:15830-17229 GCA_964440735.1 uncultured Pirellulales bacterium
GGCGAACGAAGCAATCTCAAGCATTCACGCATTATACACGTATAGGATTCAAATACAAGTTTTTAGATTGAGGTTCTGAGGGAGAACTGTTAGGTTTTTTTCTTCCATCTCCACTTTGGTTTTGTTTCCTCCTTGTAGTATCCAAGAACTATCACGATAAAGCTGCCTCCTATAAGTAAATATAACAATGCTTGTAGTATGTTTTTGTACTGAATAAAGGTACCAACGATTACTGCGATTAATATAGCTGTAATCATAAATGTTAAAGCAAGTTTCGATGTTCTAACGATAGGTTTCCTCTCAAAACCAATTTTATTTAGGAATTGCTCTTTATGTTCGTCAGGGATAATTTGTGCAAAAAAATCAACATTGAAATCATCTATTAAGATTGCAGGGTCGATTTGTTTTTGGCAGCTTGCACAAATTATTCGTACGTTCTCAAAATCTATGTTGAAATCATGGAGAGCTTTTCTACAGTTGGGACATTTTGGGGTTCTCAAAGTCATTTTAATATATAATCTATAAATGTATCTTTTATTAAATTTATTCTTGGCCGAATTTTATATTAATCTTTCTTTAGGTCAAGTATAATTTGACTTATGTTGTAACAAAAGCGCCCAAAAAAATCCGTGCAATCTGTTTACCCCGTTAGATATTCCAAAGATAAAAATATTCGACATGAAGGCGAAAAAAGCTTCTAATGGGGTGTAATCTGTGGTTATAATAATAGCGTTATGGAATTACCAAAATTGCAAAAACCGGATAAATACGTTGGCCTGTATATCTTCGACTTTGGCGATCACGTGGGCGTCGGCTTTACCGCCCAGGAAGTTGCCGAGCTTCTGGAGAGTGAAAAATTCAGGTCCGGCAAGGTCTATAAAATCCATAAGGCCTATCCTGACGGCCGCCTCGAATTAAAAGGCGTCCCTGCACAGACCTTCCAGCTTGAGGCAGGGATGTTTTTTTACTCTGCTGGTCTCGAGTATGCCAATAAGGACTTTAAGCGACTTGTAAAATTGGCGGTTCAGAACGCTCCACCTTGCCGGGCCAAGGTTCAATTAGCTCAATATAGCGGCGATAAATTTGTCGTGGCGATTATTTATCCGGCTGAGTTTGATGATGAGGTTAGCTCCTGGCTGTTGGATGGCGAATATAAAACAGCCGGTGCTGCCGAGGGCGGTATCGAAGCTTTGCAGAGGTATTATGATTACAAACCGCAAATTCTCGAGAGGCATCAATTATTTGGCAAGTCTTCCTATGAAAGCAAAACCGGCCAGGAGTTGTTAACTTCCGTGAAATTGGCCGTTCAAAGATAATAATTATACGTTAATAAATAGTTAGCCCCCAGTTTTACTGGGGGTTCTTAGATAAAAATAAATGTTTATTCGCACAAAAATAA
>CAYTTK010000053.1:0-17179 GCA_964440735.1 uncultured Pirellulales bacterium
TGTATTTTAATATGTTCAAATTTCATGTAAATCAGGTTTTGTTACAGGCTCTAAAGCTAAAAAGCGGGTAACGCCACATTACTGCATGGTAAAATAACATATGAAAGAAATCACGGTAACTCCTATCGGTATCGTCCATTCGCCATTTAAGCGAATTAAAGATATGCCGATTCAGGGCAAATTTAAGCGTGATGTCAAGGCATGGATTGAACTGAAACCGCAGTACAGTCCCGGCCTTAAGGATTTAGATGGTTTCAGTCATTGTATTGTAATTTATTACTTTCATAAGTCCCGTAAGGTGGAAATTCAAGGTAAACCTTTTTTAGAGGATAAGGCCCATGGTATATTTGCTGTAAGAAGCCCCCATCGGCCAAATCATATAGGTTTATCTGTAATAAAAATCGAAGGCATCGAGGAAAACAAACTACACTTTAGCGAAGTTGACGTTTTAGACGGAACACCGGTATTGGATATAAAACCATATGTCAAATATTTTGACGTTCGAGACGATGTTACTTCTGGCTGGTTAGATAAGCATTTTGAAGGGGGTGATATTCCTGATAAGGCGATCTTGAAATAATTTTGAGCAGCGGCCTTCGGAATCCAAAGCATCCCCAGCATACTTTTTGTACCATTAAACGACAAGCCTCAAATGGCTGTTGGAGTCTTACCCAAGGATGCAATAAAAAAAGCAATAAAAAAAGCAATAAAAGAAGTGTTGAAAGTTGAATGAGGTTACTCCACTTGTCAAGACCCAAAAACTCAAACTTGATAATTTTCTTATTCATACCTCTTTGATAAAACCTTATAATAACTTCAGGTTTTTTCTCAAATCACATATTTTCTGCTATTTTCAATTATTATATCCGTTTGTTTGGAAACATCCTGCACGTAGCTTGTTGCCATTTGTAAGTCTGCATGGCCAAGAAGCCTTTGAACAGCAAATGGATCGCCTGACCTGGCGGCAATGGTAGCAGCAGTTCTTCGAAGCGTGTAAAAACCCGTTCCTTTGGGAACATCAAGACCTGACTTTTTAATCAGCCTTGAAAATTTTGTAGTGATTGTATTTAAAGTTGTATATTTCCCGTTGCCATTACCATCAGGCTTTAAGAACGTCTGTATATATGGGTTACCCCTTGAAGTATAAAAAACAAGCTTCCCTGTTCTGGGAATCCGTTCAAGTGACTCAACAGTTTCTGGCCATAATGGCAAATCCCTTGGAATTCCTGTCTTTCTCCTTGGCAGTTTAACCCTGCAATTGACAAGATCCAAATCACTCCACTTAAGCTCCGCACAATCTGTACATCCGAAAGCACAATTTAATCCAAGCCATATCATAGCTCTCATCTTTACATTTGAAGCGGATAGCAGTTTGTTTATTTGTTCCGAATTAAAGGTGAACTTTTCCTGATGAATTATTTTACCTCTTGAAATAGCATCAATATTTGGGATGTTTTCAAGAATATCATTTTTTCTTGCCCAGTGGAACAAAGCCTTCAGAATACTTATATTCAGGTTCAACCTGTATACTGAGCCATAACTTTTCTGGAGCTTTCTTTTGTAGTTTTGCAGATCGAGAGTTGATATGCTCCTGATTTTTCTACCTGAACCCAGAAAAGCCATTAATTTGTTTAGACTGTCGATTTGGTCATTGTGGTGTCTTGCGGTAAGGTCATTTGCCTGAACCTTCGAATACTGATAATTCAAATACATATCGCAGAGCTGTTTTAACGTCATATTATCGCCTGTTGGTTTTTGTTGTAGATTGTTTTTACATCCGTGCAAATATGTTGCCTGGTCAAGATATTTTTGAAGTGCCTTTTTCCTGTCAGAGCCGAAGTAATATATTTTTCCTTTGATCTTTTTACAGTATTGGCCTGTCGGATGAAATGTAAGTGGAAATTTGTCTGACCGTGTTTTTCTTTTTAAAGTTTTCATAGTCCTGCCTCCTCAAAAAATTGTTTATAGTTTTCAGATAATCCCGAATTAGTTGTAGTTACGGTTGTTATCTTCAATGAGTTAACTGCAGTCGATAACCACAACTAACTGGAATATATTGGCTTGTGATTATTATACGAAATGAAAGTCAATAGATTATATAATTCTAAAGCCTTTCTACTTAATGATATTTGGTGAATTCAAGGATTTCCTATTCATAGCCTAAGGCTACAATTTAATAATTCTTCTGGCTTTTATAAAATCTTTTATAGTAAGATTTAGGTTCGCCAAAAGTTCAGCAGGCAGCATTTTTGAAAGAATATCTCCTGACATATCGCTGTAAGATACAAAATGAGCGACAAATATAAAGGCGCCTGGGATACTGAACTTGTTTCCTTTCATGGGCGTGTGATGTCTTAATATAGATTCTTGAAGAACAGGGGACAAGTTCCATTTTTTACAAAGCTGCCAGCCAACTTCACAATGACTCAATCCTAATATTCACCTTTCATCATGGTCAATCGATGACCATACGCCTGGAATAAGTGAAGCCAAGCCACGCAAAAAGGCCAGCTAAACCTACCCGGTTGTGGACAAATTATGCGTACTTATATCCTCGTGCTACGTAGCGAAGCTACTTCGCAGAGTAACAAAGGTTGATTCTTGTTGATTATTGGATTAGAATGTGCGCCAAAAGTAAAAATAACGTTTTTCATAAGCTATTGTGAATGAAAAACATTTATAATATGTGGAATACATAGGACAGGGAGAAAGATGGCCAACAATAAGTTAAATCACTCGAATAAAGAAAAGTACCTTTCGGGGAAACGCATTCTTCCAGAGCCGATTTCCAAAACTACAGATATAGTAAAATTGATAGACAATATGGATGCTTACAACGGGGGAAGATTAAGAGCAGCCTGCCATCTGTTAAGAGACAGGTATTCTCGGGAAGATGTTACTATAGGTTTAAGCCTGGCGGGAGCTTTGACCCCCGCAGGACTGGGGCCTTCTGCAATAATTCCTCTGATGAATCATGGTTTTGTTGATTGGATAAGTTCGACAGGTGCGAATATGTACCATGATCTGCACTTCGCATTCAATCTGCCGATGCACAGAGGCAGCCACACCGTTGATGATGCAGATCTGAGGAGAAAAGGCGTCACAAGGATTTACGACATACTGTTTGATTATGAAGACGTCCTGATGGAAACGGACCGGAGGCTGAGAGGGATACTGGTAAGGCCGGAGTTCCAGAAAGAAATGGGGACGCAAGAATTCTATCACCATCTTGGGAAGAATCTAAACGAGGTCGAAGAGAAGAACAGGCTTGGAGAAGTAAGTGTGTTAGCGGCGGCGTATCGAAACGGGATACCAGTTTTTACGTCGTCTCCGGGAGATTCGACAATTGGGATGAATGTCGCCGGCCTGGAGCTGCTGGTGGAGGCATCGGGGATGCAGGATTTGTTTAAGCTGAAGATAAATCCGAGCATCGATGTTAATGATTCGACAGCGATAATATTAAACGCCAAGAAATATGAAAATGGCAAGACGGCGGTTATCCTTATCGGCGGTGGAAGTCCCAAGAACTTTATGCTGCAGACAGAGCCGCAAATTCAGGAGGTCCTGATGATTCCAGGAACAGGTCAAGATTATGATATCAACGTAACAGATGCCCGGCCGGACACGGGAGGATTATCAGGGGCTTCACCAAGCGAGGCAGCGAGCTGGGGGAAAATTGACCCGACGAAATTGGAAGAAACCGTAACGGCATATCTCGACGTTACAGTAGCGCTTCCGTTGATGGTTGCATATGTAATACAGACCACGAAATCCAAAAAGCAGAAAAGATTGTACGACAGGGCCGAGGAACTGCATGAAAAGCTGATAAAATCCTATCTTGAAAATAATAGAGACGTTGAAAAACTTAAAAATCTAATCAAAAAACTGTGAGAGAAAATCCAAGGAACTGAATCTCTAATGCTACTTGCAAGCAATAAACAAAGAGAAAAAGCGATATTTGATATATTCCGAGATAAATATGGTTTGGTCGGAGCATTTAAACACCGAGACGCCCCGGACTTTCGGGGCTCCTATGATGGTGGTGTTTTAGGGGTTGAGATTACGGAGCTTTATAGTGATGAGAAAATATATGGTAAATCTTTACTGGAACATGAGGTCGCAAAGGGAAGAATAGTAAATAAGGCCCGCAAAAAATGGCAAGAACTTGGTTTGCCACCTCTGGATGTGCACGTGATATTCGCCGGTGGTATCCCAAATAAAAAAGAGTTCGATTTAACAGAATCTCTTTTCAAAATAGTTAGAGATAATTGTCCTAAATTGGGCGAGCAAGTAAGTCTAAGTATTGATAGCGATTTACCTGAGGGGTTCGGAGCAGTTCTTATATACAATATGCCTGGCTTAAAAAAACATGTCTGGAATTGTGGGGAAGCCGGCGATGTTGAAACCAATTTCTCGGTGCAATTACAGCGCAGAATAAACGAGAAAGCCAAAAAACTTCCTGAATATCTAAAGAATTGCAATATATGTTGGCTTATTATTGCCGCTCTTGGTGTTAGCCCTTCATCCTTTTATGAACCTGATGAGGAAATGGAAACAATTCGCTACGAATCTCCTTTTGAAAAAGTCTTCTTCATGGAAGTATTCGGTAGAACCTTAAAGGAACTTAATATAAATAGGATGGGGAAAAATTAGGGTTGGGCTTATTGTTGAGCTTGAAGCGAAATACTCAGTTGATATTAGCATTATGGCAGGATAAAATTGGTAACTAATGATAAATTATCCTAAAGATGTGAATATAACACCTCAAGAATTTGAGCAATACGTAAAAGATTGGTTTGATTCCGAAGGGATTAATTTAAAATCATATAGAAGCATTTTAAACAATAAGGCCTTTACTGACGATGGAACATATGAAATAGATATTGATATTACCTATAATGCTTTTGGTGTTGAAATTCACGTTTTAGTGGAATGCAAAAAGCATTCAAATAGTATAAAAAGAGAGGTTTTGCAAATTTTGCACCAAAAGATTCAATCACTTGGTGCACATAAGGGTATTATTTGTACAACATCTGATTTCCAAAGTGGTGCTTTGGAGTATGCAAAAAAACATGGCATTGCCTGTATAAGGGTTTCCAAAAGTCGATTTTTAGTACAGACAAGATCTGCCGACCGGCAAACTGTATCTCAAGAATATTGTGATTTTTTTGGGCTTCCCAAAATATCAGGTTATATCAATGTGTTGGATGCTGGTGGTCTTCTTCATTGCAGTATCGTTGACAAGACACATTTAGAATACATTGAAAAAATATTAAAATCCTAACAGTTCGGCCATCTTTCTGCTTTTTATTTGCTTGTGCTGCCTGTGGTTCGGATACTGTTTTATATACTGCATCCCTCGCGGGACTGCGTAACACTGTATGTTTCCTCGTTGTGGCTTCCGGTAGCACCAGCATTTTTTTCTTTACTTTCCCCCCAAATATGGTATAATACTTTCCGTTCACTTGCCCCTTAGGGGGCAGTAGATGAGCGGCATATCGCCCAGCAGGGCAAGGTCGTGGGGCCAGCAGGTCCGGATCAGAAACGACTTGGAACAAATTTTTTGCGGAGTTTACCTCGCCTTTTATACGGCGGGCGGAAACCCAAGCGGAGACTCTCTATCATGATAGAAAGAATCAATCAAAATAAACAAAATATACAAAACAAACCCAATTTTAGGAACGCTCGAAATGAGTATAAGTCCAGTAATAGCAATAACTACGAACAAAAAACTACTAACAGCCAACTTAGAAAAACAAACCCAATCAAACCCAATTTTGCCGCTCCGAATCTCTTTATTAAAATCTTGATTGTAGAGCCGTTATCTGCTATTACTCAAAATATGAAAAGAGAACTTATTATATTGGCTCAAAAGCACGGGACGCCGTTGTTTATAATTGACCATGACACGATAAGGGAAAACTATCGCACTTTTAAGAAAAATCTGCCGAGGATTCAGGCTTATTATGCGGTCAAAGCGAATTCAAATCAGGAAATAATCAAAACATTATTCAATGAGGGCTCGAGCTTTGATGTTGCCTCATACAATGAGTTTATGCAGGTTTACAAGTTTTTGAAGCATTTTCAAAAAAGTGATAAATATTTTTTTATCTGGGATAAAATAATCTTTTCAAACACAATAAAAGACAGGCAAACTCTAAGTAAGATAAGACGATATAAGCCCCTTGTTACCTATGACAACAAAGACGAGCTGAAGAAGATAGGAGAGCATTGTGATACAGCCGGCCTGGTTTTAAGGTTGAGAGTTCCGGATACCGGCTCGCTGGTAGAGCTGGGCTCGAAATTCGGGGCTGAGCCGGGTGATGCGTATGACCTTATCAAACAGGCCTTTGATTTGGGCCTGGTAGTGGAGGGACTGAGCTTTCATGTCGGAAGCCAGTGCACTAATTTTGACAATTACGCCGCGGCGTTGCAGATTACATCTGAGATTTTTCATGATTGTCGCAAACAAGGGTACAATCTGAAAATAGTCGATATCGGCGGAGGATTTCCTGTACGCTATGACTCACAGGTTCCCAAATTTGAAAAACTGGCGGAAATAATCAATTCTGAATGCATAAGACTGTTCCCGGAGGATATAGAGATTATAGCCGAGCCGGGAAGATTTGTGGTTGCGACTACAGCCGTGCTGATTTCAGAAATAATAGGAAAAGCAAGAAGAGATGGGAAAATTACCTACTACATAAATGATGGAGTCTATCATACATTCTCGGGAGTTGTTTACGACCACTGGATACCTAATTTCCAGTCGGTCAAAAGCGGGGAACAAGAGATATGTGCCGTTGTCGGCCCTACATGTGATAGTTTCGACAAGATTTCTCTGTCGGAACAGCTTCCGGGGAATTTACAGATTGGCGATTATCTATACACGGAAAACATAGGGGCTTACAGCGTTGCTTCTTCGACACGATTTAATGGTTTTGATGGTGCCAAAATCATTCATCTGAATAATTGAATTTCTTTATCTCGCACGTCAACTAGGAAACCGCAAACCTGAGCATGATAAATCGCATGTGCTAGGTGGAATGGATCATCGGCATCCTGTAGGGCAGAAGATTTGTGTTAGAAAGAAGGGGGGCACAGCGAATCTGTGTTAAAATAGCCGCTGCTTATGGCTGCTACAATAGTATAATTATAATCTTAGTCTATTAGTCGAAGGGGGTGTTACTTTGCTCACGCTGGCGAAGATATTCCCGGACGATGTCAGTTCTGGTAATTATGCCGACTAATTTCCCTCTCGATGTAACGGGGATTCTCCTAAAAGAGTGATTAATCAAACAGTCACAAACATCCAGCAAGCTTTCATCCTCATCGAAAAAAATTGGAGGCTGCGTCATAAAATCATTGACCGTCTTAATTTCATCTTCCGGGGTGTACATTAAACTTAAGACATCTTTTTCTGAGAGAATCCCCACTAAATTCATATCGTCGTCAACCACGGGGATACCGGTAATATCATTGTTTGCAATCAGCTCTATAGCTTTAACTATTGGTGTATCCTTTGTTACAGTGATTACATTTCTCGTCATAATATCTTTTGTCCTGAGTGACACAAGGTCTCTTGTTTGAAGCATCTTAATCTCCCATAGCATTTGGTTTCACTGCGCTGGAGCAATCACAAACAAAACGAAATAATTCTGCAAATATTATAATTATAACGATAAATTCATAGTTGATTATCCAGCGATGGCTTTCCAGCTCTGGTTGAGCTCTTCCATTATAGAGATAACTTCGCGAATCATTTGAGGGTCACGTTTTATATTGGCTTCAGAGAGGTGATTATTCATAAAACAATAGAGCCTGCGTAGATTGTTAACTAATTCACCACCGGCATCAATATCGAGGACCGCATTTAGTTCGTTGATTATATCCTGTGCCCGATTTATATATTGACCTTTTGCATTTTGGTTGCCGGCTTCCAACTCTTTGATAGCCAGCTTCATAAATTTGATTGCGCCATCGTAAAGCAGGACAATAAGCCGTCCCTTGCTTTGTGTAGTAACCGCTGTATCTTTATACGCTCCGACTTCATTCATATTATTATTCCTATGCCTATATCCGTGGCTTTTGCCTGGGACTCATTTTTTTTAACTTGTTATAAAGGACCGAAAGGTTTGTTTTTTCCCGCTCAAGTGATTAATCCATAAAGGAGGGAGATGACTGTGAGTATAAATCATCAGTCATCTCCCCCGAAATCATCCATTGATATAGAGTATGCTATTACTATCTGAGCAATGTTAATGCCATTTGAGGCATCATATTGGCCTGCGCTAGCATAGCAACACCAGCCTGAGACAAGACCTGGTTTCTGGTCATAGCGGCCATTTCGGTGGCGACATCCACGTCTGAAATACGTGACTCGGCCGCCATCAGGTTCTCGGTCTGGACGTTGAGAACGCCTACCGTGTTTTCCAGACGATTCATCTTTGCTCCGAAGTCCGCACGAGCAGTAGTTGCGTCGCCGATTGCGGTGTCCAGGGCTGACAAAGCCGTCTGTGCACTAGTTGTGGTGCTGAGACCAAGATCATCGATGCTAAGACCAGTCTTGGTCATATCGGCCTTATCGATGGTCATGGTGTCGGCTGATGCATCACCAAAGACAATTGCTACGCTGCCAGTAGCGCTATTGAGCATGGTAATGCCGTTGAACTGCTCAGCCCCTGCAATACGTTCGATTTCGTCGGCCAGTTCCTTAAACTCGCTGCTCATAATGAGTCGCTGTGCATCAGCATAAGCTCCTGTAGCTGCCTGCATAGCCAACTGTTTCATACGCACGAGCAGGTCATCGATGGTCTGCATAGCACCTTCCGTAGTCTGCAACAAGCTGATGCCATCCTGAGCGTTACGAGCACCTTGCTGTAGCACAGATATATCTGCACGCATCAACTCACGAACAGCCAGTCCGGCTGCATCGTCTTTTGCGGTGTTGATGCGGAGACCCGACGACAGTCTTTCGACCGACTGTGCCAAGGCATCATAACTTTGCCCCAAATGTCGGGCAGCATTTGCCGCCATAATATTGTTCTTAATTGCTAACATATTGTTCACTCCTTCTTAAATAACAGTAAATATTTAGCTTTTAACACCCACATTACCAAATTAAATAAGCGTTATTTAGTCCATAAAGAGACTCTTTAAAAAACATTATCGATTAAGATAAAGTGGACTTAAGGGTTTATTTTGCAGAAATTAGTTACAAAATTACTGGACCTGTAATATTGTTGATGTATATGCTGATATCAGTGTTTAGATTGTTTGGGTTGCGGAAAAATAAAAAATTGCAAATATTGTGATATGCATGTGAGAAAATTTTCGGGCTGACGGACTGTCTATTTTAAGCAACTGCTGAATGTTATTTGTGATTCTGCTACACCCTGAATGTGCAAAAATTACTCGCTCGGGCTACGGCAGGGCCTACCAGTCTCAGCAAGGCCGAGCCTTGACGGACGCCCTGACGAGTTAGCGAAAGCTGGGATGATTTGAGAATGACCTCGAATAATGACAATTGTCGGACAGAAAGACGCGTGATGTAGATTTGTATGGCCGTGGCAAACGGCAAGGCTATTTGGGATTTATACTAACATATTTATAGAACTATCTGTAAGTTGTAATTGGGTTTCAGGATTGTTTTCATAGCTGTTATCATTCACGAACCATTCGTTAGCCCCTGTAGCACCTTGGTTGTATTGATTATCATTCCATTCGAAGTGGTGTTGTTGGAACGATTCATACTGCGGCGATTGGTCTCTGGTGAGCTGCTGGTCAGTCTGGTTTGTTAGATTGACTTCGAGCCGTTTTAGCTGAATACCGGCGTCTCCAAGGTTTCGGAATATTTGGGGCAATGCCTGCTCAATCTCACGCTTGGTTTGCGTTCTGTCAACTTCCAAAATGCCTGTAAGCTGGTCTTGCTGCTGATGGAATTTAATGCAAACCCTGCCAAGCTCGGGTGGATTGAGGCGGACAGTAATTTGCTGTCTGCCGGTTTGTTGATGTAAGGAGTTTTGGATAGATTCAGAAATTTGTTGGCTAATCTCATCAACAGAGGTATTTCTGGGCGGCATACTATTAGAGGTGTTTGCGGCCTCAGTAAAATTGAGAGATTCGCTCGCAAGGTTTGTTTGGGTATTATTTGAGGAAAACAGTCGCTCGAAAATCGGCTTTGAGACACTGTCGGAAGTCGGGTTGCTGTTGTGTTTTCTTTGTCCGTCGGATAACTCTGTTGTAATCAGCTCTTGTGTAGAAGAGTCATTTAATAAGTTTTGTTCTTTGTTATCACCATCTAATGATTCGGTTCGAATGAGCTCTTCAGCAGTGAGCTCAGGGCCGAACTGCTCGCCGAAGTCTGAGAGTTTATGCACATCAGGGTGACTTTGTTGAGGGAAAGTGGTTTCATTAGCCGTCGGTTTTTCGGTGACATAAGGAGATGTTTCCTGACCAGGTTCTGCTTTCTCCTGGGTTTGAGGGAGATTATTTTGAACCGGTAAGGAATCAATACTCAATGTGGTTATTTTTTGGCCATCAGAAGCACCCTCTGGAAATACAATTGTTGTTTTTTCATCGGGAACTGTAATTTTGCCATCTGCATTAATAACCGCCTTTTGGTTTAATAACTCACTGCTATTGTCTTCTATAACAAGAAGTGTTTTATTCGATACCTCTATTTCGGCGACATTTTCCACTTTATTAAGTTGGATATCAGGAGTCAGCGATTGTTCAGATATATTGAGGGGAATGGTTTTCAGGTCAATTACACCTGGGCTGATAAATGGAGGAGTTTCATTCTCAGCAGATTTCAAGGCCTGTTCAGTTGTAGGAGCCAATTGGTCAGCTTTTAAGCGTGTTTGCAAGGGGACAGGTTCTGGATTTACCAATTTGTCTGTCCCTATTTTGTCCTGCTCGATGTTTTGAGCTTGTTGAGATAAGTATAGTTGGACAATATTGGGTTGCAAAGCCATATTCGGGCTTGGATTTTGCTTTTCTGGTTTATTGCTAATTCCTAAATTCTGGGGCTGCTCGCTGTCAGTTTTTAGGGCTATCGTGGAATCAAGCTCCGGAAATAGCTTATTAGTGGCATTATTCTGGGCTTGAATGATAGTATTATAGGACGTATCTTCATGGATATTAGTGCCGTAGATACTTCTAAATGTGGCTTGTGAGGTCTGTTCGGGATTTTTCGATGATTCCAGTAAATTATCAGTAGTTACTAATTGTGCGCTATTTGAGTCTGCAAAGATACTTTCTATTGTCAGCAAACTTGTGTCCATACATCAACTCTAATGTAATTAAAGTAAATTAAGCAATCGACGTGCCAGTAGTTGCTTTAAAAGGCTTTGTATGAGCATAACTATATTAAATATAAGGACTTAAGAACACATAGAGATGTTGGTTGGCTGAAAAGTCTTATTTTTAATTTCAATGTTTGCGGAGAAACATTCCACAGAACAGGAAAGAATTTCCGGGTCGTCTTATGAGTGGATTCAAGGGGTCCTGTGCTAAGGGGACCAGCCTGTAAAAAACACATCCGGTTGTATAAAAACCTGACGCCTCTAAACAGATGAACATGCTTGATTATTTTAAAATAAATGCGGTTTTTGAGCATAAAGCTGCTTAATAAAATGAAGTTAAGTAGATTTAGTTAATTGGCACAATAATTGCTATTTTTTGATGTAAACCCTAATGCGTCCAAGGGAATACCCTTGGTAGGTATAAATTGTAAATAGGTTTTTGGGAAAGACTGATGCCAAAGACAAATAGTATATTGGAACTTCTCGAGGCAGGTTTGCAGGCAGAGAGCCTTCGGCAAAGGGCGATTGCCAACAATGTTGCCAATCTCGAGACTCCGGGATACCGCAGGATTGATGTCAAGTTCGAGGAGTTACTCGCCAAGGCATTGAATTCGTCCGGCGGGGTTGACCTTGAAGAAATTGAGCCCCAGATTTATCAGCCGAAAAAGACACCGATGAAGTCAAACGGCAACGACGTCAATCTGGAAACCGAGGTTGGACAAATGGTCAAAAACACTCTTCGCCATACCGCATATATTCGTCTGCTGAACAAAAAGTATAAGCAGATTGAAATGGCGATAGATATAAATAACCGGTAGATATGAAGTTCAAAATCCGCGTTCATCCACTAATAACGAATTGTCGGGAAAAAGCGGGAAAGGGATAAATTAGATGGAAGTCAATAATACATTCGGCCCAATAGATATAGCGATTTCTGGTTTGCGTGCCCAAGGTAAACAGATGGAAGTGATTTCCTCGAATGTCGCCAATGCTCGAACCACCGATGTCGGCAATGGTCAGCCGTACCGCAAACTCGAAGCAGTGTTCAAAACCAGCGATGACGATATGGGAGGTGTCAGCTTAGACAAGATTTTGGTTGATAGGAGCGAATTTCCCAGGATTTTCGCCCCAGCTAATCCTAAGGCAGATGAGCATGGCTATGTTGCCATGCCTAATGTGAACCTGCCTATTGAAATGATGAACTTAACTGTAGCAACGCGAACGTATCAGGCCAATGCTGCTATTTTGAAGCGCTATCAGCAAATGGTTGAAACCACATTGGAATTGCTTCGATAATTAAGGAAATAACCAATGATTAACCTAAATGCAAATGTAAACACGGTATTACCTAATATCAACTCCGGAATGCCTGCGTCAAAAAATGGTAATGCCGATACAAAAAAGCTTGATTTTGATAATACTGTAAAAACCATCGAGAAGAGTATATCTAAGGTCGATGAGCTTCAACAGGCATCGGATACATCCATAAAGGACTTATTGGCCGGCAAAAATGAAGATATTGTTTCAGTTGTTTCTGCTGTCGCTAAAGCAGATATGAGTTTTAAGCTTCTGGTGGGCATTCGAAACAAGTTAATCGAAGCATATAAACAAACTATGAATATGCCTTTGTAATCGATTGCTGATTAGCATCTTTTTATCAAAGAGCAATTAACAAGGAGGTTAAATGAACTTTCTACAGAAGATAAGGGTGATTTGGCAAAAGATAAACATAATTCAGCGTGCTTTGCTGCTTGCCGTTGTTCTAACATTTATCATTATCACAGCTCTGCTCGTCTACTGGGCCCGGAAACCTGATATGAGAATGCTGTATCAGGGACTTGCTCCCGAAGAAGCGTCTAAGATTACCGAGAAAATCAGTGACAAGGGCATTGTATATAAGTTACGAAATGGAGGGACAAGTATTTACGTTCCGAAGGAACATGTATACCAGCTTCGGCTGGATATGGCAAGAGAGGGACTACTTTCCGACCAGCAGAGCGGTTATAAGATATTTGATAAAGAGAAAATCGGCATAAGCCCATTTGTTCAGAATGTTAATCTCAAGCGGGCCCTGCAAGAAGAGCTGGCCAAGAGCATCCAGATGATAGATGGAGTGGTTCACGCCAGAGTTCATATCGTAAGCGCCGAGCAAAGCCTTTTTTCACCTGGAGCGGGTAATCCCACCGCATCTGTTGTTATACGACAGAACCCTGGCTATAGAATAAGTGCCCTGAATATAGCGGCAATTACCAATCTGGTTGCCAGCAGTGTTGAAGGTTTGTCGTCGGAAAATGTGACGCTCATAGATAGTCAAGGCCATCTTCTTTCTTCCCAGTCGGACCAAACCTTGGCCGGTGGCGCAGGTACTGTTGCTGATTATAGAGAACGGGTAGAGCAAAGCTTGTCGCTGAAGGTCGAGGATATGCTTACCACTGTGTTAGGGCCGGGGCGGGCAGTGGTAAAGGTTAGCGCTATTATCGATATGAATAGTGTCAATACGGTCAAAGAAATTTACGACCCAAGCACAAAGGTAGCGTTAAAAGAAGAGATTACCAGCGGTTCTGAAGTCGGCTCGAGCGGTCCCTCTGCTGAAGGCGAGCCACCTGCACCAGGCAGCACAAAGAAAGACGAGACAGTGATTACCGAGTACCAAGTCGGCAAAACTGTCAAGCAGGAAGTCATTTTACCGGGGGAGATAAAAACATTGTCGGTTGCCGCTTTTGTGGACTTATCGGTATCTGATTCTAATGAGGCAAGCTCAGGTGGACAGCAAGCTATGATAATGGAATTATCGGAGGTCGAAGATATTATTAGAAATGCGCTTGGTCTTAAGGGAACGGACACACTGAAGGTAGTTCATGCCAAGTTTTATCGTCCGACTGAATTGCTAATCGACGAGGAGCCGTCCAACTGGCCTCGTTATCTTGCAATCATCAGGCATGCATCTTTAGGGATTATGGCCATTTGTGCATTGCTTGTTCTTAAGATATTCCGAGGGGCCAAGAAGAAAGCGGAGGCAATCGCACCAGCAGAACAGTTGCCCGGAGTTGAAGGTCCTATTGGTCTTCTGCCAGCCAAAACCGGCAGTACTGAATCATTGGTGCTTCGCAGGCAAATAGCCAATGCCGTGGAGCGCAACCCCGAACAGGTTAAACAGCTGTTTGCCAGTTGGATTGAAGAAAAGGGATAGTATTGTGGCGTCGACAGGTAAACAAAAAGCTGCCATGCTTTTGATGAGCTTGGACCCTGCAACTGCGGCGGAACTTCTCAAGGGTCTTAATCCTGATGTGGTTCAAGAATTAGCAGTTGAATTGGCATATTTAGATGCAGCCGGCATCAGCAGTAAACAAAGTGCCGAAATTGCTCGGCAATTTTGTAACTCGCTGAGAACCGATGAAAGGTTCCATCTTAAGAGTTTTCTAAAGCAGGTACTGAGGAATACTGTAAGTGAGGAGAAGGCGGTTCAAATTCAGACCCAGATACAAGATTTGGTGCGTAAGCGCGACCCTTTTATATCTATTCGCTCTATCGATTCACAAGTGATAGCGTCGGCACTTGATGGTGAACACCCTCAGGCCGCCGCGGTGGTTTTATCAGAATTGCCGACAAAGAAAAGCTCCGAAGTTATTGGTCTTTTAGGAGAGGGTATCCGCGTTAGTGTCGTCAGCAGGATGACCAGTTGCGAGACAGTAACAGCCGAAGCAAAATCGCGGATAGCAGAAACAGTGAGCAAACATCTTAGGTCCCTTACAGCAGGCAAGGAAGGAACAGCATTGGCCCGACCTGAGCAGTCATTAAGAAAGGTGGCTGTGATTTTGCGAAACTTGGGTAAGGAACTTCGAGACGGCCTGCTCAGAGCTATCCAAGAGAAAGATGATGAGTCGGGTAAAACAGTGGCCAATTTAATGATAGTCTGGGAAGACATCCCGCAGGTGGCTGACAGGTCCCTGCAGGAGGCACTTAGGGGGATCGATGCGAAAAAATTAGCATTAGCGCTGGTTAAGGCCAACGAAGCGATTATTAAAAAGATAAGGTCTAATATTTCCGAGCGAGCCGTTGCTACCTTAGATGAAGAAACATCGCTAATGTCAGCCCCGAAGCCAAAGGATATTGAAGATGCCAGAGATGAAATTGTTCAAATCCTTCGTGGAATAAATGAGAAAGGTGAACTCGTATTTGTAGAAGAATAAACCTATGTCCGTCACAGTTACAACTAAACTTGATAAACCGATTGCAGCGGTAAGAATTTCGGACAATTATAGTTCCGACACCAGACCGATTGGGGGTAAAACAACAGATTCGTTATCAGATGACGGGCAAACTTTAAGGCAGGATTTAGAAGCTGAAAAAGCCGCTTACCTGCAAACTTGCCGGATACTCAAAGACCTAAGTGCCAAGCTAAAGGAATTTTACGACAAAATATTTTCAGAACATAGAGAGGAAATTGCCAAGCTTTCAGTAGAAATAGCCAGAAAAATATTGGTGCAAAAAGTGCAGAATGGAGATTATGAGATAGAATCTATCGTTAAAGAAGCACTTAAAGAAGTGCCAACACATCAGGATACGGTAGTACATTTGAATCCCGATGACCTCATACAATTCCAGAAGGCACAGCAAGAAGAGCCAGATAGTGTCTTATCGGGTATTAAGTTTATTTCGGACGCGAATGTTGGTCGGGCAGAATGCGTGCTTGAAAATCCAAAAGGAATTATCAAGTCATTAATCGATAAAAATCTGGAAGTAATCGGCCAGGCACTTGAAAAGGCAGAATAATCTATGGCTACGATTAAAAGTAACTGCTTAATCAATTTTGAAAAGTTTCACACGGCGCTTCGCGAGGTGAGTTTGTTGGATTGTCAAGGTTCCGTGGTTCGAGTTTCCGGCTTGACGGTCGAATCAACAGGCCCGAATTTAGGATTAGGAGGACTTTGTGGCATTCACATTCGTGATGGTCGTCGTGTGGTTGCTGAAGTAGTGGGTTTTAGGGAGGGATATCTTATTTTATTGCCGTTAGAACATATAGAAGGAATTTCACCTGGCGATGCGGTGACTGCCCGAACCACTGTACGTTATATTAACCTAAGTGAAAGTATTCTGGGCAGGGTAATAAACGGCTTGGGAGAACCGATTGATAATAAGGGACCGCTGGTTGGGACAGACAAAAAAGCGTTGGATTCAAGCAGCCCCCCACCTTTGAGCCGGGAAAAGATTACGAAACCTTTGGCTTTAGGAATAAGGTCGATGGATGGAGTATTGACCTGCGGTAAAGGTCAGCGAGTAGGAATATTCTCCGGCAGCGGCGTGGGTAAAAGCGTTCTACTTGGTGATATTGCTAATTCAAGCGAGGCGGAAGTCAATATTGTAGCGCTGATAGGCGAGCGTGGCAGAGAGGTTCGGGAATTTCTCGAAGGAGACCTCGGCGAGGAAGGTTTGAGTCGCAGCGTTGTTATTATTGCTTCGTCTGATTCGCCGCCAATTCAGCGGGTAAAGGCAGCTTTTGTGGCTGTTTCCATAGGCGAGTATTTCAGGGATAAGGGCAAAGACGTTCTGTTTATGATGGATTCACTTACCCGCTTTGCGCAGGCTCAGCGTCAAATAGGTCTTGCTGCGGGGGAACCGCCGGCCACGAAGGGTTATTGTCCAAGCGTTTTCTCATTGATGCCGAGATTTATCGAGCGTTTAGGATGCGCCGAAAAAGGCAGCATTACAGGTATTCTGACTGTTCTGGTTGAGAACGATGATTTGGCAGACCCTGTGGCTGACAGTGCCAGAAGTCTCTTGGATGGACATATAGTTCTGTCGAGAAAATTGGCAGAGAGGGGACATTATCCCGCTGTTGATATTTTGCAAAGTGTCAGCCGATTGATGCCGGC
>CAYTTK010000054.1:0-17025 GCA_964440735.1 uncultured Pirellulales bacterium
GAAAAAATTGCAAAAAAGCTTCATCAAGTCATTCCGTAATTGCAAACCAGAAATACACTAAACGCCCTTATCAACTTAATCACCAGCGATTTTCCCGGTGTGCTGTCATAAAGTTGCTCCTCAATTCTGTCGATTTGCAGATAAAAGGTAAGAGGGCAAAAAGTGTTTGAGGAGTCAAAAATGAGAACCAATAATGAACGAAGAAATGAGCAAAGATTGCATTATTATTGGCCTATCTGGTTCGCTGAAGATTTTAATGGAATGCTTTCACAGGGCCAGATGCATGACATTTCCAGCAGAGGTGCCGCATTTACCTGCTACATAGACGACGGTTATCCCTACGCCGGCCAGCAAATAACCGCTCGTTTTAGTGTTCCGCGTTTCGGTCCGGATGATTCCTTTGATATGGCAAACTTCACCCGCTCTGCTCACGTTTGTCGCATCGATGAGATGAATAATTTTGCCCGCCGTGTCGCAATTCAGTTCGCCGAACCTTTGCCCTTCAAACCCGGCGAGCAGGCCTATTGTGAAATTGAACCTGTTGCAAAAAAAGAGTTAATCTGCTAACTACATCTACTTTCGGTAAATAACCAATTAAAAACGGGGCCTATGCCGAACCAATCGGTATAGGCCCCAAATTGTTACGTCAGCAAGCTTAGGTTATCTTACAAACTCGGGTATGCAGAAGAAACGAACCTCGCTCAGACCGTATTTGTCAAGTGCACCATTGCTATGGTTGTTGTTGGCTGTAATCTTGACGAACCGGGCTTCCTTTCCTGCAAAGTCAATCGTGGTATTATGCACATAGTTCGGTTCGCCGCTGGCTATGGCAAATTCGTAACTGCCCAATTGCGTCCAGTCGGAGCCATTGGTCGAATACTCAATAGTAACATTCTTGAACCCACAGCCTGTGCTTGTTCCCGCTGCATTGTAATTACATACCAACATCTTATGAAGTTTATATGGTTTGTCGAATTCGTATTTTATCCAGGCCTGTCCTTGCGAGTGACTTTTGCTCAGCCACATATCCGTCAATTTCGTCGAATGTGTGTCATCAGCAGCCAGTCCGGAGCGGTCTACGGTTTTTTCCGGTCCAACATCGTCACTATACTTACTGGTAGCTGTGGCAGCTTTTATCTGGGCTGAGGTAAGCTCCTCATTACGCGGTTCAACCGTAAATTGCCAGATATTGCCTTTATCCCAGCCGGTAGTGCTGTTGACCTCGTCAACCCGCCAATAATAGGTCTTACCAAATCCCAAATTAAGAGCTCCAGTTGTGGGATACTTGCTGCTATCCTGCGGAGTGCCTTCAAGCGAATCTTTTTGAAGCGCTGCATCAAGACCTTGATTTACGTCCTCGGCGTCTTCGCTTAAGTAAATCCTATGACCATCTGCCGCTGGAGCAAACTTTCCAGGCTTCCAGCTAAGGACCACCTTACAAGGCACATTTTGTTTTTTATTAGCCGGACACGGCTTAGAGGCCTTCTCTAAAACCGCACGAACAATATCTGGTAAGGTCGCAGGGTCAAGCTCAAGGTTATCAGTAACCACAAAGCCGTCGATGAAATTTTCATTTTCGCGATGTAACCACTCTACTGTGTGCGTCCCTGCCGGCAAAGTAAAATGCACAACCTGTTTATTATCATCGCTGCTGTGAACCTCGACCCAGTGCCAATCAGGAGTTTCCGGCCTTATGCCATTCCATAACACCCAGCCACTACTATTATTTTTCGTATTTGTAGTAGCTGTCGGGACTCGCATCCAGAATGAATCATCCTCCACGTTGCTCACCCGAGCTACAATTTTATATATCCCGCCTTTGACCGTAATATTGAACTTGGCACCTTCAGTGTAGATTAGGTCGTTGTTGCCATCAACATCGCCGGTCGTTCCTATGTATTTTCCGCCCGATGGCTGCCCTTGGCCGGCGGCCATCTTCACGGGGTCAGTTACACCATCGGGATAAATCTTCATTGGCGATGCTACCTTATCAGCTGATTCTGCTTCTCGCCAAATCTCCTCTGCGACGCAGGTAATACTTGTAGCCAGACCAAAGCCTACAACTAAAACTAAAAGAACCATCTTTTTACACATAATAGTCTCCCTTAAAAAATTTCAACAACAATAACTATGCTCTGGCCACGCACCAAAACAAATTATTGCTCTTAACACTAATAAGAAATTGAAAAATTTATTAACTTTAGAGAACAAAAATCCACAAATTTCACCTTTTTCTCTTTTACTCATTGCAGCGGCTTTGTCAAGAAGAATGTTTCGGTGTTACGTGTTTTTTGTGACGAATCCGGGGGAAAGAATTCAGCTACAAATGCGATTTAACAGGCTACTTTTCAGTCCCGGCGACAAATGTTTTTGCCCCCGCACTTTGAACCACTTACTGGCTGATGCTTAAAGCAACATTTCGGCAACTATATCAGCAACCTGGTCAGCAGCTTTTTTATCAGCTAATGGTTCTGTTAGCTTAATCAGCTCGTCGCTGATTTGAGTTAAGTTGTCTTTATTTTCTAAAAGCTGCTCGATATCTTCTACAATCGGGTCAATAGAGCTAAAATACGGCATAAATTCCGGCACTAATTCTTTACCAGCTAAAATATTGACCAGAGACAGATATTTTGTTTTTACCAGCCACCATCCTACCAGATACCATAGAATCCTGCTGGATTGATACATTATCACCATTGGACAGCCCGCTGCTGCCACCTGCAAAGTGGCACTGCCGCTTGCCACAATAGCAAAATCAACGGCAGCAGCAGTTTTACTAACGGTGCCAATAGTATATTGACACTCAAAGCCGGCAATTTGAGATGCTTTTAATAACCGCTGACGTTCAGCATCTACCGCCACTGTCGTGAAAGTTGCATCGGGATATTTTTGCTTTAGACGAAGCGCTATCCGCTGCATTGGCCGCCAGAGCGACTCAATCTCAGCGGCACGCGAGCCGGGCATAAGGGCAAACCTTGCTTTTCGCGGCTGAAAATTTGAATAACTTTTTTTATAACGGGCCAAAGGCAAATCCAGCCCATCAAACAACGGATTGCCGACAAAAACCACATCGACGTCCCTGCGGCTAAACCAATCCTGCTCGAAAGGCAGTATGCAGCAGAGCTTATCGCAATACTTGCGAAGTTTGCTAATGCGCCAGCTGGCCCAAGCCCAGAGCTGTGGAGCGACATAAAAAAGGGTCTTAATCCCTGCTTTTTTTGCTGCTTTTGAGATGTGGAAATTGAAGCTGGGAGAGTCACAGACAATAACCAAATCAACCTTGTTGCTTTTTAGATATCCGGTTATGCGCCTTATCAGCTTATAATAGTGAATGATGTGCCTGAAGGCATTGTATATCATAACGGCTTTGCCGATGGTTGTTTGCAGCAGTTTACAGCCGGCCTCGGTCATTTTTGGGCCGCCCACGCCGACAAATTCGATATTGTCGTAACCTCTTTTTCGAAACGCAGTTATTAAACCTGCGCAGTGGGCATCGGCACTCGGCTCAGCGACGCTAATAAATATTCGATATGTTCTGTTTTTATCAAGCATATTCATCCTTCGCAGTGCTACGGAGAACGGAGAAGTTCATATAGTACTTGTATTTATGAAAACAGCAATGATATTTTTCCCGGCTACGACTCGGTCTTCGCCGAGACGATGGCTTTTAATCCTTGGTGTTATGTGTCGAATGCGGCATATCAAAAAGAATTAACAAAAATATGTCGAAGTTTTCGATTTGATTTTGCTTTGTAGAAATCTTACATCGGGAGTCTTTGCAAGCCCTGCACCGTATGGTGCAGGGCGTGGCAATCTCAATTTATCAAGCAGAAAAAGCTAGCTAAACGTTTGAGATTGCTTCGCTCCGCCCTTCGGCAAGCTCAGGACTTCGCTCGCAATGACGGTCTCCAGCATAATGTTTTCTACGGAACAAATTGGAGAGATAAGACGCACAGCTGCAGAAAATAGCATCGTAAAAAATCCACAGTCAATAATCGAGCACAGCTAAGGGGAATCAAAATAAAAAGAAAATGAAATGTCTCGTCTCTGCGAAGTGCTCCGCCGAAGCCAGTTCGGTGGCTTTTATCTTATTGAAAATCGAATAAAGATTGCGTCTTAATCATCGTTACCTGGTCGGGATAAGCTGCAAAGGTGTGGATGTGCAGCTCGCCTCGCCTTGCCTCGAAATCAATATAGCAGAACGGCTGAAGTCCGCCCATTTCGAAATCCGGAAATTTGACGAACAAGCCACGATTGCGAGCGAAGCGTTCAAGGTCAGTATGGCTTTGCCGATACAGATTGGGGCTCATTTTCTCAACCTGAAAATCGGTCATATAACTTATGCCCCGGCTGAGAGTGCATTTATGAGTGCGTGGTCCGCGGAACTGAAAACGCTCAATCAGACCCCGAGAAGGAAGCATCTGTCCGGGTGTGCTGACGACTTCACTGAGACAAACATCGCCTACAAAAACGCTGACAACGTGAGTACAGCCGGTAACCCAGATGAGCGCCTCGTATTTCTCGGTTTTTAATTGCCGACTGGCATAGATTTGGAAAAGCTCGGGATGCAAAGGTCGTTGAAAGAGACTGAATGTCAATTCATCGATAGCTACGTTCATTCGTGGTGATTCCATATCAACAACTCCAAATAAGGTCTCGACTATGCTCATATTATACAAGAATCACAATATCTTTTCAAGTGCAATATCAGTATTGATAAGGCCGATGTTCGCTCTTATAGGACGAATATTCTGCAAGCTTCGCAATTCAAAAGAGTAACAGCAATGAAATTTTTTCGAAAAAATTCAAAAAATCAGGGTGGGACCTTGATTTTTTTATTGGGGGAAAAAAACCGTGTTAATAACAGTAGCGATAATATCGTAAAAGGTATGAGTGCCCGCTGTGATTGCAAAACCACGAATCGCAAAAAGAACTGCAAAATAAATACCTGCAAGGGTGCGAAAGCCAAATTCAGTCCAGTTAAAGGGGGCGCTTGCCGACAATTGCCCGTTGACAAAAACAATATGATGGTGTGCACTGAACAACGCCGCTGATACAAGGATAGACAATATAATCGAATTATTATGGTTAAATCGCAAAATATCCTGAAAAAGCATCATCAAAAGGCATATCAAAATTAAACGAAAAATAAGCTCTTCGTAAATACCAGCACCAATACCTGTAACAATATCGGCCAATAGAGACTTGTCTTTCAAAGCGCTGCTGGTTGTATTCGCAGCCGCTGATGGCAAACCGACAGCTGCAACCAAAGAGCAGCCTGGTATTACCTGGCCCTGAGTTTGTGCTGCACTATAGTTTTGATTGACAATATCGCCTTGCGGCTGGGCGGGACTACTTAAAAACAAACTTAGCACAATCAACGGCGCTGCAAGCAGAATACATTCAATTGCCATCGGCCAAATATCATTTATGCCAAAATACCAGCGTTTGCGTGACACTAATTGCAGCGCTATCAAAATCACCACGACCGCCAAAGGAGGCGCCGCCCATGCCAGCCTGCTGCCTGCACCGATATATTCGAGTAAATCCTGCATCCATACAAACGCCACCACGCGAACCTGACTCTGGTTGAGGACGTCGGTATTGATAAATATTGTTCCTATCTCATAGAAAACAATAAACGGCAGGAGAAACACTAAAGCATAAATCGGCCTACTCGTGCGTTCGAGATAGGAATCCTGTGTAAAGTTAAACATCTGACTTGTGCTATAGCTGAATTTATGTTTCATCCTCTTGGCTGTCCTTTGACTTTTTACCTCTTGGCCTTCATCACTAATATGGAAAAAATTAGTTGTAAATTTGCAAGAGTTTACTTCAAATAAGGCGAAATTACAATAGACAAAATTTTCTTACTGTTATGACGACAATACCACAATGATAAGCGAACAATTAAACGAGATTTATCAGCTACTTTTCGAGCGTTTTGGTCCGCAGCATTGGTGGCCGGGCCAAACGCAGTTTGAGATAATCACAGGCGCCATCCTGACCCAGAATACCAACTGGGCCAATGTCGAAAAAGCCCTGACAAATCTCAAATCCGCTGACCTTTTAACGCCGGAAAAGCTTTATCATATTAACGTTTCACATCTCGCCGAGCTAATCCGACCTGCCGGCTATTACAATATAAAAGCCAAACGACTGAAAAACTTCATAAACTGGCTATTCGAAAACTATGACGGTAAGCTGGCAAATCTTGAAAGGATTAACACCGAGCAGTTGCGGGTGGAACTGTTATCCATAAAAGGCATCGGCCGTGAAACCGCCGATTCGATTTTGCTGTATGCTCTCGACAGGCCTATTTTTGTAGTGGATGCCTATACCGCCCGGGTTGCTTTTCGTCACGGGCTGATTGAGCCGGAGGCCGATTACGAGCAGCTGCGCGAATTATTCCAGTCGAATCTGCCGCAGGATGCCAAGCTCTTCAATGAATACCATGCATTATTGGTAAAAGCAGGCAAAGAATTCTGCAGGCCAAAAGCCAGATGTCACAAGTGCCCCCTCGAAAAACTGCCGCATATAGTCAACCACGAACTTTTCTAATATTTACAAAGCGTGGGGCCATATCATCAAACGTTGTAGTTTTGCATCCGCTGCCCTTTATAGTAAAATTTTTCTTGTAAGCAAATTTCTATTCGCTATACTACGAACACGGAATTCGCAGCCCCCACTCTTGTCTTCGACAATAAGACGTGGGGGCCGGTTAAACTGATTTCTTAAGATAGCTGAAAGGGAACAATTATGGAACATATTGTCCAAGCCTACGTTCATCAAGGTCAGGATGTGGCTCCTATATTTACGGCGATGCTTATCATGTTCATAGTTCTTGTAGCATTGATAATAACCGCTGTAAAAATCTTAATCATCTGCAAGATTTTTTCCAATGCGGGGTACTGCTGGGCACTCGGGCTGTTAATGCTTGTGCCAATAGCAAATATAGTTATGGCCTTTGTCCTTGCTTTTGCCGACTGGCCGATTCAAAAGGAACTACGGCTATTAAAACAGCAACAGGAAAAATAATAAGGTAAGCTTCTACCTGCACTGATTTATCATTTTGAACCGTTGGAAAGCACAGAATAAAGGTAACCGCTCTTGAAAGTTGGAATTTTTTAAAAAAGTTTGAGT
Organism: uncultured Pirellulales bacterium; assembly: GCA_964440735.1. Lineage (GTDB taxonomy): Bacteria > Planctomycetota > Phycisphaerae > Sedimentisphaerales > Anaerobacaceae > CAZBWE01. The sequence continues at coordinate 7,144 of CAYTTK010000054.1, forward strand.
AGTTTTCTCTTTGCAAGCATATTACCTGATAGAAAAGTATATCAAAAAGGTAATTACGAAAAAGTGCCTGATGAGTTAAAACAACGAAGCTGGGCGGGATTCGCCAAAGGCGATGCTGATATGTGGAGAGAATTTATCAGCCGGCAGATTCCACTGCTATTCGGCATGTTTATGAAGCGCTGGCCGAATCCGTCTCTCGCTGAAGAACTGGTGCAAAGGTCGATTTTCGACGCCGTCCGAGGACTTAATACTTATGACCCATCGAAAGGCAGCCCTGAAAACTGGATTATCGGCATAGCACGTAACAATATCCGCCTTGAGGTTAGAAAACGGGGGGCTCGGCCAAGTACTAACGGTGATATAAATTACTACCTGCAGACGATAGATACCGAGCCATTACCTGACGAGGTTCTGGAACGAGAGGAAACAGCCGAAATGGTCCGTTCGGCACTTAACAAATTGAAAAGTAAAGAACAAGCCGCATTAAGAGCTAAGTATAGTGAAGGCCTTAAAACAGATGAAATCGCCAGCCGGATGCATACCACAGAAAAGGCAATACACAGTATACTATACAGGGCAAAGGTCTCTCTTCGCAGGGAACTTAAAAAGGCAACTTCTTCGAAAAAGGCAGGATAACAATATGGCTCAAAAAAACGACAATTTACCATTCGAAGATTCCGCCATGCAACTTGATACAAACATATCACGCTTAGTTAAACTGGCAGATGATTCAAACAAACCAAGCAGCGCATTTATCAAGTCATTAATAGATAGCGCTCTTTACGAACTAAAGCAGTCAGAGCCCCAAAGTAAAGTTCAAGAAAAGAATATTATATTAAAAGTTTCCTGGTGGAAAAAAGCTATGGGCTGGGCAGCAATGTTTGCCGCTGCCTGCGGCACAGGCCTTGCTGTCATACTATCCACCATGCTGAAAATAAATACATTCTTATCTGTAATAGTTATTATAACGATGTTTATTAACTGGTTAACTTATCTTGGAGGTCTTATATTATGATTACGGAACGACCGGACAGAGTAAGTGTGATTGACCCTATTAGTCCCGCCATCGAAAGAGCAAAAATAATGCTTTTCAAACCCTTCGACCTGAAAAGATGGTTTGTTATCGGCTTTTGCGCCTGGCTTGCTTATCTTGGAAGTGGAGGAGGAGGTGGTGGCGGTGGAAATTTCAATGTCGGAGATCACCATGGGGGCTTTAAGATGCGCGAAGCACTTAATGAGGCAAAGGAATTTGTCCTTGAAAACTTACACTGGATTATCCCCGTAGCCGTGCTTGTCGTGACGATTGGAATAATTTTGTGGCTTGTCTTTACCTGGCTCAGCAGCCGAGGCAGATTTATGTTCCTTCACTGCGTAGCACAAAACAAAGCGGAAGTTACAAATCCCTGGAGTAAATTCAAAAATCACGCCAATAATCTTTTCCTGTTCAGAATCGTGCTTTGTTTAATAAGTTTAGTAGTAGTTGGTTTACCAATGCTCGGAATGGCCTTTCTAATTATATTGGCAGCGAGTAAAACTGGTTTGTATCCTATTTCTATTCCAGGAATTGTAATACTCGGCCTGGTTATCTTTGTCATCTCAATAACGATGTTCTTAGTAAAGAAATTCACGATGGATTTCGTCGTACCAATTATGTTTTTGCAAACAGCAAGCTGTGTAGCAGGTTGGCGGGAATTTATGGCTATCCTCTCAGCTAACAAACTTCGCTTCGCTCTGTACCTGCTTTTTCAAATTGTAATAGCGATTGCGATTGGTTTCATTAAATTTATTGGTGCTTGTATCGGATGCTGTTTTTGCTGTGTAAGTATTTTGTTACTGGTCCCATATATTGGCACCGTTATTTTGTTGCCTTTTGCGATTTTCAAACGTTCTTATTCTCTTTACTACTTACAGCAGTTTGGACCAGCAATTGACGTTTTTAGCCCCACTGCATGACCTTACTGCTTTGACCATAGAGCTGACTGAGACAAAATGAACTCGTAACCGGTGAGTAGTAAGTAATAGTCAATTAACTACTCACCGTTTACTTAAAAGCTTTTACCCAATCCTCTTGCCTTACTCCGTGGTAGGTTGTCAGGATATACTCAAATTCTTTCTTCGACCTTGGCTCTAAGATAAGTGTGAACTTAACCGTATCCAGGTCAACCTTTTTGTATTCATCAAAATTACCGCTTTTTTCCAGTTTCCAGTACTGTGTATTGAAGTTACGCTGAATCTCGACCTTGACGCCAAGCTCACGTGTATTTCGAACTTCAATCTTGAAAGTGCGGATTTCATCCCAGCCGGAGATATTGCCGCGACGGTCAAACCTGTAGTTGTCAGTCTTGAAATCCATAAGCGTCGGCTCGACAACAACATTGGCGACCGGCCCAAGATTAAGCTCCACATCCTCATCCACAGGGATATACTTAAACGAAGATTGTCCCGTGTAAGATAAATGTCCCTGATTATCAGCGGTTCTGTAAACCTTCAACATCCCGCCGGGTATGGGTGTATCGCCAAGGTTGTGCTCTTCGTCATTCTTGAAGCTGAGAAATCTGACTACGCCTGGGCCATAGCGTTCCTCTTCATATTTGTAGAGATTCACAACAGATACCTCGTCAACATTAAAGCTCTGCAGCCGTTTCGACCAGCCGGTAGGAATAGTTTCCGTGCCTTCAATCGTGTAAAGAAAATACTCACTCAGGCCTTCCTTCTTGATTTCCTTCGGTTCCTCAAGTGCAGGCATCGCATATGCTACTTTTTCCATCTCCTCCCGAACTATTGTGCCCCGCTTGCGAACCGGTACTCCCATATGTAGCACCACCTCACCCGGTCTGCCATATGGATACTGCCTGCGGGCAAGCTCTGCAATTTGGTCAAGGATGTGGACTTTTCCGACAATAAGCCGTGTCTGGGCGTTTTCATAATCTTCACCGCTATTGTTGGTTACCCGCACATAGGCCCGCAGCCGCATCGTTTTCTCATCCTCGGTAAGCGTGCCCATATAAAACGCCCGCCAGGTTAGACCGCTGGTCAAATACGTAATCTCCACCGGCACCTTGCCGCTTACGCCGCTTTGGATATTCCAAAGTCCTAAGTTTCTTACTCTCGGCGGATAGGTCAAATCAGCAATATCGATTTTGTCGGCATCGGCTTTAGGGAACATCTCCAGGCTGGTCGGGTCGATAAGCGTATTGGCCCAAGAAAACTGCAATTTGTTCGAGCCATTTTTTAACGTCAGAGCCCTACTTTCACGCACTAAGGTCATATCCGCAGAGTTGTAAATCGTAAGCTGCACAGTATCACGCGAAGGCAGGGTAACCAAATCAACCTTTGCCCGGCTGAGGCCAGCAATTGCAAAGATTATAAATAGCACTAATATTATACGTTTCATTTTACTGCTCCTTTCTTCTGCTCGCCTCGGCGTATCCGAAGGCGAAGCCTGGGTCTTCCGTTTTCTATGGCCTGACATTGCGGCGGTGATAGTGCATCTTCAATTCCTTCGCAGCAGGACCTTTCTCAGTGCGAGCAGGCAGTACAATTTCAAACTCAAGGGTATTAGCGTCCTTCTTCTTATAATCGACACCGAGTTTTAATCCTTTTTTGTCCAGAGTACACCTTTCCATATCCCACTGGCCAGGGATGTGCTCAATCACGGTTAGCACAGCGGGGCTATCTTTGAAATTCTCAATCTTAGCGGTGATTACTTCATCAGTATCATAAAGAATGACCCTGCCCTTGTTGTTCTTTCGTAAATTGATTCTGTTGTCAGTCATCTTCCGCTGTGTTACGACAATATCCCTGCTGTCGCCAATATAAAGCTCGGTTTTCTCACCGACGGGTACCAGAGCCGTTACATCTTCACCTAAAAAGATGGTGCTGCCGTGTCCATCATCCTGGAATAGCCGTGCTTTTCCGCCCCACAGGGCAAATCCACCAAGACTGCTTTTAGCCTCGTTTACAATTCGATAGCTTACCGGGATACCCACGTTCCTGTTTTCCAGTTTTTCAGGGTCCCACGGCAGCTTGGCCGCATCGAACGTCCAGACCTTCGTAATCGGCACATTGCCCGCCTTGAGGAATAATAGCTGCTTTGTTTCCTCGTGGTTGATGCCCTGCTCAAAGGCCTCACCATAATCCAGAAGCACCTTAGCCCGGTCAAAATCCTCGCCTGAAAAGTTCCGCAGCACGAGGTAACTTTTCAAATCTACATAAGTCTCTGGCTTGTCAGCTATCGCTTTGTAGGTAATCAACCGGTCGATATTGCTCAATAGATAACTTATTCGCACCGTCTCTGCGTAGTCGCTGTCGCTACTGATATCCCAGACTAAAGCAGCTTCATTAGGTGGATAACTGACACTAAGAAGCGTCACTTTATCCGGATGGTCGAGGGGCCTTAGACGAATCGAATCGGCATCGATGCTGACACCCTTCCAGGAAAAGTCAACCTTGTTAAGTCCCTTCTGCAGCGTCAGCACGCGCTCTTCTTCAATCAGGGTTGCCCATGGGTTGTCCAGGCGAATGACCGTCGCCGCCCGCTCAGGCAGAGCAACTAATTTAATCCTCGCCTGTGTGATTGCGCTGCATACAAGCAGCAGCACAATCGCCAAAATTTTGTTTCTTTTACCTTTCATAATTCATTCTCCTTTCAGAATCTCACTTTTTCTTTCGCTCTTCCGTTTTTATTAGCGTTTCTTCGCGCACACCGTGATAAGTCGTTACTGTATATCCAAAAGTTCGCTTACTTCTCGGCTCAAGATTCAGCTTAAAGCGAGCGTGTGTGGCATCGTGCTTTTCATAAGGTATGTCAGACTGCAGAGTCCAGTGTGCGGTGCCAAAGCCGCGAGTAATCTCAATTTCTATCGGCAGGGTGCGAGTATTGGTAATCTCTATCTTCCAGGTTCGGATTTCGTCCCAGCCGCAAATTTCGCCTTTGTAATCGAAAACATAGTTGTCCGTCTTGAAATCCATCAGTGTCGGTTCTACCTTCACTAAACGAGCGGGGCCGAGATTTAATTCTATCTCCTCATTTACGGGAATATATTTTATGCCTGTCCCTCCAACATAAGATAGATACCCCTTTTCGTCGGCCTGGCTGTATATCTTAACATCTCCATTCGGAATAGGTGTTTCACCGAGGTTGTGTTCCTCATCATTTGCAAATGAAACGAACCTTATGGTTTGATTACCCCAGCGTTCTCCATCATACTTATATAGACTCGTTACATTAATATCCTCAACTTCAAAAGATAGCAGACGCTTGCCCCACTTATCAGGTATGTTTTCAGTTCCTTCAATCGTGTAAAGAAAATATTCACTCAAGCCCTCTTTTTTTATCTCCTTGCGACCACATACCTCATCTTCAATCATCCCTCCTACTCCTGCCATATCTCCCAGCAAACGTTCTTTATCTTTCCCTGCATCCAGCCAAATCCCATTATAGTTGTACTTCTCCTCTACTCCGCGCCTGCTATACGGATATTGCCGCCTTGCAAGTTCAGCTATTTCGTCGAGTATATGCACCTTACCGACAATAAGTCGTGTCTGAGCATTTTCATAATCTTCACCGCTACTATTGCCGACCCTGACATATCCCTGCAGATTCATTGTTTTCTCATCCTGAGAAAGTGTCCCCATATAAAAAGCCCGCCAGTTAAGGCCGCTGGTAAAATACGTTATCTCAAATGGTACCCGGCCGCTAACCTCCGAGCGGATGAGCCATCGACCGAGTTCCCGCAATCTCGCGGGGAACACCAACTGCTGTATGTCAATCCTGTCGGCTTTCTCCAATGGCTCCAAACTAAGTGAAGTCGGGTCAATCAACGTGTTGGCCCACATAAACTGTAACCAATTCCAGCCCTTCTTCAGAGTCAAGTTCCTTCGTTCACGAACTAATGTCAAATCAGCAGAATTATAAATCGTAAGCTGCACCTTATCCCGTCTCGGCAGCACGACCAATTCAATCGCACTTGCCGGCGCAAAAGGCGGCCCTGGCTCGGCAGGCACGCCGTGGCCTGGCGGCTGCTCAAACTCATCCTTGACTTTAGCTTTTTGTCCCTTCGCTCGAGCAACAAGAACTCTCTCCGCCGGCTTTCTCACTATTGGTGCACGCGGTTCTTCTGGAATACCGTGCTCCCTTCTATCTCCAGTTAAATGGGCGACTACTAACATCAATCCCAACACTAAAACTGCCGCAGCAGCACTAATCCATCTTGGTCTCCAAAAGGAAACTACCTTTGGTTGTGCCGGCTGCTTAGCCTGCTCTACAATTCGCGAAATCAAATGCTCAGAAACTCGGACATCCTCACGCAATAAATCTAAGGACGAAAATTTCTTCTTTAGCAGCTCAAGATGCTCACGGCACTGAGCACAGCTTTTCAGATGCTCAGCAATCTCCTCCATCTGGATATCAGAGGCCAGTTTGAACTGGTATTCGATAAGCTCTTGTTCTGTAAGATGCCCTTTCATATTATTTCTTCCGAAATGTCAGGTAATATTTTTGACAGGGTTTTAAGCGCCCTGAACATTTGTGTTTTAACCGTTCCGATGGAACAGCCCAGAACCTGTGCGACCTCTCTATAGCTTAGCTGCTGGAAATAAGCCAGAACAAGCGTTGCTCGTTGCCTCTCAGGCAGCGACTCAAGAGCCAGCCGAACCTGCTCTTTCTGTTCAGCTCTTACCGCCTCCTGCGATGGCTCACACGAACTATCAGCCACTGTCCGCCTCGGCAAGCCGAAGGCGAGACGGGCAACCACATTTGATTGCTCACAATGTCCTTCAACACAATCCAGTTTCTGATTTAATGACACAACATTCAATCTTTTGCGCAAGCCATCAATAGCCACACGTGTCGCGATTGTGAATAGCCAGGACTTAAAGTGATTGCCTCGAAGTGTATGTGCTTTTTCATGGACACGTTTGAAGGTCTCCTGGAAAAAATCCTCTGCCTGTTCACGACTTCCACTCATTTTCATCAAAAATCCCAATAAACTATCACCATATCGACGAACAAGCTCAGCGAACGCCGTCGCATCGCCCCGCATATGGGCATCAATTAAACTTTTGTCAGAACTATCCATCGAGGTAACCTGTTTCTCTACTATATATAGACCTTTATCATATCTAATCGGTTGACACATGCAGGTAAATTTTTTGTAAAATTTGAACGTACGAGGTCTTATTCAGCCCTAAGGGCGTGTTAGCTGTCTTTTTCCCCCTGTCGCAGAAGAAAGAATTTCTACTGAGTTGAAAATAATTTGTGGTCGCCTCACCGCCGGAAAATCTCTACACGCAGAAAACGCTGTGACATTAAGCAGAAACAGACTGTAAGCAGAGAAGTAAAACAGATTCGGTGAAAAGCTATTTTTTCAGCCGATTTCTTCGTCTATCCAGCCGAGAAGCTCCTTCAGGTCCTCAAGGGTAATATCACCCATATGAGCAATTCTGAAGGTCTGTTCCTTTAGTTTACCATAGCCGTTTCCGAAAATTGTGTTGTGTTTTTGCTGTATTGCATTGATTGTTTCTGCAACATTAACGCCACGTGTCCAGCCCCTCGGAGGGGCGGGACGAGTATTTTTTACCGTTGTCAGGGTATTTGAAGCATATTTTTCTTCGCAAAACAGGGCAAATTTTTCCTTCGCCCAGCTTCTAACAAACTCGCCCATCTTTTTGTGTCTTTTCCAAACGTTTTCCATACCCTCTTTGAGCAGCCTTTCGCACTGGTAGTTCAAGGCCATAATATGCGGGATAACAGGTGTGGTAGGTGTCTGATTTTTTTCTGCTGATTTTGCGAAGTTCTGAAAGTCGAAATAATAACCTCGGCCTGGGACATCTTTACTTTTCTCCAAAGCCCGGTTGCTTACCGCCGCCACCGCCAGTCCCGGTGGAATCGCAAATGCCTTCTGCACCGAAGCGAATGCCACATCCCAGCCAAGCTCATCGAAATGTAGAGGAAGACCCACCATCGCACTTACTGCATCCACAAAGACAAGAATATCAGGATACTTCTCCTTCATCATGTTGCTTACCTCATAGAGTGGGTTCGTCAGGCCGGTGCTCGTCTCGTTATATACAAGCGTAACTGCAGTATATTTACCTGTAGCGAGTTTTTCATCAATCATTTCAGCTGGTATAGGTTTACCCCAGTCAACTTTTAGCTCGTCGACATTTCTACCACAGCTTTTTGCCACGCTGGCCCAGTTGTCACTAAAAGCACCGCAGCAGGTGCAAAGAACCGTCTCGTCAAAGCCGACACAGTTACGTATTGATGCCTCCCAGATGCCGGAAGCCGACGATGTGGACAAAAATACGTTTTGCTCGGTGAAGAGGATTTTTTTCAACATATCAACTGTCTCACCCTGAAGCTGAGCGTACTCTTTGCCTCGATGACCCAGTGTCGGCCGGGCAAGCTGCTGCAGAACATCATCGTTGACCTTTACCGGTCCAGGAATGAACAATCTTGGCGGATTCTTCCAATCTACCATACATAATCTCCCATAAAAAATTACAATTTGTTAATGGTCAAGCCCGAATACAATTTCGGATAAAAGTAAGTTGACTTTTGCGGCATTCTTTCTCCGGCTTCTGTAACCACCCTCAACTGCTGGATTTTTACGGGATTCAAAAAGAAAGCTGCCTGTTTCTGCCCCTTGTCAACCTTAGCAATCGATTCGTCAATCGCATCATCAGTATCTTTTACATACTCGATGTTGCTGCCGCTTGCAAGTTTTTTCTCATCGATGCCCAAGATTTCTTCTAAAATCAGTTTATGCAATACGGTAACATCAAGCGATTTACAGGCACGGCTGGTTTCTGGGCTGATGGATTCTATTGTTCGTTTATCCCTCAAGACAGCTACATAAAAAGCATTGTTTCCGCCGAAAATTCCGAAAGCATTCTTATCGCTATTGTGCTCATCCTTCATTTGAGCGAGCATTTTTTGTCTTGCCTGGTCTTTGGAAAGGTCTGAATCAAAAGGGTGCTGTGTAATCTTAAAATTCTCTTCGAGCTCGGCGATTAGCTTTTCAATACTAAAGTTTTCCAGATTGCCGATAAGACGGTGGGTAGCTAAAATGACCAGCCCCTGCTGACAGGAATTGCTAAAGGCCATCATTTGGTATCTTGCTGCGGGATTGTCACTTTCTTTAGAGTAAATCAAGCCGGTTTCATATCGATGATGACCGTCTGCTATGATACAATTCTTGCCACCCATCACCTTCGTGATTTGCTCTATATTTTTTGGGGACGCTATAGCAAAGATGCGATGTCTAACATCCTGTTCATCAACAAATTCGATTAGTGGTTCTTGGCTGGCTGCCTTTTCAATAACCGTGTCAGCGATTTTATTCTGGTCCTCGTAAAGCATAAAAACCAGCTCCAAGTCAGCCATAGTTGCCTTTTTAAGATTGAGCCGGTCTACTATTGGCTTATCGAGGGTGTGTTCGTGTGGTCTTACGCGCCCCGGCAGGCTAAATTCCTCAAGCTTGGCTAAAGCGATAAAACTTTTACGCTGAAAACACTTGCCGGCTATCTTAAAATCATGAAGGTACGCATAAATAGCCTCATTTGAATCCTGTTTTAAGATGCCTTTTTCTATCCAGCTTTTGAAATATTCAGCAGCCCTTGTGTACTGGTTATTGGTGCTATCATCAGAAGCGGTAGTGTCCCCTTTAATTATCCGCACGATGTTATAATCGCTCTTTTCATAGAGCTGGTGTTGTTCTTCGTCGCTGATAACATCATACGGAGGGCTAATGCAGTTGCCCACATCGCCGACAACTTTGCGGTCAAACCTGTATGCTTTGAATGGCTTAATTTCCATAATCGTTTCTTAATCTTCGATACTTTGTCATATTGAGCGAAGCGAGACAACCGGCCTTGGAG
>CAYTTK010000055.1:0-16498 GCA_964440735.1 uncultured Pirellulales bacterium
GAGAGGGCAGCTGATGATAGTTCGGGGCCTATACCGATTAGCTCGGTATAGGCCCCTTTTTTAATTGACTATTATTTTTTTTGCGAGTCTGCAATTTGCTGGGGCGGGAGTTTGTCGGCTAGCACTTAGGTAATTAAAAAGGCGGATAAACCAATTTTTGCTGAGCCTACTCATCATTTTAATTTAAACCTGCTTTCTTAGGTTTGCTCGCTGTAATTTCATTCCGAAGTTTTTACAAACTATTTACAAAACCTCAGGCCTTTTGCGCGCTATACTATAAAAGTAGAAAGAACTGAAAACAAAAAGTTAAATCAAGGAGAAAAATTATGAGATTGAAGAAGAAACTCATCAGTTGTTTGATTTTGGTGGTAGCTTTTTTTGTTAAGCCTGCGCTGTCACAGGTAAATCACATAAGTGTCCAGCCGCTGGCATCAAACATCATCGTGCCGCAGAGCAGGTCGATGGCATTTACATCCGAGCGGCAGGGAGCAATCGAAATTACAGATGTTACTGTGCTGATTGATATCTTGGAAAGCACGGCAACTACAACAATAGAAATTCGGCTGCATAATACAACAAATCGCCGGCAGGAGGCAGAGTTAATTTTGCCGGTGCCTGATGGGGCGGTTGTGCGGGGTTTTGCTTATGACGGCCCGAGCGGCCAGATAACGGCTAAAGTGCTGTCAAGAGACCAGGCAAGAAAAATATACGAGCAACTGGTGGCAAAGATACGTGACCCGGCGCTGGTTGAGTTTGTCGGGTATAATCTAATCCGCTCGAGTGTCTTTCCGATAGAGTCTGCTGGCAGACAGAAGGTTCGGCTGACATACGAGCATCTTCTTGGGGTAGAGGGCAATCGAATAGATTATGTCCTGCCGAGAACTGAGTCGTTGGAGTATGCTGTGCCGTGGAAAGTTACGGCAAATATCAAAGCAAAACGACCGATTTCAACGGTGTATTCTGCCAGTCACAAGGTAGAGATAGAGCGGGAAAGTGACAGGCAGATAAAAGTCGAGATTGCTACCGATGCCGAAAAACAGCCGGGGCCGTTTCGCCTTTCATATTTGCTGCAGGAAGATGGTGTAACTGCATCAATGTTTACATATCCTGACCAGGAGGTTGGTGGAGGATACTTTTTGCTTCTTGCGGGTTTACCTGCTGTGCCGCCAAAGGCCGGTGACAGCCCTGCGATTAAGCGGGAAATAACGCTTGTAGTCGACCGCTCCGGCAGTATGAGAAGTGAAAAGATTGAGCAAGTTAAAGAAGCAGCACTGCAAATTATTGCGGGTCTGGGAAAAGGAGAGGCATTTAACATCATCATTTATAACAATACTGTCGAATGGTTCTCAAAAAAGCCGGTTATCAAAACCCAGGATACCGAGACAGCTGCACGAGCATATATTGAGGGCATTACGGCAACCAGCGGAACAAACATACACGATGCGCTTGTTGCAGCGCTTGGCCAGGAGCCGACCGAAGGGATGCTGCCAATAGTTTTATTTCTTACCGATGGTCTGCCGACTGTGGGACAAACATCGGAGCTGGCAATTCGCGATATTGTGATAAAGTCGAATCCCCACAATCGGCGGGTATTTACTTTTGGCGTGGGCGTAGATGTCAATGCTCCGCTGCTTGAGAAAATAGCGGACCTGTCGAGAGCAAAAGCTGTGTTTGTGTTGCCGAAGGAAGATGTTGAGGTAAAAATTGGCAGAGTTTTCAAGCAGCTTACAGGGCCGACTCTGGCAGATACAGAGCTTGAGGTTGCTGGCAGTGACGATAAACCTGCAATCGGACGAACCCGTGACATCCTGCCTGAGAACCTGCCGGATTTGTTTGAGGGTGACCAGCTTGTATTGTTAGGGCAGTATGTCGGTAAAGAACCCATTACTTTCAAAATTAGCGGCAACTATCTTGGCAAGAAGCGAACGTTTAAGTTTGCATTTGAATTTGATAAAGCCGATGTGCGGAACGGCTTTGTGCCCCGTTTGTGGGCCAGTAGAAAGATTGCCCAGCTCGTTGACATTGTCCGGCAAATGGGTGCTGACCCGACCACGTCAAAGGATGACCCCAGGGCAAAGGAGCTTGTCGATGAAATCGTGCGTCTTTCAACCGAGTTCGGCATATTAACCGAGTACACGGCATTCTTGGCGAGAGAGGGAACCGACCTTGGCAACAGAGTAGAAATATTGGGCGAGGCCGCAGATGTGCTTGAGGGCAGGGGGATGCGTAGCCGCTCCGGCTTAGATGCAGTTAGTCAAAGCTTCAATATGATTCAGCAGAAAAAGCAATCGACCTTAAATATGAGAAACGAATTTTACGATGCAAAAATGAACCGCGTCAGCATAACCAATGTGCAGCAGGTAAACGACCAGGCATATTATCGCAGAGCAAATCGCTGGGTGGACAGCAGATTAGTTGAGGATGAAAAGAATATTAAACCAAAGAGGATTATCGAATTTGGCTCAAAGGAATTTATTGAGTTAGCGGATAAGTTGGCCAGAGAGAACCGCCAGGGCAGCATCGCTCTTAGAGGAGACATCCTCCTGCTTGTTGATGGCGAGCCGATTCTAATCAAAAACACAAACTAATCAAACGAAGAATTTTTATTGAAAGGGATAAAACGATGATAAATCACACGACTCAATTAGAAATGCAGAAAGGTTCAATTTCGGCAAATCATAACTACAGCACTGAAGCCAACTCGATGCCTCTTGACCGACGACCGCTTGGTGCGCAGCAGGCAATGTGCGAGGCCTACCATTATTCCAAACCATCTGCCTTTAGCCGTGGTATGGAAGTGAACATCGGTGTAGCGCGTTTGATATTTATCTCCGGCACGGCAAGCGTCGGCCCAAATGGGCAAACACTTCATAAGGGAGATTTCCGAGCTCAGGCTTGGCAGGCCTTTGAAAATGCCCGTGCTGTTCTCAACGATGCGGGGGCCGACTGGCAGGACGTAGTAAAAGCAACGATTTTTCTTAAAGATATCGCCGCATATTATAAAGCATTCAATGAAGTCAGGTGTGCATTTTTTAAGAAGGTCGGTCTGGAGGTTTACCCCGCTTCGACTTGTGTCGAGGCACGACTGTGTCGAGATGACCTTCTGGTTGAAATGGAGCTAATTGCGATTGATAAAAATAACTGATAGTGTTAACATTTTTAATGCGAAAGGAGATTATTATGTATAAGAGTAAAACTATCACAGTAATTATGGCTGCTGTAGTAATGTTCTTTGTTATAAATGCAGCAGCCGCGGAAAAACCGCAATCCTCTAAAAACGAGGGTGATAAAACCACGAAAGAGCCAAAGACTGCAGGTTCCCATATTTGGGCGCCGGCGGTAGAGCCGAAACCTCTGAGCGAAAATGTCAAAAAAGGGCTGCGATGGCTTGTTGAGCATCAGCACAAAAATGGCGGTTGGAGCCAGGGAGAGGAATCTTCGCATATGGGCCACAGTCTTGACCACCTCAGGGACAAACCAAACGCGGCTGATACCTGTGCCGCGGCCCTGACATTGATTCGCTCCGGCAGCACACCAAGCACAGGCCCATACGCTAAGAACGTCTTAAAGGGCGTAAATTATGTCTGCAGTGAGGTTCAGGAATCCGATGCTAATTCATTGTTTATAACAAATACACAGGGAACAAGACTGCAAATGAAACTGGGTACATATATTGATACCTTTCTGGCCGCTTTACTTTTTGCGGAGGTTACTGGCAAAATGCCGGATGCTGAAAGTGAAAAGATGTTAGCTGAGGCCTATAATAAGGTTATGGATAAAATCGAAAGGAACCAGCGCCCTGATGGAACATTCGGTGGCACCGGGTGGGCCAACGCGCTGTCAATTTCTTTAGCGAGCAAAGGGTTAAACCGAGCAGCTCAGGTAGGCGGTCGAGTTGATGAGCAAGTACGACAAAAACTCGAATCGTACGCCCGTGGAAAGTATAACAAAAAAACAGGCAGCTTCAGCGAAGAAGGTTCAGCAGGGGTTCAGCTATACGCCGGCGCTGCCACTCTTAGTGCTATGCAGGACTCAGACAATACTAACTCCATCCAACAAAGTGAGCTTGAGAACAAGCTCGAAAATGCGACGAGTCCCGAAGAACGTGAAAAAATACAGCAGACTCTCCAGCGGTTCAAGCAAAACAAGGATGACCTTAATGCAGCAAAGAAAACAATTATCGAGAAGCTTGACGATAAGAAGTTCATTGCCGGCTTCGGTTCTAACGGTGGTGAGGAATTCCTAAGCTATATGAATATCGGTGAGAGTCTTGTTGTAAAAGGTGGCCCTGAATGGGAAAAGTGGGACAGGGAAATTACCGCCAATCTCAATCGTATCCAGAATAACGATGGAAGCTGGACCGGCCATCACTGTATAACTGGACGGACTTTTTGCACCTCGGCTGCACTGCTTGTGCTGATGACAGATAGGACACCTGTTCCTATAGCTGCAAAGTTCAGACAAGGATAGAAAGGAGATATCGTGAGTGTCATAAGGTTAATGCTTATCAAATGGTTTTTTCCTGCTGCTCTTTTAGTAGTAGTCGGGTGTAATGATGCGAGTCAAAAACGCCTCGAATATATCGACGATTCACTTACCAAGGCAGCACAATTTCTCATCTCAAAGCAGTCACCTGACGGTGCCTGGCGCTCGGAAACCTACGGCTGTTTTAGAGATGGACCGACACTTACGCCTTATATTATCAGTTGCTTATATTTCCTGACGGAGCCAAACGAGCAGATACAATCTTCATTTCAAAAAGCCATGGATTATCTTACCAATATGGTGGATGAAGATGGAAACATCCGCACCGGACCGTATGGGCTCAATTTCCCCGTTTACACAGCCGCATCAGCAAGTCGGGTTGTCGTCTTACAGGACAAATCAGAAAAAAACCGTTGGGCGCAGAGCGCATGGTTGAACTATCTGCTTGCTCGTCGTCTGGATAAATCTCTCGGCTGGGAACCTTCCGACCCTGAATATGGTGGCTGGAGCTTTGCAATAGGCATCCCTCGAAAACCAAAACAAGATACAATGAAAGACCCGCTTCTGCTTTCGAATCTTACAGCTACTATCTTTGGTATCGGGGCGTTACGTTCTGCTAGAATTCCGGTTGACGAGCCTATCTGGAAAGACATCCTGATTTTTGTCAGGAAGTGCCAAAACTACTCGGATGATATGACAAAATCCGACCCCCGTTTTGATGATGGTGGTTTTTTCTTTTGTCCTGGTGACCCTATGCAAAACAAAGCAGGCGTAGCCGGCATCGACAAATTCGGCAGGCAGAGATACCACTCTTACGGCAGTATGAGTGGCGATGGCCTGCGGGCACTGCTTGCTTGCGGACTGCCAACGGACCATCCATGTGTGGTTGCAGCAAGAAATTGGCTCGAACATAATTTCACTGTCGAAAATAATCCCGGTAATTTCAATGAGGACCGTGAAGTCCTGCGTAATGCAACATATTATTACTATCTCTGGTCTGTTGCCCATGCTTTTACACGTCTTGGTGTTACAGTAATAGAAACCAAAAACGGAAAAGTAAACTGGCCGGAAGAAATGGCTGATGAACTCATTCGTAGGCAAAGACCGGACGGCTCCTGGCTTAATCGGTTTACCGATGCAAAAGAGGATGACCCGCTGGTATCGACTCCCTGGGCTGCTGCGGCACTTGTCAACTGTAGACAGCTCATCGCAAAAGATAAAACTTCCACCGGCAAAGATTGCATTCAAGGCCGGATACAAACTGAGAAAAAATAACATTTATCCGTATTAAAAAAGGAACAATAAAATGAAAATACTCCACAATTATGGCGACACCTTCGGCTCAGCTGTAATTCAGGCAATCCGCGAACAGGCCGCCAAAAAGAACTTTAAATTTGAATCTAAGGTAAAATCGGAGGAAAAGGCTGAAGCCCCTGTCTCGAAGTAAGTCCCCGGCTACCGTTCCAAAACTCAAGGTGCGCCATTTACAAGGCGCACCTTGTCTTTGCGCAAGCTACAGAGATTTACATTCTGATAAAACTATCCCAAAATTTTCTTCAAATTTCCCACCTGATTAGATATAGTATTTGAACTTTTAGTAGAAAACAAATTTTTGCTGGAGGTTATCTAATGAGTGGCTTCTCCAATACTGTTATTGAAGCTTGTCGATTGATAAGCCGACGTCGCTTTCTTGGCGGCGCAGCCGCTACAGTTGTAACAGGATGGCTGTCCGGATGTCAGCCGTTTAAGAGGCAGCCGGAAGCCAAGGTGGTTGTCAAGCCCTATACCGGTCAACGCTACAAGATAGGCGTCTGTGACTGGATGCTCCTCAAGCGGCAGAAACTGGGGGCATTTCAGCTGACTAGAGAAATCGGGGCGGATGGTGTCGAGGTGGACATGGGCAGTCTGGGCCAGCGAGAGACCTTCGACAGCAAACTCGCCGACCCGGCCGTGCGTCAGCAGTTCCTCGACAAGGCAAGCGAACTCAACCTTGAGATTTGCTCGCTGGCGATGTCCGGATTTTATGCCCAGTCGTTTGCGGAGCGTCCCACTGTCTATCGGATGGTGCAGGACTGCATCGACACAATGAAACTGATGAACGTCAAGGTTGCGTTCCTGCCCCTTGGTGTGCGAGGCGACCTGGTCCAGCACCCGGAACTGCGTCCGGCCATCGTTGAACGACTCAAAGCCATCGCTCCTAAGGCAGAAGAAGCCGGCGTAGTCATCGGCCTTGAAACCGCACTCGATGCCGCCGGTGATGTGAAGCTTCTCGAAGACATCGGCTCTTCCTCTATCCAAATCTACTTCAATTTCTCCAACGCCCTGCAGGCCGGGCGGGATTTGCATCAGGAACTGCGAACACTCGGCCCAGACCGCATCTGCCAGATTCACTGCACTGACCAGGACGGTGTATGGCTTCAGGATAATCCGCGAATCGATATGCCCAGGGTCAGGCAGACCCTTGACGATATGGGCTGGGCCGGATGGCTCGTCATTGAACGCTCCCGCAGCGCAAAAAATCCTCGCAACGTCAGGTGGAACTTCGGCGCCAACACGGCCTACCTGAAGTCGATTTTCCAGGCGGCGTGATTGAGCACCAAGATAAATCCGTGACTATGCCTTTACTATTTCGATGTTGTCCATTGTTCCGAGTCCGCCAGCGGCGGATTGGGCGAGCGTCAAATACTCCAGCTTTTTCGGATTGTGGCCGAGAAGCTCGCTGCCAACAGTATCGACAGCAACTGGGTCGAAGCTGGCCAGAATAAGCCCTATTTTCTTGTGCTTGCCGGACAGGTGCGTTCCTTTCAGAGCTATGGACGCATCTACGATTGATAAATCCGGCTTTTTATACAGGCACACATCTACAACAGATTTATCCGTCGACGGGCTGTGCAGCTTCGATTTATTCCAGGAGCCGGCATAAAATTTTCCCGGTGCAATACCAAACATATTTTTCATTGCGATGGTGGTTTTGGTAAAGCTGTGGTCTTTAAGCACCGGCAGTGAAATCACGAACGCATCCTGCACAATCCTCGGTATATGAAACTGTTTTAGTTGAAAGGCATTTTTATTTTCGAGAACGACCGTTTCTGCCTCGTTAAAGTCAATAAGTTTCAGGTTGTATCTTTTAGCCAATTCTGTATATCCAAGCACTGCAAAAACGTCAGAGGTTTTACCTGTCCCGCATCCTTCACCGATTGCGATTTCTGCCTTTGTGTGGCACTTGCAGTAATTATAAACCGCCTCGGCTGCGGCAACGCTCGTTGTAACCGGCGGGGGTGAAGAATTTGTCAGGTTCGGCTTGATAATGATAAGGCCATCCTGCGGTAACTGTGCACCTGCCCCAATCAGGTCAAGGGCCTTAGTGATAGAGCTTTTATAATCGGCAAATTTTATGCTGGCAACCCTACTCATAACTTTTTTGCTTTCTTACAATTACGGACGGCTTTTGGATTTTTATCTTCTATACCCCACCCATAATTAAGCATCGTCCTGAATCATCAAGATGACTTACGCCACAAAATAATCTGACCATAGGCCCCGTTAGAAATTCTATAATCGGGAATACCATAAGAAAACTTAAGATTTCTAACGGGGCGAGTATTTTACCCCGTTAGAGACATGTGACTGCTAAGACTATACTTATTTATAACAGTGCTAATAAGCCAAAAATAAGATTCAGGAATGCTATATAGAAAACATTAGACTAAAGGTCGTCATTGCGAGCGAAGCGAAGCAATCTTAAGTATATAGGTGGCTTTTCTGCCTGTCAGGTAAGGGATTGCCACGGCCCTTTGGGCCTCGCAATGACGTTCACTGCAAAGTTTCTACAGAGCAATTCAGGAATACAGAAAAAATAGTCTCTAACGGGGTTGACTGTCAAGAAATTTCGGGTTAATTTAGCCATGAATTAACACGAATTGCGACCAATTCGTGGTTGAAAAGCGACTTGGTTTTGTGTAGATGGACCCCGTTAGAAATTTTATTCTGATGGGAGCCAAAAATGATATTTATAAAATATAATTTCTAACGGGGTGGATATGATAGAGGCAAAAGAGCTTCGGCGTAGTTTTGGACCGATTGTTGCTGTTGACGGAATATCGTTTAATGTTGAAAAGGGCCAGGTTCTTGGCCTTCTCGGTCCCAACGGTGCGGGTAAAACCACGGCAATGAGGATGCTGGCGTGCTTTCTGACGCCTGACAGCGGAACTGCTACCGTGTGTGGTTATGATATTTTGCAAAATCCCGTCGAAATCAGGCGGTCGCTCGGATACCTTGCGGAGAATTCACCGACTTACAGCGAGATGACGGTGGGAGGTTTCTTGAATTTTGTCTGTGACGCAAGGCAAATTAAGGGCAAAGACCGAAAGCAGGCGCTTGACCGCATTGTCCCGATGTGTTCAATCGAATCCGTTTACCATCAGACGATAGAAACTCTATCGAAGGGGTATATACGGCGTGTCGGCCTGGCACAGGCCTTAATTCACGACCCGCAGGTCCTTATTCTTGACGAACCTACGGATGGCCTGGACCCCAATCAAAAACACGAGGTCAGACGGCTTATAAATAAGATGTCACAGGATAAGTGTATCATTATCTCCACCCACGTCCTCGAAGAGGTTGAAGCCGTTTGTTCCAGGACAATAATTATTTCCAGAGGCAGGATTCTCGTCGATTCAACACCCCAGCAGCTAAAGGAAAAGCACAATTGCAGTCTCGATGAGGTCTTTCGCAGGATTACCAGAAGTGGTAAGCAGTAAAAGGATTAGTGCTGAGGAGTCCAAAAAATGAATAGTTTTTTTGCCGTGTTCAAAAGGGAGCTAAAAAGCTACTTTACAACGCCTCTGGCGTATGTATTTCTTGTTATTTTTCTGTTTTTCTCCGGGTATTTAACGTTTAAGGAGGGCTTTTTTGAAATGCGCCAGGCTGATATGCGCGCCTTTTTTATGAATTTGCCGTTGCTGTTTATTTTTATGGTGCCATCGACAGCGATGCGTCTGTGGGCCGAGGAGCGAAAGGCCGGTTCCATTGAGCTGTTGTTTACTTTGCCGATTACAATAATGCAGGCGGTTTTAGGAAAATTCTTCGCAGCGTGGCTTTTCCTTGCGATTGCACTGGCGCTTACTTTCCCGATGGCAATTACAGTCTGTTACCTCGGAGACCCTGACGTCGGCTTAATAATTACCGGTTACATTAGCAGCTTATTGATGGCCGGGGGTTTTCTTGCTATTGGCTGTTTCTTTTCAGCAGTTAGCAAAAATCAGGTAATAAGTTTTGTCCTGTCGGTGGTGGCCTGTGCGATACTTGTCTTTGCTGGTATGCCGACTACACTAAGTTATCTTTCTACTTTTTTACCAGCCGGTCTGGTCTCTGCAATAGAGAGTATGAGCTTTCAGATACACTTTGAGTCTATACAGAAAGGCGTGCTGGAGTTTAAGGATATTAGCTACTTTGTGCTGCTGATTATTGGCTGGATTATTGCCGGCAGTTTTGTCTTGGACCAGACCAAGGTCGGCTGATAAACACCGTTAGAAATCCTAATATGGGCGCTTAGGGAGTTGTATAAAATATGGCGAAAAAGCGGCAAATTTTTCAAGGCGTAAACCGAACAATACGAGCTGTTGTTGGTGCGATTCTTGTTTTAGTGATTACTTTCAGTGCGATAAGCATCTGCCAGAATATCGGCAGGTCATGGAAGCTTGATGTCACCGAGCAAAAGCTTTATACCCTTTCGAACGGAACAAGGGCAATTCTGGCTAAACTTCATCAGCCGGTTAAAATGAAACTTTATTATGCGAAAACAGCTACATTGAAAGCCCCCGACCCTATCCGCTACTTCAACAATTATTACGAGTTCGTAAAGGCATTGCTGGAGGAATATGTTGCCGCAGCCAAAGGTATGATTGAGCTGGAAATAATCGACCCCAGACCTTTTTCTAATAATGAAGTTCAGGCATTGCAATACGGCTTAACGCGTTTTAGCATAACGCAGGAGGAGAACTTTTTCTTCGGTTTAGTAGTGCAAACGCCATTCGGGATTGAAAAGGTAATACCCTTCTTTTCGCCGGACCGGCAGAACTTTGTTGAGTATGATATAAGTTACCTGATTGATACTGCAATCACTCGTGAAAAAAAGAGAGTTGGCATACTAAGTTCACTGCCGGTAATGGGCGAAGACGTCAGCGGATATATGGCACAGCTGCGGCGTATGCAGGGTCAGCCGACCCTGCCACCCTGGACTTTCGTTGAGCAGTTAGGCAGACAATTCGAAGTCAAGCGCGTCCCAACGGATGTCAACGATGTAAATGATATTGATGTCCTGCTGGTTATTCACCCTAAAGAGCTGTCCGAACAAACTTTATTCGCAATAGACCAGTTTGTCCTCAAAGGCGGCAGAACAATTATATGTGTTGACCCGCATTGCGTTGTGGATAAGCCCAACCAAATGGCAATGCAGATGAATGCATCGCCTTCGCAGAGCTCGAATCTAAATATTCTTTTGCGAACCTGGGGACTCGAGATGCCGGAGAACATATTTGTCGGCGACAAAAATCTGATGTTGCCTGCTCCTCTTAGCCGCGATGGCCGGGCAGAAAGTGTCATTGGCTTTCTCGGTCTTAGGGCTGGTTGCTTCAATACCGACAATGTCATTACTGCCCAGCTTAACCAGGTGCAGGTCCTGTTTGCCGGCCAGTTGAGGGAAATCTTAGCCGCAAATCAGGCGGAGCCGGCTAATGTTGAACGAACTCCCCTTATTATGACAACCAGTCAGGGAAATATCGTTCCAGTCAGTAGTCCGTTTGAGCTGATGTTCCCGGAGCCGTCGAAACTTATGAGTAAATTTTTCATGGGAGTTGAGCCGGTGCCGATGGGTTATCTGGTAACCGGTCGTTTCAAGAGCAGCTTTCCAGACGGTATTGAAATCGAAGTTGAGCAGCAATCAGAAGACCCGAACGAAACTAAAAAAGTCAAGAGGCAGATTAAAGGACTGACAGAAGCGGCCGAAGACTGTGCAGTAGTGGTATTTGCAGATGTTGACTTTATAAGCGATATATTAGCGTATCGTAATTTTTTCCCCTTTGGCAAAGCTGTTTTTGGTGATAATAGTGCTTTGTTGCTCAATGCAATTGAAGATTTGACCGGTTCGACCGACCTGATTTCAATCAGGTCCCGTGGCAATTTCCAGCGGCCGTTCATTGTTGTTGACGAGATTGAAAAACAGGCAGAAGCTGAAACTGCACAAGAAGTCGCAAAACTCAACGCGCAAATCGCTGGCTTTTCGAGGGAGTTGGAATCTATCCTCGCTACAGCGAAAGCGGAAGAAGCGGAGGTCATTGGCAGCACAATACTACAAAAACAACGTGATATCGAATTAAAGAAGCTCGAGGCACAGCGTCAGCTAAATGAAATAAGATTGAAAAGACGCGAACAAACTGAACATTTGGGTAAAGCCCTTCAGAATTTTAATATGCTGATGGCTCCGGCAGTTATTCTGGCAATTGCCGTAGTCTTGGGCATCCGTCGAAGTGTTAGAAAGAGACATTATATTAGTCACGCAAGCGATGCTTGAAATGGGAGTCTTACGGATGAGTGACAGAAAACTTGCAATACTTGCCGTTGTAGCGGTTGTTATGGTAATACTGGCTGTGATTCAATCACATATTTCCGGTGGTCCACCGGAGTCGGAAATACCTGGTTATCTCATGCCGGCGGTTAATACTGCTCGAATTGGTATCATCGTCGTAGGAAAAGGTGATGATATGGTAACCATAAAGCGAAAAGCGGAGCAATTTGTCGTTACAAATAAGGACAATTATCCCGCCAGGGTCAGCGAAATAAACAAATTGCTCTCTGAGTGCCAGGAAATCCGCTGGTCGCAGTTTATTTCCGATAATCCGGCAAACCACAAAGACCTTCAGGTAACGGAACAAGATGCTCGCAGCGTTGCCAAATTTTTAACACCGGAGCCGAATTCAACAATCCTCGCAGGGGTCGTCGTGGGAAAAACAAGAGAAACCGGAGGTGGCTCTTATGTAAGACTGCTTTCGAGCGATAAGGCGTCGAGCGATAAGGTGTATCTTGCACAGGATGTGCCCTGGTTTAATAACCAGGTGATGAATTATATTGAGCAACAGCTTATATCTTGCAAATTCGAAGATATTAACTCGGTAACAGTCTCTTCGTCGAGCGGCGAATACACACTAAAAGCAAAGCAGGATGGCAAAGACATAGTGCTGGAAAATACCCCTGAAGGCAAAAAGTTAAAAGGCAGCGACGGTAAAAGTGTTTTTACTGCTTTGGCTGACTTTAGGTTTGACGATGTCGTGAAAAAAACATCCGGCCTGCTCTTTGATAAAAAATTTATATGCCGGTTGAAAAACTCAACTGTTTATACCATAGATATTGCTCAAAAAGAAAATCAAGCTTATATAATCTGTGAAGCTGCATTTACAGATATGGTTGAAAAGCCTAAAAAAGATGAGTCACAGGAAGAACTGAAGAAAAAAGAAGCAAAGCTCCTCGCCTGGGAAAAGGCGAATGAATTTTCTGATAAACATCAGGGATGGATTTACAAAATCCCCGACTACAAAGCAAAGAGTTTGACAAGGCAGCTTTCTGATTTACTCGAAGAAGACGTCAGAGAAGTTGACGAGCTGATTGATTCCCTTGACCTTCCTGATGTACCGGACATTGAAGATGCCAACGCCGTAAAGGCCGAGCAGTAAAATACCCAAACCCGGATTTCACTCATTAAGCGGTGCTGCCAAATGGCCTTTGCCTGGGGCTATGGAGGGCATATCTTCACTCAAGAAATCTAATCGCTAGGGACAGAAGTAGATAAGGATAGCAATGTCTGGCTAAATATTTTCCCTCATTTTTAGTATGATTTTCACTGTTAAAGTTTGAGATGATAGCTTATAATAATGGCCTTAAGATTCATAAAACGATTTACTGATACTAATTTATG
The DNA here is from genome assembly GCA_964440735.1 of uncultured Pirellulales bacterium. Taxonomy (GTDB): domain Bacteria; phylum Planctomycetota; class Phycisphaerae; order Sedimentisphaerales; family Anaerobacaceae; genus CAZBWE01. The sequence goes on from CAYTTK010000055.1 coordinate 13,454, forward strand.
GAGGTAGAAAAAATGCTTAAGTCAAAACATTCAAGAGACGCAAGTGTAGTAGCTTTGCTGATTTTCTTTGTCTTTACTACAGCAATCAAAGCGGAAGTTTCGTCGGAGCCGGCTGGTGATGAGCTGCTTAAGATGCTTCCGGCCGAGAGTCTGTTTTGCGTCCGTGTGAACAATCTTGACAATAGTCTCGGTCAGATAGACCAGTTTTTGACCGGCATATCACCTATGCCTATGTTTCTTTCGATGACGGTTCGCGGCCAGTTGGCAAAAATGTTAGGCAGCCAGGAGCTAACAGGCCTGAATATGAGCGGCAATTTTGCACTATTTGCAGTGGCAAAAGCCGGCGCACCAACGGAGCCTAAGCAGTCGGATATGTTTGTCGGCGTCCTGGCGCCCGTTACGGATTATAAGCAGTTCATTGATGGCAATCCTAACCTGAGCCAACCGGATGCAAACGGAGTATCAACAAATATAGGCAGCGGATTCGGTTGGATGTTAATTAAGCAGGTTGGAAACTATGCGCTTATAGCTAAGGCCGAGTGTAGCATCTTCACCGCAACCGCGAAATCGCTCTCTGCTGCCGAAGCAAGGGGATTAGCCGGTATTCTCGACGCCGATGAGGTAAATAGAGCTGTAAAGGAACCCATCTGGGCCTATGGAAATGTTCAGCTGGTCTCAAAGGTCTTCGGCCCTCTCATCTTCGGCGAAATCGAAAAGATGAAAAAAATGATGAAGAATATGGAATCGGGTCCAAGAACAAAATTTGATCCACCTGAGCTGATAGAGTGTTATTCGGCTGACACGGATTCCGATCAAAAAATAACAGTTGACGAAATTGGTCAGCGAGTCGAGGAGCTAAAGACACAGTTGCAAATTACGCAGCAGAAGATACAGGCAGAAATTAAGCAACTTGAGCAGCAAGAGAGCCAGCTAACCGATAGTGACTCCGATAGACGCAATGCAATTGAAGAGCAAATCGAGGACTTGAAAAAATCTATTGACGATAGCAAACAAGATACGCAAGCAAGAATCGATAGACTTGAGCGGGTAAAGAGCCGACTGGCTGATATGGGACCCGAGCAAAAAGTGGACATCAGAGAAGAACTTATAAAGGTGCAATCGGGCAACCGTCAACCACCAAAGCTCTTTGCGAATGTGATGAATATGTATGCATCTTTTCTTGAGACGCTGATGAAAGAGACAAAGTCCTTGAGCTTAACTGTTAGGCCGGAACCGAATGTGTGTAATATGGCTATGAGTATTTCGGCCTTGCCGGCAACTGATATGGCAAATATATTTGTCGCCGATGCCTCATCGGGTCAGGAGAATAAGCTCTTAAACTACCTCGAAAATGGGACGGTCATGAATTTCGCAGGCAAAATGAACACGCCTTTCTGGAAGCTCTATGCCACGTGCATTGATTTAATGCCAATTATGATGGGTGAGGGTATGCCCGCCGAGGAGATAGCAAAGTTAAAAGCCCTTGTTGAAAATGCAGTAGTTGCTCTCGGCGATTCGGCGGCAGGGACGTTTTCGGTAGATATAAAATATAAACCCCCTTTTAGAGGTAAATATGTCGTAGCGGTCAAAGACCAGGAAAAATTCAACCAGCTCATCGAAGAAGGTTCGCAGATGATGAACACAGGTGCTATTGCTAATTTATATAAGAGCATGGGTTTAGAAATGGATTATACTATAAAGCGAGCTGTTGATGATTACAAAGGCATCTCAATAGACTCGGCTAAGCTCATAATGAAGTCAACCGAACCTAATTCACCCCAGGGTCAAATGATAAATGCTATGTATGGAGAGGGATTTGATTCCCGATGGGCTGTGGTCGATGGTCTGTGTGTTTCTGTCATGAGTGGCGATGTGGATTCAGATATACGCAAACTTATTGACCAGGTAAAAGCTGGTGGTCCTAAACAATTGCCCGATGAAATGAAAACGGCCATGTCGCTGATTCCGCAGGCGGGTAAAGCCGATTTTGTTGGGACATATAATTTTCTACGGTGGTTTAAGGTTATTGGTGCTATGATGCCTGCGCCTTCTCCGATACCACAGATGGATATTTCTACAAGCAGCAACATCGCGTTTGCCGGTAAAATGGCTAACGGCAAAATGACATTTGAAATCGCTCTGCCGAAGGAGCATCTGATGGAAATGATGGGAATGTTTATGAAAATGCAACAGCAGCAAATGCAGAAGGAAGGAATAACATCAACCTCTGTTGCTCACTTAAAAGGGATAGGAAAGGCCTGTCTGATATATGCAAATGACTATGATGGTAAATTCCCGCCAAATCTGCAGGAGCTTATTGAGAAGTGCGATTTGACACCAAAACATCTCGAATCACCGCTTAAGCCGCAAGGATTTGGTGGGCCGAGTTACATATATGTGGAAGGACAAAATGCTGAAATGGACCCGGGTAATATCCTTGTTTATGAGAACCCGGCGTTTTGCACCGACAGGATTAATGTTCTGTTTTTGGACGCCCACACTGCGATGATGAAACAGGCGGAATTTTTACAGGAACTCCAGGCAACTTACAAACGGCTTGGCAGGGATATGCCAGAAGTTAAATTCAAGGTTCCCTCCGAAGCCATCAAAAAGTAAAAAGCTTTCGTTTACTCTAATTGCAGGATATTTAGCCGCTATACTGGCGGTCAGAAGTTTTCCAGAATAGCTGCCGTATGGATTGCCAGCAGCATCAGGTAGTCAAGGTCACTGAGACTGTAACACTCTTGGTTCATAGCGTTATCGACATACAACACGCCGAAGCAGCCCGCAGGGTCAATCAGTGGTGCTATCATTGCAGAGCGTATTTCCTTTTGTCCTGTTTGAGTTGAAGCTCGTGGCAAAAGTAAAAAATGACTTTTCTCAACTGCCTGATTGATTTTTGCTTTAAGCTTTATCTGATTCATTTCGATAACCTGACCATCGCTTCTTATGCCGCCTTGATATACCATTGTCCCGGTCGGCTGGTCCCTTAAAGCACACCAGCTGTGAAAAGCGGAAAACTGATTTAATGTAACATTCAATAAG
>CAYTTK010000056.1:0-16273 GCA_964440735.1 uncultured Pirellulales bacterium
CATCTACTCCAAAGTCATAAACTGATACAGAGACACCCCGACCTTTGAAGTCATATTCGCCGTCGATAAGGTGCCAGAATGGACCACCATATACCGTAAAGCTCGGTGATAATACGTAAGTTGCACCTACTGCGAGTTGGAATTCCCAGATTTCCAGTTCTCCATCCGACGGCACAGACCACAGACTGTAGATATCTGGTCCATAATAATCCGTTTGCGATACGCCTTGGTACTTTGTCCGGACGTCCATCTCTGTCCAGCTGGCTTGAAATAGTCCGCCTATCTTGAGGTCAGTGTCTTCATACAAGGTTACCTTTGTGCCGAAACCGATGGCAAAGCCGGTGTCGAAATCGTGTACGGGGTTATCTTCATATATATCCAGGTAGTCTCCATATTCATCAACTGCATATATTGCCCGCGTGGGCTTTTGGGTTTCCGCTCTGGCCCCACCCAGGCGGAAAAACACCTCCCAGTTGTCTTGGATACCGTATCCAAGAGTAAGGTAGGCCTTATGCATCTCTACAGCTTTGAACGTAAGCTTGTCCTTAACGGGACCGAAGAAACCACCATCTAAATCCATCTTAAATTTACCATCAAGATCAAGGTCCGTTTCACTGTAAGCATAATCGAGGCCGGCGCTCCACTGTCCTTGTGTTAAGCCAGCCGTTGGAGGTCCCATCGGGTCCAACGCCAGGGCAGGCGAACCACACAAACAAATCACTACAACAACACCCAACAATAACTTCTTTTCCATAATCAACTCCTTTCAAAAAGCACGGTATTCCATTGATTTATTTAAACCAGACATTATTTTCAGGCATGCTTCTACAATAAGTTAATCCCTTAACATTTTTCCTTTTCCCAAACGTATATATCAACCCCATATTCGCATTTTAATCGGGATTTTATAACTATATATAGGCGTAAAGCAAAGAAAAACTTTATTTTTTTATGATTTTTATCATTTTTTTTCGTCGAAATTTCACAGAATAATGCTTCGAATGCCCTTTTGAGCTCCGTCTAAAATAGTTTTCGACAGTTTTGCGTATCTTACATATAATATAGTTTATGCTTGAGGACGAGACCGATAAAAAACTGTTTAGCCAGTCTGAAGAGGCAAATATAGCGTCAGCTGCGCCTCTGGCAGCCAGGATGAGGCCGAGAAAACTCGACGATTTTATCGGACAGAAGCACATTCTTGGGCCGGATAAGCTCCTGACGAGGATGCTCCAGGCCGACAAGCTTAGCAGTCTGATATTTTATGGCCCGACAGGAGTCGGCAAGACCTCGCTGGCAATGGTGATTGCCAATTACACCAAGGCCAGGTTTTACTATCTTAACGCTCCGGCAGCCAGTGTTAAAGACATACGCCAGATAATCAGAAGCGCTCGCGACCGCCTTGCCGCCAGCGGGGCAAGAACCGTGCTTTTTATCGATGACATTCACCGCTTCAACCGTGCTCAGCAGGATGTTTTGCTGGATGACGCCGAATCAGGTATTTTAATCCTTATAGGCGCCACTACGGAAAATCCGTTCTTTTCAGTCAATTCACCTCTGATTTCCCGCAGCACGGTATTTCACTTCGAGCCGCTGAGCCAGGAGGATATTTTACAATTACTCAAAACCGCAATAGATGATAGCGAGCGAGGACTTGGTAAATTCGATATCGAGGCAGATGAAAAGGCATTGAAGTATCTGGCGGTGATGAGCGACGGGGATGCCAGAAAGGCCCTGACGGCCCTTGAAGTGGGTGTGTTATCGCAGGCATTTCGAAAATCCGATGCAAAAATAAACCCGCCAGACGTAATGGACTTGGCCGTCCCTAACGGGAGGCGGGTAAAATTTAATCTGGAAGTTGCAAAGGAGTCGATACAACAAAAGACGTTTGTATATGACGGCACAGGCGATACGCACTACGACTTGGCCAGTGCTTTGCAAAAAAGCATGCGGGGCAGCGACCCTGATGCCACTATTTACTGGCTTGCCCGGATGTTGGCGGGTGGGGAGGATACACGTTTTATTGCCCGGCGGATTGCAGTTTGTGCAGCCGAAGATGTTGGAAACGCCGACCCGATGGCGACGGTTTTAGCTGCTGCAGCCGTTCAGATATCTGAGTTTGTCGGATTACCGGAAGCCCAACTGGCGCTGGCACAGGCGGCTATATATGTTGCCTGTGCACCAAAATCAAATGCTGCAGCTTCTGCCATTTGGCAAGCAATGGCCGATGTGGAACAGGAGCCGCTTAAAGCCGTGCCAAAACATCTAAAAGATAGCCATTATCCGGCCGCGAAAAGATACGGTTTCGGTGCCGATTACAAGTATCCGCACAAATTTAAGGATGGTTTTGTGCCGCAGGTTTACCTTCCGGAGCCACTGAAGAAATATTACATACCGAAAGAAAACGGATACGAAAAAAATATCAAGCGTTATTTACAAAAGCTGCAAATCCTGATACAAAATAGCAAACCAGTTAAAAAGAGCACCGAAAAAAAGGATAGCTGAATGGATAAAAGCCAGTTGCGCCACACATTGAAGAACCACCTGCTTGAGATGAGCGAGCAGCAAAGGAGTGAAAAGAGTCACAAAGCATGCCAGAATCTGATTTCCACGCCGCAATTCCAAAGTGCATCAGCAATTATGATGTATTTATCCCTTCCGCATGAAGTGGATACTACCGAGGTCATACTTCACGCCTGGCAGCTTGGCAAAGTAGTTTCGGTGCCGAAGATTTCCTGGCAGCAAAGGCATATGATTCCGGTGAAGATAAACTCGCTTGAGACCGGTTTTTCAACCGAAGCCGGTGGTCTGCGAAATCCGACAACGGGTGTGCCGATACCGTTTGGGGAAATTGGTTTGGTGCTTACACCGGCATTGGGTTTCGACAAGAAGGGAAATCGGCTCGGCCGTGGCGGCTCCTATTACGACAGGTTTTTCGCTAACGAGAAACTCAAGGCATCCAGATGTGGTTTTGTTTTTGCCGAGCAGGTGATTGACTCGCTGCCAGTAACTGAGAGTGATGAGCCCGTAGATTTTTTGGTGACGGATGAAGGAGTAATACACTTCAAGGGACCCCGCAGGGCGGGAACCCAATAACCGGAAAGGAGAGTAAGATGGCTCGTTATCCCTTAGGAAGACGAACGGACAGGCCCCGAAATCGGATACGCATAATTTTACCTTTGCTTATTGTCGTTGTAGTGATTGCTTTTGTTTACAGACGCGGTTTATTAGGAGAGAAAAAAGGACAAATTTCTGCGCCCCCAAACGACGTTAATATACCGGAAGTAAGCCAGACAATCCTACCTGCACCACCGGAGCCGAATCTACTGAAGATACCTGAGCCGACAGCCGAATCTAACCCCCAGGTGGACGAGCTTATAGCCGAAGCTATGGCGTTAATCGCCGAAAAGCCAAGCAGGATTATAGATGCACGTGACCGGTTAAACGATATATTGCCAATGCCTATGAGCAGCCAGCAGCGGGCATTTGTGAAAAATCGGCTTTCTGCACTTGCTGATAAATGGTTGTTCAACAGGTCTGTTTTGCCCGGCGACAGGCTATGTATCAGTTACAAGGTCAATCCGGGTGAACAACTTAGAAACATCGGCAGGCAATTTAAGGTGCCACACGAGATTCTGATGCAGATTAACAACATTCCTCGTCCGGAAGCCCTGCAGGCAGGAAACACGATAAAGGTCATCAATGGGCCTTTCCACGCCAGGGCATATCGCTCAACCTTTACAATGGATTTATTTCTTCAGAATACTTACGTCCGTAGTTTCCCTGTGGGTCTGGGTAAGCCAGGTATGGAGACGCCTATAGGGCTTTGGGTCGTCAAGCCGGGCGGAAAACTCATAAAGCCCACCTGGACAGACCCAATTAGTGGCAAAACATACCACCCTGAAAGTCCTGATTACCCTCTGGGCTCAAGGTGGATAGGGCTGGAAGGAGTAAGGGGACAGGCCAAAGACAGAACCGGCTTTGCCATCCACGGCACAAAAAAGCCGGATGAAATCGGCACCGCGGGTTCACAGGGCTGTATCAGATTGCACAACGGCGACGCAATACTGGTCTATAATTTGTTGGAGCCGGGCTTCTCGCAGGTGGAAGTCGTAGAATAAACAATGGCGTATTGTTTAGGGCGGTCTACAAGCTGGAGGGTAATTGAATAGTTTGGGGGCGAGCCATTGCCACCTTTTATGCCGATTCTTTTTTTGCCTTTTGTCTTGCGGTGAGTAGCTCCGCTTTTCCTTCGACGATATCGCGGGTGATTACATACTTTGCGGGCTTTTGTTCTTCCGGCAGCTGATACATCAAATCAACCATTAGCTCCTCAGTAATCGCACGCAGTGCCCTGGCACCGGTATCACGCTTGAGAGCTTTGCGCGCCAAAGCTTTTAATGCATCGTCGGTAAATTCAAGCTCAGTATCTTCCATCTCAAAAAACTTCTGATACTGCTTGCACAACGCATTTTTCGGTTTGGTTAATATGTCTATAAGTGCATTCTCGTCGAGGGCTGAGAGAGTGGTAATCACAGGCAGCCGCCCCACCATTTCAGGAATCATCCCAAACTCGATAATATCTTCAGGTATGACCTGTTGAATTATATCGGTATATTCGGTTTTTTCATCGGTTCTGCCGGACAGTTCCGAATCGAAGCCTATCATTTTCTTGCCAAGCCGTTTCTTCACGATATTTTCCAGGCCTATGAAGGTTCCGCCGCATATAAACAATATCTGTGTTGTGCCCATCTGTATGTAGGATTGTTCCGGATGTTTTCTTCCACCTTGCGGCGGAATATTGGCGATTGTGCCTTCGAGCATCTTTAATAGCGCCTGCTGAACACCTTCTCCCGAAACGTCACGTGTAATCGAGATATTTTGATATGTCTTGCCAATCTTATCGATTTCATCGACATAGACGATACCCCGCTGAGCAGATTCCAGATCATAGTCAGCATTTTGAAGCAGTCGCAGGAGGAAGTTTTCAACATCTTCGCCGACGTAACCTGCCTCAGTAACGGTTGTAGCATCGCATATGGCAAACGGAACTTCCAGTTTACGAGCGAGGGTCCGAGCCAGCAGGGTTTTGCCGGAACCGGTAGGACCGATTAACAAGACGTTGGATTTGTCTATTTCAACATCGCTGTCATTGCTATCGCTATGCAGAAGTCGTTTATAGTGATTGTGCACAGCAACTGAAAGATATTTTTTTGCGTGCTCCTGTCCGATTACATACTGGTCCAGATATTCTTTTATTTCTCTGGGCCTGGGCATTTCTTTAAGGCTTGGTCCTGCTACGCCGGTTCTTTTACGGTTTTGTAGTATGATATTGTGGCATAGTTCGACGCATTCCGGACAAATATAGACCCTGTTTGGGCCTTCTATGAGCGTATCATCCTGACTTGACGACCGGCCACAGAAGCTGCAAATCGCCTTCGGTTTTCTGGTATTTGATTGCTTGGCCATTATTACCTTCCAGCTCCCGAGCTAAACTTGTTTTTCTGCTTTTTATATATTGTAGTTCATCGGAGAAATTTATTCAAGATATTAACTGATTCCGCCGTTTTTTCGTCGTTAAAAATCGCGGTCGTCAGGAAAATTACAGCTATTTAGGGGGTTTTGTGACGCCCTCTAAGAGTCATATATTTCAGCGGCTTCAGCCCCTTTGTGCAGAGCTTTGGTATTAACCGGCAGTGTGTGATGATAGTGCTTTGCTATTATCTGCGGGAGGCATTTAGATGCTGCATCGGCGCTGAGCAATCCTCTTTTTTGCAGATACGCACCCAAAGCTACCATATTCGCGACTTTTGGATTGCCTAATTCGACGGCTATTTCATCGGCTGGCACTGCCAGAATCAGGATTGTGCCATTTACTTGCGGCTTAGTATCTATCAGGGAGCTGTTCATTACAAGCAGCCCGCTTTCTTGAAGGCGAGGGGCGAATTTTTCGAGCGAGGCCTTATTCATTGCGATTAGTGAGCTTGGATTGCCGATGACCGGGCAGGCGATTTCTTTCTCTGCAATAACGACCATACAATTGGCCGTCCCGCCGCGCACCTCGGCGCCGTAGCTTGGCATATAAGTTACTTCTTTACCGGCCTCCATCGCCGTCTGGGCCAGTAGCTTTCCAGCCAATATAATCCCCTGGCCGCCGAAGCCGGCGATTATAACCTCTTCATAAAGCTCGTCTCTCGTTTCTCGCATATCGTATTTGTTAATAGAGCTATTTGTTATTAGCTGTGTCTTTCAGGCAGCCGAGGGGAAAGACCTTTGTCATTTCTTTTTCTATCCATTCCATTGCCTTGGCCGGAGTCATTCGCCAATATGTCGGGCAGGGACTGAGCAGCTCAACTAACGATAGACCTTGGGCACCATCGACCTGCAACTGGAAGGCATGCTTGATGGCTTTTTTGGCCTTGCGAATTTGGGCTGGGTCATACACAGAGCATCGCTCAACATAGATAGCACCTGGTAAAACAGCCAATAATTCTGATATTTGCAGTGGATAGCCCTCTCTGGCGGCATCTCGGCCTTTTTGAGTTGTCGCCGTGACCTGGCCCAGAACTGTGGTAGGCGCCATTTGTCCGCCGGTCATCCCGAAGACAGCGTTGTTTATAAAAATTACGGTTATCTGTTCGCCCCGATGCGCAGCGTGAATGATTTCACCTGTTCCGATTGCTGCCAGGTCGCCATCGCCCTGGTATGAAAATATTATTTTATCAGGGTTTGTCCTTTTCATCCCTGTCGCTACTGCCGGTGCCCTGCCGTGCGCTACTTCGACCATATCCACGTCGAGGTAATCATACGCCAATACTGCACATCCTACCGGCGCTATACCAATAGTACGGTCATGTATGCCCAATTCATCAATTACCTCGGCTATCAATCGATGAATAATCCCGTGGCCGCATCCGGGACAATAATGTGTCGGATAGTCTTTAAGTGTCGGTGTCCGTGTAAATACTGTTTTCACCCCGTTAGACCTTCTTTTAGACGGTTTCTTAAATATCTTTTTCCCATTCCGGTTTTCAAGTATTTTTCTCGGCGATAAGCATCGTCTTTGTTCAGACAAGCTTCAGAATATATCAACTCTAATGGTAATCTGTGCTTTGTTGAGGCAACAAAACCAGCATTATGTTGTTCAAGTCTTCTTTTCAAATTATCCGTAGCACCAGTATAGAATTTTACATCCTTTTGACTCATAAGGACATATGTATAAAACCAATGAGGTCTAACGGGGTTCATTACTTTTTTACGTTTTTGCCTGTATTGTCAATTGTCTGATTTTATCAAGGATTTCGTCAACGGTTGGGACACCGCCGCCAGGTCGGCCATAAAATATCACCGGTGCTTTGCCGGCTACGGCTAATTTTACATCTTCAACCATCTGGCCGAGACTCATTTCGACAGTCAGGAAAATCCGAAATTCATCAGCAGCTTTACTTATTTGTTCTGTTGGAAACGGCCACAGCGTAATGGGTCGTATCCAGCCGGCCTTTATCCCCTGCTCTCTTGCCTTACTTACTGCACCACGCACGATTCTCGCTGCAACACCATAGGCAACCACTATGATGTCTGCATCATCAATGGCATATTGTTCGCAGAGCACCTCGTTTTTTTGCACCTGCTCATATTTTGCCTGCAGTTTATAGTTCAACTCTTCCAACGCTCCTTCAGCAAGCCAAAGTGAGCGGACAATGTTCTGCGGTCTGCTTTTGGCTCCAGTCAAGGCCCAGTCTTTTGGAGGTAACTTTCGGCCTGGTTTTTTCTCAAACACCACCGGCTCCATCATTTGACCCAAAATGCCGTCAGCCAGAATTGTAACAGTCATTCGATACTGGTCAGCCAAATCAAATGCCAGCTGCATACAATCAACCAGCTCCTGCACACTCGATGGCCCAAAGACGATGGTTCTGTAATCACCGTGTCCACCGCCCCGGGTCGCCTGGAAGTAATCGCCCTGTGATGGTGCGATGTTGCCCAGGCCGGGCCCACCTCGCATTACATTTACAACCACCGCCGGCAGTTCTGCCCCGGACAGATAGCTTATTCCCTCCTGCATTAAGCTGATACCTGGGCTGGATGAGCTTGTCATAGCCCTTTTACCGGTTGCTGATGCCCCGAATACCATATTGATTGCGGCTAATTCACTTTCGCACTGCAAAAAGACTCGACTTTCCTCGGGCATCCTTCGGGACATATAGGCGGTAACTTCATTTTGCGGAGTGATTGGATAGCCGAAGTATGCATCGCAGCCAGCCAGAATGGCCGCTTCGCCGAGGGCTTCATTGCCGCACATCAACAACCGTTCGCTCACATTTACATCTTCGCTCAATTTATTTCGCCTTGTTTGTTGCAAAAATCTCGTCGCCACGGCTTTACAATCCTTAACTTACGCCCTTTTCTTGACTGAACTTGCCTTACCTTTTTTGCCTGGCTCGATAACTACTACATTGTCTTCTCGGAATACCTCAATCGCAGCATCAGGGCAGATAAGGGCACAGAAACAGCAGCCGGTACAGCCTGTAGTGAGCTCGTCGAAACTATCGGTGTTAACTGCTTCGGCTGGAAAGTAACCTTTTGTGTTGGATTTCTTGGATATGACGATGCTGTTCTTTGGGCATACAACTACACACAGCCCACACCCTTTGCATCTTTCGATATCAATTTTTATTTTGCCGGACATTTTCTCTTATTGCATATTGTGTATATCATATTACGCATTAAAAAGGCAAAACGTTCATCTGTCACACTTTCGGAATTGTAACAAAGCCGGATTTGCCTGTAAAGCTAAAAGGCGATTAGTAGCCGTGCAGGGGATTATGCGTTTTTTTAATACCTGGATTATTGTAGCTTTTTTGCGGGGGAACCACAAGTCTTTGTGTCGAGGATAGATAACCACAGAATTCGGCAAGGCTACGTTTTTCGAGCTGATATTATAAAAAAATACTGTAATACTGGATAAGTCAACGATTATATTGTAGACTTGTGGTACTAAAATGAGTCGGGTTGGTTGTTCCATATAAAAATGTTTTTTTACATAATTTTTAGGCGGTTTTAGAAAAGCATTGTAGGTTTTTGGCCTGTTTTTGCGTCTTATAATAGAGGTAACTCTACCGCCTAAAATACAGAATAAGCAGGGTAAATAACCGTTTGGCACAATTTATATTTATTATGGTGTAATATTTGGTAGATTATTAGGTTGCGGATATTACTGCTGATATGGCTAAAGATATACTCAATGTTGGTGGCTTTACCATAGTAAAACGGATTGGAAACGGCGCCCGCAGTACAATCTATGAGGCGACCGACCATCAGGACAATACCAGTATAGCTCTAAAACGTGTTATATTTGAAAGGCCGGAAGATGCAAGAATTTTCGAGCAGACCGAGACCGAATATAAGGTGGGCCGGCGAATTAACCATCCTTATGTCCGCAAGTGCTATAAACTCAAAAAAATCCGCAGTATGTTTAAGGTAAAAGAGATACTGCTTTCTATGGAACTATTTGACGGCAATAGTCTCGAAGAAAGCTTTACTTTGAGCTTGGGTGATGTGCTTCTGGTATTCAGAATGGTAGCAAGCGGTCTTCAAGCTATGCACAGAGAAGGTTTTGTCCACTGTGACATAAAACCGAATAACATCCTTCTAAGCAAGCCCGGCTCAATCAAAATTATAGACCTTGGCCAGAGCTGTAAAATCGGCACGACAAAACCGAGAATTCAGGGCACGCCTGACTACATTGCGCCTGAGCAGGTTAAGCGTAAACCGCTTGGCCCAAAAACCGATATCTTTAATCTGGGTGCGACAATGTACTGGGCCCTTACCGGAAAGAATATCCCGACTTTGATACCGAAAACCAACAGTCTTGGCCTGCCCATAATCCAGCCTCGCTTAGCACCGCATGAAGTAAAAAAACAGCTACCGGCAGGAGTCTCGAAGCTTGTAATGGATTGTATCGAAGATGACCCCGCCCGGCGCCCGCATGATATGATGACGGTCATATCGAGACTGGACCTGTTGGTTCACAGCATATTTGGGGGCAAGATAAAGACAAATAAAAATGTCTCAGGCAATAATTGATTTGCTAAATAAAGGCATGGAAGCCAACAATGCAGACAAGTTCCGACGTGGTAATTTGATTTGTCTGCCTTCTGAGGGCAGTTTAGTAATATCGGGTGATATTCACGGAAATCGGCGGAATTTCGAAAGAATAGTTGCCTTTGCCGATTTGGACAATAATCCTGATAGACATGTTATCCTTCAGGAAGTCCTGCACGGTGGGCCTGAGGACCCTTACGGGGGTTGTTTATCTTATAAATTATTGTTTGACGTTGTTCGCTATAAATTGGACTTTTCTGACCGTGTCCATTTTATTATGGGAAACCACGATACGGTTTTTATCAACGACGGTGAAGTCTTAAAAAACGGCAAAGAGATGAACCGTGCGATGCGCAGTGCCATCGAACGCGAGTTCAAGGATGATAGCAGCAAGATTATACTGGCAATGAAACAATTTTTATTTTCAAAGCCGTTAGCAGTCAGATGCGATACGAGAATATGGATTTCGCATTCGCTTCCCAACGACCGTTACGCCGATAAATTCGACCGGGGAATTTTTGATAGACAGCTTAAACCTGAAGACCTGACAAAGCCGGGGTCAGCTTATCTGTTAACCTGGGGCAGGAATCAGAGTCAGTCTCTGCTCGATAAAATGGCCGGCCTGCTTGATGTTGACATCTTTGTTCTTGGCCATCAACCGCAGCAGCAGGGATGGAACCAAGCAGGTAAAAATCTCATAATTATCGCCTCCGACCATAGCCATGGTTGCCTTCTCCCTATCGACCTGGCAAAATCTTACACTGTTGAGCAGTTAATCGACTTCATAGTGCCGTTAGCTTCGATAGCTTGAGGACCCGAAGCTTAAAGCGGAAAGTTCAAAACCGGAATGTAAAACGTAGAATGAAGGTTAAATACAAAACAAAGAAGGTTTTGAGCTTTACAATTTATTTTTTACATTTTTCACTTTTCATTTTAAACTTTCTATAATGGATTGGTATTATTACATTGCATTGGCGGCAATCATCTCGCAATTACTATTTCTGCTCCAGACGTATAAGAATTATTGTTACGCGCTGGGGAAATATCAAAAAAAGCGTTTATTGCATCGGTTACGGGTTGTGTTGATTGTGCCGTGTAAGGGTCTGGACCCGGCTTTTGAAAAAAATATCGCCTCATTTTTCAATCAGGATTACGAAAATTATCTGCTGTGGTTTGTGGTCGCCGACGAGCAAGACCCCGCGTATAGCCGGTTATGCAAATTGAAAGACCAATTAAGTCAGACCTCAAAAGCGAAAGACGTTCGAATACTAATTGCTGGGAAAATAGATGAGCGACAAAGATGCAGCCAAAAAATCCATAATTTGCTCTACTGCTATGAGAAAATCAGTGATGATATTGAAGTTCTTGCCTTTGCTGATTCCGACGTCTGTGTGCGTAGCGACTGGCTAAGTCACCTGGTTTGGCCTTTGCGACAATATAGATATGGTGCCGCCAGCGGTTATCGTTGGTTTATACCGGCAAAGCTCAATCTTGCCAGTCTGGCTTTATCGGCAGTAAACGCCAAGGTCGCTCAATTGCTTGGCAACACCCGTTTCAATCAAGCATGGGGTGGGTCTATGGCTATCTGTGTTGACATCTTCCGCAAAGTGGGTCTTGATAAAATCTGGCCAAAAACCATAAGCGATGATTTATCATTAACCTACGCCGTTAAAAAAGCCGGTATGAAGCTGGCTTTCGTTCCTGCATGTCTGGTAGCTTCGTATGAATCTGCGACCTGGGGCGAGCTTTTTGAATTTGGCCGGCGGCAATTTCTAATCACCCGGATAAGCAGACCCGGAACTTGGCTGTTTGGATTATTCAGCAGTTTATATTCGGTGTTGGGGATATGGGCGACAGCTGCTCTGGCCGTTTACGCCGCAATTATCGCAGATAAAAACCTGACACTTTTTGCTGCTGTTCCGATTGTCTTTTTCGCAGGTCAAATGATACGGGCAATATTGCGCCAAAGGATGGCGGAGAAATTGCTCACATACGAGGGACAAGTGACAGGAGATGAGAAACGAGCGATGAAGGCTGCTTGTGTTGCTGATATATTTTTATCCTGGCTGTGGTCACTGCTGCTGTTATTTTTTATTATCTCTTCAGCTTTTGGCAGAACCATCCGCTGGCGGGGAATACGTTATAAACTGCTTGGCCCGTTAGAGACTATTACGATTGGGGAGAAAATATCTAATGGGAAAGGTTTCTAACGGGCCGAGCCCCAACCGAAACAATTGTAGAGGGAGTTCAATAGTTAATTGGTTAATTGGTAATCTCTTGCTCACCACTTACCAGCTCGCGTGTATCCAGCATCAAGTATCCTCTTGCCAATTAGCTAATTCGATAATCAACCAGTCCCCTGATATCCTGTTTTCCTGATACACCCCTATCGGATGGCCTGATATTCTGGTTACCTTTTTTACTGTCGTCAGTTTATTAGTAGTCTTTGGCAGGTTCTATTTCTTGCTTATCAGATGAAGCAGCAGGTTTGGTCTTGGATGGGATTTCGGCAATTGGAATTGGTGGTAGTTTTTGTTGTTCGGTTTGCCCTGTTAGAGACTTTTGCCTTTGGTTCTCTAACGGGGTTTGAGTGGCCTTGTTGCTTTCGGCCTCAGCCAGGGCGATGATGGCCTTTTGCACCGCCTGTTCCGCGGGTTCTTCGGTCAGCGGACGTAAGTATATGGAAGATGAAGATTTCGATTGTTTTGCCCAGACTAATTCCTCTCGAATCAATTCCAAAAGTGCAAGGAATAATCCAACCATCACCGCGCGGTTGACCCTGGACTCAAAAATACGTTCGAAACTCATCGGCCCTTCCGTCTGCAGCCATTGCAAAAGCTCTATCTGGTATAAATCAATGGGTGTGTCGTCTTTGATATGGCGAATGTCAGCCAGGGACCCCGTTGCCTTGCATATCGAGTCAAAGGCCTCGAGCAGGTCCCACACGCTTACTTGTTCGATGTCTATCTCAGGTTCGGCATCGGGCTTTAATCGTTCAATAATGCTGTCAGGGCGAGTGAAACGCTCTTTATGTTCGTCAGCGGCGGCCTCAAGGAGATTAGCGGCATCTTTGAACTTCTTGTATTCCAGAAGCTGGCGGATGAGTTCTACACGGGGGTCAGACAAATCCTCAACACCTAATTGGTCCGGTTCCGCCTGCGGCAGCAGCATTGCGGATTTTATCTGCATTAAGGTTGCCGCCATCACCAGAAAATCACCGGCTAAGTCGATATCAAGACTCTTTAGCATTTCTATGTAGTGGATATACTGCTCGGTTATTTTGGCGATTGGAATGTCGTAAATATCCACCTCCTCCTTGCGAACCAGATACAAAAGTAAATCCAGAGGACCAGCAAATATTTCAAGATTTACGCGATAGTCAACCAATTACTGCTCCTGTGTGTCGTCCGGAGCCGCATCGGCGGGCTTTCTATGAGATTCGAGGATTTCTTTTGCCCGCTCTGCCTGGTTCTGAAGAACCTGAAGTTCCGGCCCCGCTATAGCTGGTATCGAGTATATATTTGAAGCGTTCTCGCCGGTGGCAGCTGCTTTGATTCCGTAATCGGCAAGCAGTTGTTTAGCCATCTCCGCTTCGATGTAATTTGCAAAATGCGCAATTGTAACGAGTTTATCAGCCATAGTTAAACTCCCAGTCCCACGGCTTTTCGGGCTTGGGCAAGAGTTTCGGCAGCTACGGCTCTTGCCCTATTAGCACCTTTGGTCAGGACTTCTTTGGCATATTTGATATTGTTTTCGAGCTCGCTTCTTTTTTGTCTAAAGGGCTTGAAAAAATCTATCATCAACTCAGCCAGGCGTTTTTTGGCTTCGCTATAACCCATACCACCGTTGCGGTATCTGTTTTCCCACTTAGCCAACTCGTCCGGCGAGGCAACCAACTTCAAAAGAGCGAAAACATTACATTTGTTGGGGTCTTTGGCCTCTTCGACCGGCGTTGAGTCGGTAACAATACGCATAATTTTTTTTCTGACGCTTTCTTCCGGCTCAAATATCTCGATTGTGTTTCCATAGCTTTTGCTCATCTTTTGCCCATCAATGCCCGGAACGACGGCTACGGATTCGATGATGTATTCGTTCGGCACAGTGAAGATTTCACCGTAGGTATTATTGAATCGCATGGCGATGTCACGCGTAACCTCAATGTGTTGTTTCTGGTCGGCACCTACGGGCACTAAATCCGATTTATATATCAGGATGTCTGCTGCCTGGAGAACCGGATATGCGAACAGGCCGTGATTAGGGCTGATACCTTGAGCAACTTTATCCTTATAGCTTGTGCATCTTTGTAATAGGCCCATCGGAGTTATACAGGAAAGTAGCCACGTAAGCTCCGTAACTTCAGGCACGTCGGACTGACGCCAGAAAACAGTTTTCTCGGTATCCAGACCCAATGCGATGTAATCCATTGTGACATCGAGGGTATGCCGGGCAATATCTGCCGGAGAAGGATTGCTGGTAAGGGCGTGAAAATCGGCGATGAAATAAAAGCAGTCATGCTCAGCCTGCATTTGCAGGTGCTGTCGCATAGCACCGAAGTAGTTGCCAATATGGAGCCGTCCGGATGGTTGTATTCCTGAAAGAACTCTCAAATTAACCTCCTGACTAACAAAAAGCAAAAAATTAAAGTAAGAAACATAAACTATTTTAGCAGGATAATGGTTTTAAACGCTACTGTCAAGGATTTAGAATTAAGAATACGGAATTGAGAATTCTCAGGAAAGTTATGCACAAAGGCGCTTATAGTTTACGCACTGTTATCCTGAAGGTGATAAGCTCAGATAAAGATTAAATGCAGTAGTTGCTGAAACCCCCATTTTGTGGCTTTTCATCGCTTATAGAATCTCTAATAGCGCAAAAACGCGTTTCTATATCACCGTTATTTCACAAGAAGCGGCTTTATTGCTGAGGACCCCCAAGTACTAAAAAGTTCTGAGTAACCAACTACTTTCTGCCGAGGGACCTAAGGTACTTCTTAGACTTGCGAAGTTTCATTCTGGATGCTTTCTTTTTCACCGCGTCGGTAGGCCTGCCGAGACGAGCAGCTATTTTAGCAGTGGGCGTAACGGGGAATAGCTTTTTCAGCAGGTTCAGCTCCTTCTTTGTCCATAAACCTTTTTTCTTCCTTGCCATTACATAACTCCTTTCATTTTAACCGCGTTTGTCGTTTGCAATCGCGCTTTTCTCATTTTAAGGGGTAAGGTGGCAGATAGTCAAGTATTTTTCTTTGTCACGGATCAAAAAAGATTCCTCGCTTTTTTTGCACATAAGCATGTGCCATAAAACACTCTTTTAACCCTAAATTATGGCGGGAAAAACCTTTTTGTATAGAATTTCAGCAAAATCATGTTTTTGGTGAAAATTGTAAATTTGAAATTACATTCAATACAAATGACCTGCCATGAACGAGCAGAGCAAGTTAAATGGAAGCGGGAGATTTCAGTCTTTGGTATAGAGTTCAAATCTACATAGTAAACTTGAGGATTATTACTTTGTTTTACGCTTACTCAGCCTTTTCAGTTCATCCATATCCCCCATGATTAAGGCCAGCTTTTTTGCTCGTGACCATCTTTTAATCTGTCGCTCACGTACTACGGCGTCCTTTTCATTTTCGTGGCTCTCAAGGTATGCTAAGCATACAGGCAGCCTACAAGAAGTCCACATAGTTGCTTGACTGTTATTATGTTTGATAAGCCGTTTTGATAGGTCATTAGTATGACCAACATAAAAACTGCCGTCCGAACATTGGAGAATATAAGTGGACCACATTCTTCCTTAGCGGCACAAAAGCCCTTCGACGCACTCCCTTCGGTCGCTTGCTCAGGACATTCACCTCGCAAAATTCATGCTCGTGGTGATAATTACAAATTTGAGATTACATCCTGTACAAATGGCCTGCCATGAGCGAGCGAAGCGAGTCGAATGGAGGCGGGGGGATTCGAACCCCCGTCCCGTGATGTTTCAAGGCAAGCGTCTACATGCTTAGTCGTTTTATTGTTTTTTCACCTCACTAAACGCCAAACGACAGGCCTTTAGCTTGGCAATTTCGGGATTAAATCTCACCTTATCGGCCCGAACAACCGACTCAGCCAGCCTGCTATGTGACGCCCTTACCAGACCCACAGGCAAGGTCCGGCAGGACGGGCTGCTAAATTAA
>CAYTTK010000057.1:0-16202 GCA_964440735.1 uncultured Pirellulales bacterium
CGCAATCCCAGCTGTCTGCCTTGTTGTCAGTTATAAGACAGTTCTTGATGAGCGGATTCGATTTGTTGTTGTAGATTGCTCCTCCATCGTAACCGGCATGGTTTCCGGTTATAGTGCAGTTTTTAATATCCGGTTCTGCGCCGTCGTAGCAATAGATGCCTCCGCCTTCCCAGTCGGAATAACAGTCTGATATGGTACAGTCGGTAATTGGCGGAGAGACGTTATTAAGAAATATACCGCCGCCCCACTCGTTTGCTTCATTTCGGAGTATTGTACAATTGCTAATGGAGGAGTGTGTTCCCTCATCGAGGTAAATACCGCCACCTACAAGATCTGTTATATTATCTGTGATTGTGCAGTTGTGGATGTTCGGGTCTGAGCCGTTACGGGCACGGATTCCACTACCGCCATCCCAATTTGTATTTCTGGTGATTGTACAGGTATCGATGTTCGGATCTGAATGATAACAGTGAATACCACCAGTGCAGAGGCCATTGTTATCGCTTATTTCGCAGTCGATAATATCAGGATTCGAGTATGAGCAGTAAACGCCACCTCCGCCGTTTGAGCTGATTGTACAATCCGATATAGTGGACGAGTTGCTCCCGAAGAAGATACCAAATCCGCTATTATCAGTAATTATACAGTGTGATATCGATGGAGAGTTGGATAAGGATGAGCATTGAATACCCAAGCCGCCATCGAGAACAGTAAATCCTTTCAAAAGAGTCCCGCTACCTTCTCCGTTGGTAAATCGGACTACAGGGCCGGAATAACCATGTCTGTGTCGTTCAATAAAAGCGGAAATAAATGTGTTATGTGGATCAACAATCATGTTTGCTGGGTCACCAGAATAACTTATATCACCGCTAAATAATCTTATTCTCAGTCCATTGAAATCGACTGTTTCAAGATACGAGCGTCCTTGCTGAGCAATCAGGTCATCACCATCTTCGGCATTGTCGATTGCTGATTGAATAGTATAATAAGGAACGCCTGGTTGTGATGTATTTACGACCACACCGCCCCGGACCATATTTAAAGCATTGTAAAGATTAAGCCGTCCACCTGATACACAGAGGCCGGGCAATACCGGGTCCACTGACCATAGTATAGACGCTTTAATCTCGTCATATCTTAAATTTGAATTGACTATCTTCATAAGCGCGCAGGCACCGGCTACATGAGGAGCTGCCATTGACGTACCGCTCAAATAGTCGTATCCAAGATTCATACCTAAATCTTCCATAGAACCGGTCTCTTGCTCCGGAGTAGTGCTGATAATATCTTCACCCGGGGCGCCTAAATCAACATCAGATCCATAATTAGAGAATGTTGGCCTGTTGTCTGAATTGTCCGTTGCCATGACCGATATGATGTTATCAAGATTATAGGCTGCTGGATATACAGCAAAGGGTAAATCATTATTACCTGCTGCTGCTACGAAAAGTATACTCGCATGATGGGTTTCTTCAACAGCGTCGAAAAGAGATTGAGAGTAATTATAACCGATTGACCATGAGGCGTTTATGATATCAGCACCGTTATCAACAGCATATTCAATAGCTTCAATCGTTAAATCTAACCATGCTGTATACTCTTCTTCGTCTTCAAATTCAATAACCTCTTCATCACCGAAAATCTTCAGGGCCATCAGTCTGATATTCCAGGAAGGGTCCCAGCAGACACCTGCGATGCCCCGATTGTTATCACCAACTGCGGCAATAATACCAGCCACATGAGTACCATGATAAATCTCATCACAGGGGTCATTATCACCCTCATCAAAGAAATCATATCCATAAATGTCATCTACATAACCGTTGTTATCATCATCGACATCGTTGAAGTCATTTGGTTCGACAACGTCGTCTTGACGTGTTTCACCCGGGTTTTTCCACATGTTATCGTAAAGGTCAGGATGTGCATAATCGATACCGGTGTCGATAACTGCTATGACGACATCACCGCTTAAGATTTGGCAAGGGTCAGTAAGGATATTCCAGGCCTCGTTTGCATCAATATCGGCACCCGGCAGTCCGTCGTCTTGACCGGTGTTTTCCAGTGCCCATTGTTCATCATATAGCGTGTCGTTAGGTTTATATTGCAGTTTTATCTTATAGTTCGGCTCAGCGTATAAAATACAGTCTGACTGGTTGAATCGTACGAGGGCATCTATAACGGACATTCCATCAGGTAATTTTACAATGCCAAGACCAGGTACAATTTTTTTGTATTGTTTAGTCACAGATGAGCCGGCGACAAGGTAATCTGAAATAGTGTTTTTTACTGCACGTTGTGTTAACGGACCGACTATCACCGGTCCATTCTTCAGCTGGTCACCTGGACTGACATCAGAAAATCGCACTATCAGTTCGTTGTGTTTATATGTCTTGTCTGCGGTTGGTAAATCGTAATATGAAAAACCGGTCAAATTGTCTGCTAATGCAAAACCTGTTGCTGACAGCAGAATAAATGAGCTAATCAGCAACCGCCATGTTTTGTATTTTGTCAGTTTTTGTGTTTCCATTTTCTTTCTTCATAATCATTATTATGATTGTATGTATTCCTTGAAGCTTCTGAACGCTTTCCATTGCGTTTAGATAACCTCATACAATGAGAACATTACGTGCCTCCCGTTGGGCTAAAGAGTTTGAAAGCTTGCAGAATCACAAAAACAATCATCACAATCTCCATAATTGAACAGCTTTTAAATTCCGCTTATCGTGGCAATTGCCTCAGCTTCTCGCTCCTCTTGCAGAATGATAGTTGGTTTAACCAGTATCAGTAATATCTGTTGATCTTTGATTGTGCTGCGATTACTAAACATCCTTCCGATAATAGGTATCTTACTCAATACCGGTACGCCCGCTTCTTTATTAAGTTCTACAGTTATTTTCTGGCCACCCAATAGTAATGTTCCTCCATCCGGAATACTCACACGTGTCATAACCTGCGATGTTTCCGTCTCAGGAACACTCACAGGATACTCAACTATTTCAGATTGTTCGCCGTCACCTGCATCGACAATGCCTGCAACCGTATGAGTCCGAATCCTGAGTAAATCCTGCATTTGAGTTACAATATTCAGCAGTACATTTCTTTTGTCAGGAGTAATAATAGGAGTAATGTTGAGCAAGGTACCAACAGGTATGGAATATACATTCTGTTGTAACCCGAACTCTTCAAGACCGCCACCGGTATAGTATCCGCGACTGACGCTTCGCACAATATCAGGTGGCAGAGCATACGAGATTTGTCTCTGAATCTGGAAGACAGCTGATTCTCCACTCAGAACAGTAACTTTCGGAGCAGTCAGTGTCTTTGCATCCGTGTGTGCCTGAGTTGCCCTCAGAATAAACGCGACCTGTAAATCATCAAGTATTGAACCATATCCTCCTTCAATCCCAATAGCTGGCGATATACCACCTAAACTCCCCGGAACTTTTGTTGAAACATCCGGTGCAGTGGACACAGCAGAGGTCTGTGAGAACTTAAGCAGTCCCCATTTGCCGCCAACATTGTACTCGAAATCGATATCCAGGCCGATATCCTCAAGGAAATTCTCGCTTACAGACAGGAATCTGGCCTCGATAGAAACCTGATACCCAAGTGCCTTACGCATCTCTTTGAGCAGTTTTTCGATTTTTTTATGAACTTCGCGGGTCTGCAGAACAGCCAGCTTCTTGGGTTGTTGACGCGGATAAGTTGTTATGGTTCCTTCACCTGTATCACTAAGATCGTACCAGCTGTCCGGTTCAATTGTATCTTGAATAAGCATGATTAGATCTTCTGCACGCATTGCGCTCATCCAGCCGCCGCCCATGCCACCGCCCATGCCGCCCATGCCGCCGCCATAGCCACCGCCGCCCATGCCGCCGCCGTAGCCACCGCCGCCGTAGCCACCACCTATCATCATTGGCATTTGCATGAAATTGGCTGGCTCGCCAAGCAAATCGGTAATGTCATAAACTCGAGTCTCAAGCTTGCTTGGAAGTGATTCTAACGTTGCTATAGTAATTACGCCGTTCTCGACGATGTAGCCAAGTTCTGCAAATCCTCCAGAAACAGCTTTTAATAAATTTTCCAATCCTGTGACCAGACGAATTGATGGCAGACCATCCATATTTATTTCCGTGTTTTGGTAAATCTCGGCTTTTTCGTACAGGTCTCGCCACAGTACAACTATCTTTAATGGGGGCTCAACTGAGTTCCTGATTATGTCTATCGCATCACTAAAGGGTGTTGCGGTTGTCAATGATGAAAGGCCAACAACTTTATCTAATTGCGCATAGACGAACACGTCAGCCGGGTCAAGTCCAATTGGCTCATCAGGTTGCCGCGTTGGTTTTGCGATAATCTCCTTCCAGTTTTTGGGGTACCTTAACTCCTCAGCGTATGGAACTCCGGCCTCATCGGTTTTTAACAGTACGTCTGCTCTCTGTTTATCATCCGCTCTCTTAATCTCTAATTGTTCCCGGAAGTAGATTGTATCCTCCAGTGTGTCCTTTAATATCAGCGCATTGTTGTTTTGTGGGTCTATCGCAAGCAAACTTTCCAATGCACCAAGCGCGGCTTCGTAACGCTGTTGTTTCTGATAAGCCCGAGCGTTTTCCATCAGCGTCTTTATTCTTTCCTCTTTCTCGGTCTCCTTTTGTTTTCTAAACTGACGCTGTGCTTCAATCGCTGCTTCTCGCCTCTTTTGGTCTTCTTGCTTGGTGCTTACGCCCTTTGACTCGTCTATTATCTCGCTGAGTTGTTTCAGCGTATCACTGCATTGTTTGTAAAGTTTGTCTCCGAGATACATCTGATTTTTGTTCACGGTGAGTTCAGCCGATGCAACAATTTCTTGCGCCTTATCAAATTCACCATGTTTTGCATAATTATGGGCTTTAGCTATAGCATCATTGACAACGGCTTTGGTATGGCTTCGTAGGATATTCCTTTTACGGTTAACCACTTCGATGTAGCTGCCTTCGCCTGTTACAGGTTCAGCAACTTCCAGCTGAGCTAACGTGAGCGGCGAAGAGGCCCTTGGGACGATAAACTTTGGTCTGATAGTCTTAGGTTGCATACCAGCCCTTGTCCTGGCTTTCCGGGCTAAGGTCTCGTCTATTTTCTTCACATGTTCTTCAATTGTCTTTACCATCGATTCCGGAATAAGGCCGCTATTCACGACTCTAACGAAGCCTTCACGGGCCTTCTCTAATTGACCGGTGCGATATAATCCAATGCTGCGATAGTAAAGTTCAGCAATTTCTTTCCCCTGCAATTTTTGCTGTCCGTCTGTTTTCTTTGACTTTTCTGTGGGCTTTATCCCTTCTTCTCTGGTCAGAGCCATTATGTCTTTGACTTTTTCAGGAGCTTCTTTGGGTTTGATTCGACTATCTATTTTCTTAATCGCTTCTGTGATTTGTGCCAGCTCCTCTTGACTCAAGGATGTATAATTTCTGATCCTTACAAGATGTGTTTTTGCCTCGACCAGCTTATCTTGTTTGATTAATTCGGCGACCAGCTTATACGCCTCTGAGACACGTTTTCTCTCAAATGCGGCTACACGTGTTTTTTCAAGAAGTTCATTTAATTGCTTACGCTCAGCAGTGCTCATATACTTCTCGTAGCTCTGGGCCTGCGACAGAGATTTTTCCGCCTCTTCGAAAAGACCTTCGTTATACTGGTTCGTCCCCTTCTGTATCCAACCTTTAGCTATTTTATTGTAAGCTATGTATGTGTCGGTTGCGCTTGTCTGAGATTGACTTACTTCCGTTACAAAAACTGCCAAAAGCAGAATCGATGCCAGTGCCAGCAACAAAGACCTTCTGACAGAAAATTTAGTAAAAAAGTTTGACTTGTTCAAATTTAACCTCCTGCCCCAAAAAGTGCCTCCTCTGGAAGCTTTTCATACCAAAATTGTTTTCTTTACAACCTCCAGTTTCAAAATAAATTGCTACTTATTATAAACCAAGTTTATACAAAAAAGAAGAAATTTGCAAGGAAAAATTTGATTTATCGATACTTGCCCGATAATATCTAAATTGCAATTTCAGCAAATTGAAAAGTTTGGGAAATCTGGGGGAAAATTTACCATCTGAAAAATGGGTTTTTTGTGGGCTTAAAACGGCTTTTGAACAAATTGTTAGACATTAGAAAGTCATAACCAAAAATCACAATTATAATGGAAAAATCCTTGATATTAGCTGTTGAGACCTCCAGCAGAGTGGGCTCTGTTGCGATAGCAACTGGTCCGCAGATAAAAGCTGAGCTTACTTTTTCCGGCCAAATGAAACACAGCGCAGAACTTTTTCCTGCTGTTCGCACCCTGCTCGACTATATTGGCCGAAAACCACAAGACATTGAGCAGGTTTATATTTCTGTCGGCCCGGGTAGTTTCACTGGCCTGAGAATTGCTGTTACTTTAGCAAAATCATTGCACTTGGCCAACTCATCAAAGATTGTCTCGGTCGATACCCTCGACGTCATTACCGCCAACGTAATCAATCATGACTTACCGAGCAACGAGTCACGAGCGACAAGTCACGAGATAATCGCCCCCATCCTCGATGCCAAACGAGGCCAGTTTTACACCGCCGTCTATAAAAAACAATTAACCGTAGAGAACGCGAAGAAAGCAGAGAAAGAGAAAGAATTCAAATTTAACTCAGCGACCTCTGCGGCGAAAGGATGGAAAAAAGTCGTTCCAGATTCATTAATGACAGCTGAAGAATTTCTGCAAAAATTTGCCTGCAAGGAAAAACCTATCTGGCTGCTTGGTGACGGCCTAGTATATCATAAGGACAAGTTCAAGGCCGAAGGTATTTATTTTTTTGATGGGGAGTTTTGGAGTCCACATGCCTCAAAGGTCCACCAGCTCGGTTGGCAACGCGCCCTCGCAAACCAATTCTCCGACCCACTTTTATTGACCCCAAATTACCTGCTCCGTCCGGACATAAAGCTAAAGAGGCGGTAAGACCGCTCGCTAATTTCCTAATATTTTGTTTTTCTGTTGCCCGGTTACTTAATTTCCAGGTTCCCCAAATACCTTTTCGCAATGACACTCTGAATACAGCATACGAATCGAGTAACGAGTCACGGGCGACGAGCGATAAATATCGATAATTCGGCCCGCCAGAGGGAAAATAGGCCTGCGCAACTCTTCAATATCCAGTATATAAATCTCACCCTCAATCAAATAATAAATAATCAATCGTAAATCTTAAATCGCAAATCATAAATTTAGGTTCCTGCCATCTTGACGCCTTAATCCCGTTTTTCATGCCAAAATTGGAATTGCATTGGCTTCATCAATCTGCAAAATTGTACTCGATGCAAATTTTACTGAGATTAGTTGCTTGTTAATAAAGTAGTTACGTCAATTTGTGCAATAATAGCCCCCTGCCCTATAAAAGCTGGCATAATCTTTGCTCATTTGTTATAAATTATTGATTTTCTGAATTTGAAGACTGAAAATGGATGTGAAAAATGTTTGTAAGTGTGTTAATGGCAAAAGATTAGTGATTTAACTAATTTTTTAGGAGGTAAGCAATTATGGCAGTAAAACAATTGGCATTTGAAACTGACGCCAGAGCAAAACTATTAGCTGGCGTTGAAAAGCTCGCAGCCGCCGTAAAACTGACCCTCGGTCCAAGAGGCAGAAACGCAATTCTCGATAAAAGCTGGGGAGGACCGACCGTAACTAAGGATGGCGTAACGGTTGCAGAGGAAATTGAGCTTATTGATAAAAGCGAAAATCTCGGCGCAAAACTGGTAAAAGAGGCCGCAAACAAGACCTCGAAAATCGCCGGTGATGGCACCACGACAGCTACTGTCCTTACAGAAGCCATCTTCAAAGAGGCCTACAGGAACCTCGCAGCAGGTGCAGATGCTATGGCACTGGCCCGTGGCATACACAAGGCCGCACAAGCCGTAGCTGAAAAGCTCTCCTCGCTTGCGAAGCCGATAGATATTACCAAAGCTAAAGACATAACGAATATTGCCTCGGTATCAGCTAATAATGATGCAGCGATAGGAAAAATTATGGCTGATGCCTTTCAACGGGTTGGAAAAGACGGCGTTATCACCGTTGAGGAAGGTAAGAGCTTTGAGACGGCCGTTGAATTTGTGGAGGGTATGCAGTTTGACCGCGGCTATCTTTCGCCGCATTTTGTAACCGACCCAGATAATATGGTCTGCATGCTGGAAAAGCCATATATACTTGTCCACGAAGAAAAAATCAGCAATGTTGCCAAGCTTGTGCCTTTGCTTGAGAAAGTCGCCAAAAGCAAAAGACCCCTGCTGATTATCGCAGAAGATGTAGAGAGCGAGGCATTAGCAACGCTTGTGGTCAACAAGCTAAAAGGCATTCTGCAATGCGCAGCCGTAAAGGCACCGGGTTATGGAGACCGCAGAAAAGCAATGTTGCAGGATATTGCAATTATAACGGGTGCAGAGCCGATTTTCAAAGATTTGGGAGTCGATATGGAAAGCATCGGTGTCAAGCAGCTCGGCCAGGCAAAAAAGGTAACCATCGACAACGACAATACAATCATCGTTGAAGGTGCCGGCAGTCAGCAAGCCATCGACGGTAGAATAAAACAGATAAAGGACGAAATAGAAACCACAACCAGCGATTATGACCGTGAGAAGCTCCAGGAACGCTTAGCCAAGCTGACCGGTGGTGTTGCTCAAATCAATGTCGGCGCCGCAAGCGAAGCGGAAATGAAAGAGAAAAAGGCTCGAATCGAAGATGCACTGCATGCCACCAAGGCAGCTATTGAAGAAGGAATCGTCCCCGGCGGAGGCGTAGCGCTAATCCGTTGTATGGATGCAGTTGGGAAACTCAAGCTCGAAGGAGATGAGCAAACCGGGGCCGATATCTTAATAAAAGCCCTGAAAATGCCCTGCTACTATATCGCAGCCAACGCAGGAACTACACCGAATCTTGTGGTAAACAGGGTCTCAGAAGGCAAAGGCAGCTTCGGCTACAATGCTGATACGGATAAATATGAGGACCTGGTTGAAGCTGGTGTTATTGACCCGGTTAAGGTAACGCGGATAGCTCTGCAAAATGCGGTAAGCATAGCCGGCTTATTACTGACCACCGACTGCCTTGTTACCGAAAAGCCCAAAGAAAAAGAGGAAACTCCTGCTATGCCACCTGGCGGTGGTTACGGTGGTGATATGGGTATGATGTAATATGGTCTGTTTGCAAGCGATATCTTAATCTGGACAAGGAAGCAAAAGCCATGACTAAAAAAGCAATCAATGCCTATACCTACATCTATAAATATTGGAAAAACCGAAACGTGCTAATTTTAGCTGCCGTAATGTGTGTGTTGCTGGCTACCAGTTGCACACAAGAAGAGGTTAAAGCATCCGACCTTGATTCACAAAAGGCAAAACAGGAAATGGTGAGCAGAGTCGAACCAATCAAACCAGTGCTTCTCAAGGGTGAACGGATGGAATGGTGGCGGGAGGCAAGATTGGGGATGTTTATTCACTGGGGTCTTTATGCAATACCGGCCGGTCAATGGAATGGAAACAAAATACAAGTTATCGGCGAATGGATTATGGAAAAGGCCCAAATACCAGTGGCTGAATACGAAAAGCTCGCAGAACAATTTAATCCGGTAAGTTTTAACGCTGACCAGTGGGTGCGAATTGCCAAAGACGCCGGAATGAAGTATATCGTCATCACCTCAAAACACCACGATGGTTTTTGTCTGTGGGATTCAAAGGTGACGGATTATGACATTATGGATGCTACGCCTTTTAAACGCGATATACTCAAAGAGTTATCTGATGCGTGCAGAAAAGAAGGCATTCGATTGTGCTTCTACCATTCGATAATGGACTGGCATCATCCTGATGCACAGGCGCCATTTTATCCCAAATATAATGACCGCACTCAAACAAATGCTAATTTCCCCCGATATGTTGAGACCTATTTAAAGCCGCAGATTAAGGAATTGGTAATAAATTATGGCCCGCTTGGTGTCCTCTGGTTTGACGGCGAGTGGGTAAAAGACTGGACCGAGCCAATGGGCAAAGATATGTATAACTATGTTCGCAGTCTGCAGCCGGACATTATTATTAACAACCGCGTTGGTAAAGGCCGTAAAGGAATGCGGCCTTCGAGCAAAACTGATGAGTTCGCAGGAGACTTCGGGACTCCAGAGCAGCGGATACCCGCAACGGGTCTGCCCGGCGTTGACTGGGAGACCTGCATGACTATAAACGACACCTGGGGTTATAAATCTTACGACGACAACTGGAAATCAACTGAGGATTTGCTTCATAAACTGGCAGATATTGCCAGCAAAGGCGGTAATTTCCTGCTGAATGTTGGTCCAACTGCAGAAGGTCTTATACCTGCTCCGAGTGTCGAGCGTTTGGCAGCTATAGGCAAATGGATGAGGATTAATGGCGAGAGTATTTACGGAACTACTGCCAGCCCGCTTGGTGAATTACCCTGGGGCCGGTGCACAGCAAAGCCGGGTAAGCTATATCTGCACGTGTTTGACTGGCCGAAAGATGAAAAGTTGCAGGTGCCGGGCCTGAGAAACAAAGTAATAAAAGCATACCTGCTGGCCGACAAAGAACGCTCCGAACTGGCCGTTAGGCGTAAAGGTAAAGACAAGGTTATTACCGTACCAAAAGAAGCACCGGACAAAATCAATACTGTTATTGTGCTGGATATTAAAAGCAAATAAGAAATAAAAAAAAGAATAAAAATTGATTTGGAAAAGGAGTGAGATATGAAACTTAGACCTTTGGATGATAGAGTTGTAATAAAACAATCAGAGGCGCAAGAGAAAACAACCGGTGGTATCATTCTGCCCGATACCGCAAAAGAAAAACCACAGATTGGAAAAATCGTGGCTGTTGGACAGGGAAAGCTGCTCGATGACGGCAAACGAAACAAGATGTCTGTAAAGAAAAATGACGAGGTCATCTACGCAAAATACATCGGCAGCGATGTCGAAATCGACGGGGAAAAATACGTAATTCTGCGAGAGGATGATATTCTCGGAATTGTAGAAAAGTAAATTAGTTTGTTATTCTTAGTCCATTGTTTATAGTTTTTTAGTAAATAAGAATTGACGAGGTAATAGGAAATGGCAAAGCAATTAATGTTTGATGACGTTGCACGAACACATCTCAAAGAGGGTTTGGCCCAGTTGGCTGATGCGGTCAAAGTGACACTTGGGCCGACCGGTAAAAATGTCATTTTGCACAAAAGCTGGGGTTCGCCAAAGGTAACCAAGGACGGCGTCTCGGTCAGCAAGGAGATTGAGCTGCCTGAACCATTTAAGAATATGGGCGCAAAGATGGTCAATGAAGCCGCCAGTAAAACATCTGATATTGTGGGTGACGGGACTACGACATCAACAGTCCTGGCGGAGGCGATTTATTTTGAGGGTTTAAAACACGTGGCCGCCGGCGCAAATCCAATGGCCATTCAACGAGGAATCAACAAGGCCGCTGAAGTTGTCGCGAAGTTTATCAAATCAGTCAGCGTTCCGGTGAAGGGCCATAGCGATATTGCAAAAGTGGCAACTATAAGCGCAAACAATGACCAATTAGTTGGTGAAATTCTGGCAATTGCAATGGATAAGGTCGGCAGGGAAGGCGTTATCGAAGTCGAAGAAGGCAAGGCAATGCAAAATGAGCTTGAAGTCGTCGAAGGTATGCAGTTCGATAGGGGTTATATATCGCCTTACTTTATGACCAAGGTCGATACTCAGGAAGCTATTTTTGAAGATGTTTATATCCTGCTGCATGAGAAGAAGATATCCAATATTCGCGAGATTGTGCCGTTGCTGGAAAAAGTAGCTCAGGTTGCAAGGCCGATATTAATTATTGCAGAAGATGTCGAAGGTGAAGCACTGGCGGCACTGGTAATAAACCGTCTGCAGGGTGTATTGAAATGCTGTGCCATAAAAGCACCCGGCTTTGGAGACCGCAGAAAAGCGATGCTGTCCGATATAGCAGTTTCAATCGGCGGGCAGGTAATCTCCGAAGATCTGGGTATCAAGCTTGAAAGTATTGAGCTTTCACAATTGGGCCAGGCCAAGAAGGTAGTTGTGACCAAGGACACAACTACAATAATCGAAGGTGCCGGCAAAAAGAAAGATATTGATGCTCGTTGCGACCAGATACGTAATCAAATCGAAAAGACAACCAGCAACTACGACCGTGAAAAACTACAGGAACGGCTCGCAAAACTAACCGGCGGAGTAGCCGTTATAAAGGCCGGCGCAGCAACCGAAACAGAGATGAAGGAACGCAAGGACCTGCTGGAAGATGCGCTGCATGCCACAAGAGCAGCGGCTGAAGAAGGTGTGATAGCAGGTGGCGGAATAGTTTTCCTGCGTTCTATCGGCGAGGTGGAAAAAGCCAGGGCAAAGGCAAAAGGCGATGAAAAAATTGGTTTTGATATTGTAAGAAAGGCACTTAGAGCTCCGACACAGCAGATAGTGGATAATTCAGGCGAACAGGGTGACGTGGTCGTTGCTCAGCTTTTGGAGAAGCTGGAAAAGCAGGAAAACGTCGGCTACGATGCCAATACCGGCAAGTTTGTCAATATGTTCGAAGCCGGAATCATTGACCCGGCAAAGGTTTCCAGAACGGCGCTGGAAATGGCTGCATCCGTGGCAGGGCTGATGTTAACTACTCAT
Organism: uncultured Pirellulales bacterium; assembly: GCA_964440735.1. GTDB lineage: Bacteria > Planctomycetota > Phycisphaerae > Sedimentisphaerales > Anaerobacaceae > CAZBWE01. The sequence continues at coordinate 12,678 of CAYTTK010000057.1, forward strand.
GTGCTGGTAACGGAGTTGAAAGATAAAGACGAAGAGCCAATACAAGGTTCTGTAAGGTAAACTCGGCGAGCAATGCCTTGTTAAGTCGAGTCACGAGTCACTGAAAACAAGATAATGGCCAAACGCGACTATTATGAAGTTCTGGGGGTAGGAAAAAACGCCTCCGCCGATGAGATTAAGCGCGCGTACCGCCGTATGGCGATGAAGTATCATCCAGATAAGAACCCGGATAATAAAGAAGCTGAGGCGAAGTTCAAAGAATGTGCCGAGGCCTATGAGGTCTTAAGCGACCCTGAAAAACGCCAGCGCTACGACCAGTTTGGACACGAAGGCCTTCGCGGAATAGGTATGCGCGACTATTCGCATATGAGATGGCAGGACATCGGCAGCATATTTGAAGATATATTCGGGTTCGATGATTTATTTAGCGATATTTTCGGGACACGAAGCAGAAAAGCCAGACGAGCCGGCCCAAGCCGAGGATATCACTTGGAAACCTTTGTGGAACTAACTCTCGATGATGTCGCAAAAGGAGCCGAAAAAACAATCGAGTTCACCCGTCAGGATATTTGCCCGGAATGTAACGGGAGCGGCAGCGCGAAGGGAACGACACCTGCACGATGCTCAACTTGTGCCGGCACCGGACAGGTCTCAAGAGGAGGCGGCTTTTTTCAGATGGTCTCGACCTGTCCTCGGTGCAGAGGCACCGGTGAAATGATTACCAATCCTTGTAAGAAGTGCAAAGGGACCGGCAAAATACCCAAAAAAAGAATTGTCAATATCAAAATCCCACGAGGTGTCCATGAAGGTCAAGGTATAAGAGTTGCCAGCGAAGGAGAACCCGGCCGAGGTGGCGGACCAAGAGGTGACTTGTATTGCTATGTTAGGATAAAGCCGCACGAATTTCTTCATCGTGATGGGAATGACCTTATTGCCGTTGTGCCCATAAGTTTTACGCAGGCGGCTTTAGGAGCGGCAATTGATGTGCCAAGCTTAAACGGCACGAGACAGTTGAAGATTCCTGCTGGAGCGCAATATGGAAGCATCTTCAGAATAAAAGACCATGGCCTGCCGGACATCCGGACAGGCCGAGTCGGAGACCAGCTTGTGCAAATAATAATAGAAACACCTACAAGATTAAGTGCAGAACAACAGGAGCTGCTTAGAGAATTTGCCAAAACAGAAAACAAAAGAGTTTCCCCAAAATCTGTAACTTTTTTCGAGAAACTAAAAAAACATTTTGGTAATTCAAAATAAGAGAACACGGACTTATACTGTTTTTTAGACGCTGATTAACAGAGACCTGTCCTCCGTTAGGAGTCCATAGGACTGAGCGAGGCAAAGCCGAGTCGAAGGATTAATAGCGAAGAAAAAAATGAAGAAAAAAAAGATAGAAAAACCCGAGACAGACGAGCTTAAAGAACTACAGCAAAAGTTAAGCGAATTGCAAAAAGAGAAGGAAGAAGTTTTTGAAAAGTTACAGCGGGTCAGCGCAGATTATGTAAATTATCAAAAACGCGTCACAAAGCAGATTTCTGATACAATTGCTTATGAGAAAGAAACGATAATAAAAACATTACTGCCTGCGCTTGATAATTTTGAGCATACCCTGCAATCCTTCAATCTTATTCAGCACAAGGATGCACATTCAGCCAAAGATGTCAATGTTTTCGTCGAAGGTGTCCAGATAATTTATGGCCAAATGCTGGATATTTTAAAATCGCATGGAGTTGAGCAGATAAAGGCACTTGGCGAGAAGTTCGACCCGACCCTGCACGAAGCCATAATGCAAAAAGCCGAGCCGGAAAAGGAAGAAAATATCGTGTTGGAGGAATTTCAAAAGGGTTATAAACTTAATGGCCGCGTTATTCGGCCGAGTAAGGTGGTTGTCAATAAGCTGATAACAGAAATAGAGGTGCAGAAGACCGAAGAAGTTAAGCAGGAACCTAACGAACAAAAGCTGAAAAGAGAAAATAATCAATAATCGATAGAAAATAATCAATTGCTATGCCGACTTATCAGTATCTATGCAAAAATTGTGGGTTTGAATTTGAGAAATTTCAAAGTATATCAGCAAGGCCTTTGCACAAATGTCCAAAGTGCGGTAAAGCTCGCGTGAAACGACTCATCGGGACCGGAGCAGGCGTTATCTTCAAGGGCTCCGGCTTCTATCAAACCGACTACAGAAGCGAAAGCTATAAAAAGGACGAGAAAAAAGAAAAAGAAAGTACCACCGAGAAGAAAGTAACTGCTGAAAGCAAGGATACGAAATCCAGCACAGAAAGTAAATCAAAGCCTGCAGAAAAGAAGAAACCTGCATGAGGTTTTTATAGTGTATTTTTATCCGTACGGTCTTTCCATTTTTCCCATATTGATTTTATAACTTGCGGATTTGTTAGTCCTTGTTTGTGTTCCATTGCTGGGCCTGGCCTTAATGAAAAATCTCCTTCATCCGGTTCCATAAAACCAGGATTTTCATTTATCGAATTTTCAGTCTTATCATAATTCTCAGCATCAACTTTGTTTTGCCAGAACGTATTTCTATAACAGGTATTCGCCCCTTTGCTACCTCTATCAAACATAATCCAGCCACGTTCATTATCCACGAAAATATTATCTCTTATTTTTAGAGAGCAGGATTTCTCCATCCCAATCCCGGCATAACTCGAATCGGCAATAATGTTATGCTCTATTTCGTACTTCGATTGAGTAAAGCCCCCTATCCCTGTTCCATTACCCATAATAAGGTTATTTGTAATCGTTCCGTTACCACTTTTATTGCCCAGATAAATGCCTCTGTTATCGTTGTTAATAATAAGGTTGTCTTTAACATAAAGAGTTCCACCGGTACATCTGATGGCGTGATACTTTGAGCCGGTTATAATATTTCTTTCTACTCGCAGGGTAGAGCCCGAATAGTTTATTATGCCCTGATGTCCACAATTCATAATCAGACAGTCCTTCGTTAGCCCCTTTGTTCCTTCGCCGTAACAGATGACATATTCAAATCCCTCAAATTGGCTGTTATTAATAGTAAGATTGGAAAAACCATCTGCTCTTACAGCCACCGGTGACCTTGTAAAATTGCCCAAAGGTAAAAAGCTGCAGTTTTTAATTTCAGCTTCGGTATCTTTCACTCCTAATGCAAATGGACGTTCTATGCCTTTATCACTTGTAGCCAATTGCCATTTAATCGTCAAGTTTTCCACTACTACCCTACCTTTACCTTTAGTATCAATGAAGATAACAGGCCTATTAGCCGTTATCTCAAAAACGCATTGCGTTCGTGATTCGCCTCTCAAAATTAGGGGTTTGTTAATATCAATAGGTTCTGTATAGAGCCCGTTGGGAACAGTAACAGTATCGCCTGGCTTAGTGGAATCAACTAAAGATTGCAGGGTTTCAATCTTCGCACCTTTGTCAATTATTGATTCAAATTTCAACGATTTCTGGACAATTTGTCCATTCTCAATTCTCACTTGCAATACAGCCTGATTATTGTTTTCATCAATCTCGGATACACTA
>CAYTTK010000058.1:0-16081 GCA_964440735.1 uncultured Pirellulales bacterium
GTTGATTTTACATGTAAGGCCTTACCTGATGCACGTGGGCTGTTTGAGATAGGCAGCGATTTATTACCAGTAGCTAACGAATCCTGGGATAAAGCAAATGTTGATATATTAAAGGAAAAGTTGGACGCAATTGATTCAGTTGATCTGCCTGTTTTTGTCAAGGCGGAACAGCAATTGAGGAAAAATGAGCTTCCCGTTACATATGCTTTTCGTACACGTGAGGGCAGTATCGGTATTTTGCAAATATTGAAAATAAAATTGCGTGAGGGAATTGATATCCGATACAAGGTTCTTTCTTTAGGCACAGAACAATAAGGCAGATTGAGATGTTAAATTATTAAGTGGAGGCAAAACGGATTCCCGCTTACGCGGGAATGATAGTGTAATGGACACTGAGCTTCTTATAAAAAACGGTCGGGTAATAGACCCTGCGAACGGTATCGACAAGACGTGCGATGTGCTTATCGCCGATAGCAAAATCGCAGCGGTCGGCAAGATTGATAAATCCGCACAGACAACCATAGACGCAACCGGTAAATTAGTAACGCCGGGCTTGATTGATATCCATGTTCACTTTCGTGAGCCGGGCGATGAAGAGGAAGAAACGATAGCAAGCGGTTCGGCAGCAGCAGTGGCTGCGGGATTTACATCAGTAGTCTGTATGCCGAATACAAATCCGCCCATCGAAAATGAAACCGATGTCGAATACATTCATCGAAAAGCCAGGCAGGCGAGAAAGACCCACGTTTATACTATGGGGGCAATAACAAAAGGCCTTGATGGAGTTGAACTGGCGGAGATGGGATTTATGGCTGAGGCGGGAGCTGTTGGTTTTACTGACGACGGCAAGGGAGTTCAGGACCCTGCTGTTATGCTTAGGGCACTGAAATATGCCTCAATGTTTGATGTATTCGTAGCCCAGCATTGTCAGGATGACAGAATTGCCGCAAATGGAGTAATGAACTCAGGCTATTATTCTGCGATACTCGGTCTGCCGGGCTCAGACCCGCTTGCGGAGCAGGCGATGCTTTGGAGAGACATCCAACTTGTTAAGAAGTTTCCTCCTGAACGGATTCGATACCATGCACAGCATATATCAACAGCAGAGTCGGTTGAGCTGATAAGGGCGGCCAAAAAGGATTCTGTGCCGATTACCTGCGAAGTAACACCTCATCATCTGCTTTTGACCGAGGGAAATTGCAGTGACTACGATACAAATTATAAGGTCAATCCGCCCTTGCGAACCACAAGAGATTTTGAGGCACTAAAGCGGGCAATCTCTGAAGGACTGATTGATGCCTTAGTAAGCGACCACGCACCACATCTGCAAAGCGAAAAAGAACTTGAGTTTTTGACAGCACCATTTGGTATAGCTTCTCTGGAATGTGCACTGGCTCTTTTTATCAAGGCGCTGATTGAGCCGGGGATTCTGGACTGGCCCGGTCTTATTGAATTGATGACAGTCAGACCTGCCAGAATAATCGGCGTTGATAAAGGAACGCTGACCGTAGGCAAGCAGGCCGATGTTACTATCATTGACCCCGATGCCATATATGAAATCGACGTAACTCAATTCCGCTCTAAAAGCCGAAACTGCCCTTATCATGGCTGGAAAGTCAAAGGCAAGGTCGAAAAGACCATCGTCTGTGGAGAGATAAGATTCTCTTCTGGAAACTGAATAAATGCCGCTTATCATTGATGGTCATAATCTGCTGTATTCAATCCGAAAATCCGAATACTTCGAGTCAATCAGCGATGTTCAGTTGTGCCGAGTCATAAGCAGGTATCTTAAACTTGTTAGAGAAAAGGGAGAGATTGTTTTTGACGGCAGCGGGCCGAAGGATAAAAGCAACTTCGATAATATAAGCAATCTGGAGGTTCATTTTGCCGGGCGAGACAGCGATGCTGATACTGTAATCGAAAATAAGATAAGTGCTGATACAGCACCAAAAAGATTAACTATCGTCAGCAGCGACCGCAGGTTGCGAAAGGCAGCGCGGGCAAGGAAAGCAACAGCGATAAAATCAGAGGCTTTTTGGGCTAATTTAGAGAAACAATTGAGCCGGAAAAGACAAGCAAAAGAGCCGGCAGCAAAACGCGAGGGATTAAGCGAGAGCGAGACCAAACAATGGTTGAAATTTTTCAATCTGGAGCAGCAGTAAATACGTAAAAGCTTAATAATTGCATATCCTGCATAAATTAGCCATTAGACTCGATACTTTACAATCCATAGTTAAAAATCTTCTTTCAATTCCCTTTTATTTCTGCTAAAAGTATTGCACGATATACGACATAAGTAATACGTTGTAAGATAATTATGAAGTTGATTGTTCAGAAATCTCGGCTTAAAGGTAAAGTGGCGATACCGGCTTCCAAATCGCATACTATTCGTGCCGTTGCAATTAGCTCATTAGCTGCTGGCCAGAGCACTATCCGCAAACCACTTTTTTCCGGTGATACACAGGCAGCGATAAGTTGTTACCAGGCGTTAGGCGCTCGGATTGATACGTCTGACCCAAAGCTATGGAAAGTAAACGGTACAGGCGGACAAATTACAGCTCAATCCGAAGTTATCGATGTGCAAAATTCCGGTACAACCCTGCGCATCGCAATGGGTTCAGCTTCCCTGGGTCAACCCGGTCGGACCATAACATTCACTGGTGATGAGCAAATCCAGACTCGTTCTGTCGGCCCTTTGATGGATTCACTTGCTGATTTAGGAGCGAAATGTACAAGCTTAAGAAATAATGGCAAAGTTCCTGTTGCAATAACCGGCAAACTTATAGGCGGAAAAACCTCCATCGCTGCATTTACCAGCCAGTATCTGTCCAGCTTGCTTTTATGTACACCATTGGCAAACCGGGATTCTGAGATAGATGTTACAGTGCTCAATGAGCCGGGCTATGTGCAAATGACGCTCGATTGGCTCGACAAACAGCGTATAAAATACGAAAACCAACCCCCTGGTTGCTTGGCGCAACCAAGCAGGGGGTGTAAATTTAAAATCGTAGGCGGACAGAGTTATAAAGCTTTTGATGAAACAATTTGTTCTGATTTTTCCAGTGCCACATTTTTTCTCTGTGCCGCAGCACTTGTTGGCGATGGTGTAACTTTGCTCGGTCTGGATTTCTCAGATAGTCAGCCGGATAAAGCGGTGGTCAATTATCTAAAGACAATGGGCGCAGATATAAGCATCGCGCCGGATTCGATAACAGTCAAAGCTGCCCCGCTCAAAGGTGTCGAGCTTGATATGAACCAAACGCCGGATGCACTGCCTTCTATGGCTGTTATTGCAGCTTTTGCTGAAGGAACGACCAGACTGCTGAATGTTTCTCAGGCACGAACTAAAGAAACCGACAGAATCAAATGTATGGCGGAAGAACTTAAAAAAATGGCTGTTGATGTTGAAGAACGACCGGATGGGATTATAATACACGGCGGTAAACCTGAACCGGCTGAGCTAAATGGAAGAAGCGACCATCGAATTGTTATGGCTTTGGCGTTAGCCGGTTTGGCTATCGATGGTCAATGCAGCATCGATACGGCTGAAGCGATTGATGTTACTTTTCCTGAGTATGTGCAATTGATGAAGAGTATCGGAGCGGATATGGAATTAGTAAGTGCCTAAAGTTTGAAGTGACTAAAGTACAAGACACTCATAAATTTAGCTCGCTTTAGGCTTTTTAGTTCACTTTTGAGTAATTTATTTTTAGGAGATTAAGCGATGTTGGGTTGTCACATAGGGCGTTTGTTTCAAGTAACGGTAGCCGGCGGCTCTTATCAGGAGGGCTTAACTTCAATCGTGCAGGGTGTTCCGCCTGGATTTCTACTGACCGAGCAGGAAATCTACGGCGATTTGCTTCTTAGAAAGCCGGGTGCAGATGAGCTGTCCAGCCCACGAAAAGAGCCGGACCTGCCGATTATCTATTCCGGCCTAAATGCAGCAGACACTATTGAAGGAGCAGACAATAAAAACCATACTAATGGCACTCCGCTGGTAATTCTGATTCCCAACCTCGACCGGCACTTTATTCACATCAAGCAGTATCAAGACACAAACCGTACGCCCCGCCCGGGTCATGCATCATACGCCTCATTTATAAAATATGGCCCTGACGATGATGCTATCGGAGCCGGTATTTTCAGTGGACGTTATACATCTACCATCGTAGCTGCAGGGTACGTCGCAAAAAAGATACTAAAAAAATGTGGTATCGAAGTCTTTGCCTATATCAAGGAAATCGCCGGAGTTAGATGTCCCGATGTCCCTCACGACCAGGCCTTCAAATATACCAACAACTATAAGAAAATGCGGTGCGACCTTGACCCGTTTTATCAGGAAATCTACGTCAAGGGCCGTATCAATATGGATATGCGTTTTCTGGAGAAGACAAAGGTCCTGGCTGAAATTGAGAAGCAGATTGACGACATGCGCAAAAAGGCACCAAAACTAAGTCCTGAAAAAATCAGGGATAAATATGGTGTCCATCATATCGTGAATTGTCCGGATATCCAGGCGGCACAGGCGATGACCGATGCCTGCAACAAAATCTCCGCCACAGGCGATTCTGCAGGTGGCCAGGTCGAGGTCATCGTAACCGGCGTCCCCACAGGCTTGGGTGAGCCGGTCTTTTATAAGCTCGACGCAGAATTAGGCAAAATGCTCGGTATCGGAGCAGTTAAGGCCGTAGAAGTTGGCGCCGGTATCGCCGTCAAGGATATGACAGGCAGCCAAAATAACGACCAGATGCGCAGCTTACACGGCAAAGTTATTTTCTGGTCGAATAATGCCGGCGGTATTACAGGAGGCCTATCTACAGGCCAGCCCATCATTGCCCGCCTTACGGTTAAGCCCACCTCTACAATTGACAAACCACAGAAGACAATCGACAAATATACCCTCGAGAACAAGGAGTTGGCTGCTATTACCAGGCGCGATGCTACGATTGTAGGCCGTATCTGGCCGGTTGCTGAGAACTATACAGCTTTGGTTATTCTCGACCACCTCATCGCACACTATGGTTACCAGGCACTAAAGGCCAAGTAAAGCGCCTGCTTTCTAATTTCTAAGACTGCTCAAGAGGGATATAGCTATCCGCCAGACAAATTAGGGTGGAGGTAAAGCCCGCACAACAGGCGATGCTGCGGTTGTGTTATAATTTGGTGATGTATCTCGTGCTATGACATACCAGTCAGTAACTACGTATTTTCCACCAACCTGTACAGTATATGTCAATTCAGTCTGCCAGGAACTGCTTAAGGCACTCAAGCCTGAAGTAACGCATACGAATTTATACTCTACCCCGCTCGGATCAATATCAGGTGGTGCAACATCATCAGCTTGTATCGCCCTCATTGTAGCATACCAATCAAAAGTTCCGCCGCCTATGTTGATTAAACGTGGTTCACCATTGTAGCCGTTCGCATCCTCAACTGGGTCCCATTCCATCGGGTCTGGTTCTGGAGGAAGGTTGTCAAGAGGTAAAATAGTAGTTACCTCGACCCAATCTGACCAGGCAGTCTCATTCTGCGCAACTGATTTGTCTCTGGCTTTAACCCTGTAATAATATGTGGCATTGGGTTCGAGGCCGGTATCCGTATAATTTGGCTCATCGCCCGGCGCAAATTCCAGCCAGCCGCTATCGTGTTCGTCGCCTGTATAGAAGTCGAAATAGTACTCTACGCCACTTTCATCATAGGCAATAGTAGCTGTCATTATAACCGAGTTAGACCCGAGTGCTTCAATAGTATTTATGTAAGGAGCAGGTGCTGGCGGTGTAGTATCTTCCTGACCGGCATAGCTGATATCAGACCATTCGGTTTCGTTGCCTAATGCGTCGCGTGCTTTTACCTTGTAGCCATAGTCAGCACCGGAGGCAAGGCCACTATCTGTATATGTCGGACTACTTTGCCAGCCACTGTCTTGGCAATTGCCGTAGGCACACTCAAAGAAATACCCGACAGCCCAACCCCATAAATCAAAACTCGTCTCAGCGCTCATAGCTATCGACGTTGCTGAAATCAGATAAGGTTCTATTTCCCATCTGCTTGGATTAGGAATTGGTGGAGTTTTGTCTTCAAGCCAGCAGTTTACGAAGAGTACAAGGTCATTAAAGTCAACGATTGTGTCATATGTAACGTCAGCGCCCTGACACCAATCGTTTTCGTCGGAGCATCCCTTATCGAGCCACCACAAGACAAGCATTGCAAAGTCTTTAAAGTTAATGATTCCGTCGTGAGTAGAGGAAATGTCACAGAGTTTGCATGGTACTATCAGAGGGTAATGGTAGCCCATATCAACAAATTTTACATCAGGTACATCATCGGTACGAGTCGTGCGTCTTATCATATCGACATTGCTCGCAAGGTCGCTTCCAGAGTTAACACAAGGGCTGTTCTGAGATTGTCCGGCAGGAGTTTGACTGAGATAGTAGTCGCCGAGCAGTCCGGTTACAAAAAGTGGGTCATAGTCGATGTTGTTGGTATCGGGGTTCCAACTGTTACTTATTTTGTCCCATCCAACGAGGTTGCAACCATTTTCAACCCAAATACTAAGTACTTCAGTCTTAATGTCACTGTAAGTTATGATAAGAGTTGACGGCAGGTCAAGCTCAAAGCCGGTTCCTACTGCGATTTCAGACCCTTTTAAGGCGTAATTACTCCAGAAGATACTATCGATAACTTCAGAGTCACTTTTGTATGAGCAGTAGAGACCGCCGCCAAAGCCGGTATTACCAGCCTCTCCGAAGGTGCCTGCAGCCGCGTTGCTGACGAATGTGCAATTCGAAATGAGCGGCTCAGCATACCAGTTGATGGAAATGCCACCGCCATCTCTGCCAGCAAGGTTGTTGGTTATAAGATTGTTTATTATCTGGGTATCCGAAGGACCAATCAGATATATACCTCCGCCGGATATAGAGGCATTGTTGTGTGTGATGGTAGAGTCAAAGATTTTCGTTATCATTGAGTTGCTGTAGATTCCGCCACCCTGTCCACTGCTATTGGGTTCAATGACATCGCTGGGTTCTACTTCAGCAAAGTTCCTTTGTATAATGCTTGTTACGATTGTTGCTGAACCGTTATTTCCATATATTCCACCACCCTGATATGCCGAATTGAGCAAACAATTACTGTCCACAATCCATGCATTAGCATCCTTTAAGTATATTGCGCCACCGATAGTAGCGAAGTTATCGTTAAATGTACAGTTCGTAAACGTTGGCGTTGCTCCATCTTCGAAAGCCACCGCACCACCGCGACTGACATAAGGATCGTCGTTATCGACCGGGCGATTGGGGTCTGCCACATTATCAGTGAATACACAATCTGCAAATTCAGGAGAGCTGTTGGCATCGCAATACACGGCACCGCCTAAATTGTCTATTTTCCAATATAATCCTGGCTCATCTCTTCCTTGGTCACCGCTGTCTTGTCCACATATACCACAGTTACCGCCGAAACTTTGGTTTGTTTCGAAGGTACAGGCTGTAAATGAAGGAGAACATCCATGACCAATATACACAGCTCCACCGAGACCACTATATTTGGTGTAAGTGTCGTATTGACCGTAGCTGTAAGTGGGGAAAATATAGTCCCCAAATATATAGAAATCGATTGGGTTGACACTATAGGCATAAGGCCAGTTTACCTCATAAGAGTAATCCCAGCCACCGCCTCGTCCACCTTTGCCGGGTGGATTTTCATTACCATTGCCTCCGTCACCACCATTACCACCGGTTACGGAGCAATTTCTAAATATGCAATTAGTAACTGTTGGATTGCTGTTGAGTTGGCAAGCTAATCCGGCGCCAGCCGCTCTGCCGGGCCAGCCTCCATGGCCTCCTTCGGGATTTCCAGCCGTTCCATTGGCACCATCACCACCATCGCCGCCAAGAATACTGCAATCGGTTATTATACAATTTTTAATAGATGGAGATGCATCATAACAAACTATGGCGCCACCTATGAAGTTGTTACCATTTTCCCCTGATAACGCAGTCGCAATTCCATCTTCCCCATCCAGAGCTTGTAAATTAAATCCTCTTATTGTGAAACCACTCAGAACAGCTTCGGGACCTACATTATAAAAGGTGAAAGCATGCCATACCCAACCATCTGCATCTTCTGGAGCTATCATTTCGATAATTGTATTGGCGACAACGCATGGGTCATCCGGATTGGTGCTGGTTATAGTAACCGCCTTATCAAAGATGTTATAACCTGTAGAAGTCATATAATTGCCGGGTGAAACAACTATTTTGTCGCCTTCTTCAGCAGTATCAAGGGCATTTTGAATCGATGAGTAATCTCCCGGAACGGTGATAGTTTTGGCCGTCTCAAACTCAACGCGAACGTTTCTGTCGGAATCTATAGTAACAGTATTGGTTGTGGCACGAGAGCTGTCGTTATCAGTGCCTATCCATCTTCTGACCCTATAGCCTTTATCTGTATCTGGCTCAGCTGTAAGCTCCACGACAGTACCGAACTTGACCGGGTGATTTGTGCAGGGGTCCTCGATTCTGTAGTGGGAACTGCCCTCATACCAGTCCGCAAAGAGCCGGCCGTTTCCGCCATCTACATTTATTGTCAACTCGTATTTGCTCTTTACAAGCCGGATAGTAACGGTCTTATCGCTGTCCATTGTTATGGTATTGGTTGACCCGCCGTAGTTGGGGTCATCATTATCGGCGCCAGTCCACGCAACCTGATAATTCGGATCGTAAGGGCTTTCTACTTCCAGAAAGACCGTTGTATACCAGTTGTAGAAACCATCATAGTTGGGGTCATAAATGTTAGGCTCAATTACGTTGACATCAATCGCCTCAACAACAGTTAACTTGTACTGGGGTACAAAGAAAGGCAGGTAATGATAACCCATATCGACTATACCGGCATCCGTTATGCTGTCGGTTCTTGTAGTGTAAGTATCAAGCCCGATAGAAGGAGCATTTGCGTCAGCACTTCCACTATCAACGCATGGGCTGTTCACACTCTGTCCAGCAGCGATTTGACTTAGATAATATCCAGCAATAAAGCACGGATCGTCGTCGATTCTGAGATTATATGTATCCGGCTCCCAGGGATTGTTGGGGTCGGGAGCATTGGGAATCCACCCGATTAGCTTACAATCTGTGTCGATGTAAACCGGGGCAGTGTATAATGGTTTGTCGGAGAAAGAACCGGCCTGGATAAATACTGCTGAATCAAGGGCATAGTCGCTTGTATCAGCGATAGCCAGTTTAATTGTATGAGTTCCGCTACCGATATTGTACACCTGCGCAGTAAAGACATCGGTGAAACCATCGTATTCGATATCAAAAAATGGACCGCCATCATTGAGGTCATTATTGTTGAAAAGATGCGAATTGGAAGCATTTGTTCCATAAGGATTGCCGCCATTGACATTATTAATCGTAACCGGAATTGTAGTTCCGGGAATCAAAGCAATATTTGTGCCATCAAAGAAAAATCCAAATACATCGTTATACTGTGAATTTGTAAATTCATTGTATTCATCGGAAGCAAATACAAAGTTGAAGAAAAGGTTACCCCCTTTGGATTTAAAGGTAAATTCAAGAATTGTTGCATCGAAAGTATTAACATCTTCGTTAACTTCTCCGACTTGAAGTAACGCAGTCAGGTCCGGGTCTCCAGGTAAATTATCACCTCCTGTTATTCCGTCGCTTTCATTGGGCGGCAGCGCCAAATTCGCATCTCCAGAGGTCAAAATAATACCAGATTCGATACCGATGCCAGCTGCAAGCCCACCTACGAACGTACCTGCTGCAGTGTCTGCTCCAGTATATTGCGGTATGCCAATCACCTCGATTCCAGGACCAAGGATATTATTTACTAAAGTACTTGCATCATTTGTGACATTAATATCAAGGACTTCAGCAGGTATAATTTCTATGGCTTCCTCAGGCGGCCCTATAACACTATTGTTAACGTCCACCGTGGAAATTATTGGGTCATATTTAAATCCTGTGCACACAGACAATTGCGCACCTCTTGTACCGAAATTACCCCAAATAATACTGTTAAGGATATTCACGAGGCTATTATATGAGCAGTTCAGTCCACCGCCGAATCCGGTATCGGTACCACCTACTGTAGCTGAATTTTTTGCGATTGTACAATTTACGATATTGGATTTTGAGTGCCAGTTGGCTGAAATCCCGCCGCCGTCTCTGTTTGCAGAGTTTTCGGTTATCAGGCAGTTTTTGACCAGCGGTTTGGCACTGCCGGAGATATAGATTCCGCCGCCTGAACCGCCTGCAGTATTATTGAATATATCGCAGTCGGCAATCGAGGCATCGCCATCAAAGCAATATATTGCGCCACCTTCGCCATATATTATATCAGGGTTAATGGGGTCAATTATGCTTGTGTCATATAGCGCCTCATTTTCCATGAAAATGTTTTGTGTGATTTTAGCTGTGCCACCGACGAAATATACACCACCACCGTGGAATGCTGTATTCTGCATGAAGTTGCAGTCGACGATATTCGGGTCTGACCATGTTGCCCATATTCCTCCGCCGATGGTAGCAATATTGTCGTTGAATGAGCAGTTAATGAATGTAGGACTGGCGCCGTCTTCGAAGGCTATCGCCCCGCCGTAACTGATATATGGGTCGTCGCTTACCGCTTCCTCGCCGTCCAAATGCGTTGCTGGCCCATCTACATCCGCCTCATTATTAATGAAATTACAACCAGTAAACACTGGTGCACTACTATCGTCAGCGTAAACTGCCCCACCAAAGCTATCGATTCTATAGTGGCTGTATGGCCATCCCGAATTGTACGGAGTCCCGCTGATACCGCACGAGCCACCGTAAGAGTAATTGTTGATAAAGCTGCAGTCCACAAATTCCGGATTACTATAAGGGGCACAATATACCGCACCACCAAAACCGGTATACTTCCAGTATTCTTCAAGAGGCCCCCAGCCATATGCGTCTACGTCCCAATATTCCCACCACCAGAGTGCATTGGGGTCGCCCCAGCCACCGCCGTGACCGGGTGGGCTACTGCCTCCGTTGCCGCCATCGCCACCGACAACAAAGCAATCAATAAAGCTACAATTTGTAAAGATTGGCCAGCAATTCCATCCAACAGATGCTCCCCCACCATAAGCAGCGCCAGGCCAGCCGCCATTGCCACCCCAGCCGCGTTCATCTGGACCACTGTTGCCGTTGCCACCGTGAATTCCACCGACGGCACAATCAACGAATCTACAATTACGGACAGTGGGTGAGGCATTATACAGTAATTCCATTCCACCACCATAAGTGTCACCTATGTGACCGCCTGGTCCGTCAACTCCGGAACCTGAGGGGGTTATCCAGATAGTATTAAGGTTATACTGTGCGCTCTGGATAGTCAGACCATCTATGACTGTATCCCGGTTTACATTTTCGATGACAAACCCGCAGTTATAGATAATTGTTGCTGCAACTACGCAGGGGTCATCCGGATTGATACTGCTTAGGGTAATGGCTTTATCTGATATATACAGGTAGGGATATTCATACAGGTCTGGATAGGTACCTTTATACGGTAAACTCGACTCGGATATGTCGTAAAAGCCAGGCGCAATCAAAACAATGTCATCGTCATTCGCATTGTAGATAGCATGCTGAATATTTGTATAGTCACCGGGAACATTGAGAATTCGCGGTTGGTAAAACTCAACCTCGACTACTTTACCATCTTTACCTTGTGTGTCTATCGTGAAAGGCTTTACGGGATACGGCCCATCGGCCATAGTTACCGTATTGGTTAGTAACTTTGAGAATTCATTGTCTACATCCCCTCCCCACTTGGCGCGATGTTCCGGATTAGCTGGCGTAACAGCCAGGTCGACCACTGTGCCGCGGTGATACAGGTAATAGCGGTTACGAATTGTTTCAACTGGTTCCGGGGAGATTGGAACAAGTGACCCAATGCCACCGACAACACGACAGCGCAGGTAAACCAGAATAGTTTCAAATACAACTTCAACATGTTTATGATAATCCATTGTCACGACATTACGTAGTTCCTTCGACGAATCATCGTCTGTTCCCGACCAATATTTTAGCTGATAATTAGGGTCGGCAGGTGCACCTTCTAAGAGCACTTGTGTATATTGAATGTAATTGCCACTTGGAGGGCTAATTGTTCCATTGGTTGCGTTGGTCGAAAGAAAATACATAACCCCTGGTACCGGGTCATTATAGTGAAAACCAATATCGACCTGTCCCGAATCAGCTACGTTATCCGTGCGGGTTGAATAGATATGCATTCCGAGAACGTTTGCGATGGCGCTGCCGGCATCTACGGCAGGACTGGTTGCATCTTGTGGATTGACATTCGGGTCAACAATCACCCCATTG
This sequence comes from uncultured Pirellulales bacterium, assembly GCA_964440735.1. Classification (GTDB taxonomy): domain Bacteria; phylum Planctomycetota; class Phycisphaerae; order Sedimentisphaerales; family Anaerobacaceae; genus CAZBWE01. Next base: position 12,381 of record CAYTTK010000058.1, read on the forward strand.
GCATCTAAAATCTGGCCTGCAGCAAACTGGCTCAGATAGTAATTACCAAGTCTCCCACGCACAAACATCGGATTGCCATCGATATTATTACTGTCATTTGTATTGCTGATGTCATAATGCCTCATAGTAGCCAAAAAGTTATCTGGGTCTAAACTATTAAAATCATGGATAGCTCCGCTGTCCTTATCATAATAATCCCCATTAGGATTGTTGTAAAACAGGCTGAATTTTATATTCGGGTCAGATGCAAGGTCATATTCATAAATTGCTATATCGTTATTGTCGCTGAAGATACAGTTAGTAATTACCGGCTTTGATGTTCCCAGGCAGAACATAGCACCGCCCAATCCGTTGAATTCATTACTTGAATTGCCGGATAGAGTGCAATTAGTGATAGTAGGCGATGCATCCCAGCAGAATATACCGCCGCAGTCCACGCTATCCACGGTATTGTCAATTATAAGACAGTTCTTAATCAACGGACTGGTGCCATTACAATAAATTGCGCCGGCGTCGAAATAAGCCATGTTATTATTTATGGTGCAGTTTTGAATATTTGGATCTGCGCCGTTGTCGCAATAAATGCCGCCGCCGTCCCATTGCGAGATACAGCCGGTTATATTAGAATCGGTAATTGTCGGCGATGCGTTATTAACGTATATACCGCCACCCTCCCAATAAGCTTCGTTTTCGAAAATTATGCAGTTTCTGATATATGGATTTGACCTGCCGCCTATATACATACCGCCGCCTAAACCGGCTACTACATTGTAGCTGATTAAGCAGTCGTTAATGTCCGGGTCCGAGCCATAATTGCAATAGATGCCACCACCACTGCCTTGGCTTGTATTCATCGTGATTTTGCAGTCATTTATATTCGGGTCTGCGTTGTTGCAATAGATACCGCTGCCCTCGTTCTCGACAATATTACAGTCTGATATCGTAGGCGAGCTGTTCCAGCAATAAACACCAATATCCTCATTCTTTGTAATATTGCAGTATGATACAACAGGTGAGCTGTTGTTCCTGCATTCAATACCAGTGTCGCCGTCGATAATAGTAAAGCCGGCTATATCAGCGCTGTTATCTTCACCCTGATTAAATGTGACCACAGGAGTGACATAGCCGGAGGAAGCGAAATACTTATCAATAAAGGCGGAGATATATGTGATATCTTGTCGGAGAGGTCCGGGAGTACCTATTGCATTACCGCTACGCAAGTGTACTTTCTTGCCTTTGAAATCAACGGTTTCAAAATACCAGTAGCCAGCTTGGGCTATTAGGGTATGTCCGTCCGCGGTTAGTGGGTAATCAATTGCCTGTTGAATACTTGGAAATAATTGGGGATATTTTGTATTTCGGACAAAACCGGTTTGGGCCATATTCAAAGATCTGTAAAGATTAAGCCGCCCACCGGTTACACACAGGTCAGGCAAAACCGGGTCCACTCCATGAAATATAAGTGCTTTTATCTTGTGGTATGTCGAAGTAGGGCTTTCTGCTTTCAATAGAGCGCAGGCACCGGATACGTGAGGGGCTGCCATCGATGTGCCAGTAAGATAGTCGTATCCAGAAACCACCCCTGCGTTTGTCATAACGTCCGTCTGATCCATTGGAGTAGTGCTGAGAATATCTTCGCCTGGTGCACCTAAATCAACATTATAGCTGTAATTGGAAAACGCCCACTTATTATCGGAGTCGTTTGTTGCCATTACCGAAATGATATTATCAAGGTTGTAGGCTGCGGGGTACGCAGCAAAGTCAAGGCCTTCATTGCCTGCTGCTGCGACAAAAACTATCCCTGCAGCTTGGGCATCTTCGATAATATTATAAAGCATATAAGAGTATTCGTAGCCTCCCCACGAAACACTTATAACATCGACCCCCCTTTTAGTAGCATAGTCAATAGCTTCCATAGCGTCAACTAAAGTTACGTCACCCCCAGCATCAGCCATTCTCAGAGCCATTAGTTTAACGCGCCAGCAGACACCGGCAACGCCCAAATCATTATTACCTACTGCGCCGATAATTCCAGCCACGTGAGTGCCGTGATAATTCTCATCAAATGGTTCACTGTCATCCTCCACAAAATCGTAGCCGTAGATATCATCAACATAGCCATTTTCATCATCATCGACATCGTTAAAGTCGGCTGGTGTTACAACACAGGGGTCATTGACTTCCGCTGGATTTATCCACATATTGTCCACTAAATCGGGGTGTGTATAATCGATACCTGTATCGAGAACAGCTACGACAGTATTACTGTCGGTACGGATGTTCCAGGCCTCGGGTGCATCAATGTCGGCGTCGTAAGTTCCACCGAGCTGGCCAAAGTTGTTCAAGCCCCACTGCTCATAGAATCGAGTGTCGTCAGGTATAATAAGTAATTTGTATTTGTAGTTTGGCTCAGCGTACAAAATATTAGAGGACCGGTTGAACCTGAAAAAAGCCTTTGCAATGGGTACATCTTCAGGTAGTTTTACAAGGGCAAGGCCGGGCTTAATGTGTTCATATTCTTTGGCCACGGATGAACCAGGAATAATAAAATCCGAAATTGTGTCTTTTACTGCGCGGTTTGTCAATGGACCAACTATCACAGGTCCATCATTTGGCTGTGTACCTGGTTGAACGTCGGCAAAATGCACAATCAGCTCGCCCTGTTTATAGGTCGTGTTTGCATTTGGCAGTGAACGGTAATATGGTAACTTGATCAAATTGTCTGCCAATGCAAAACCTGTTGCTGACAGCAAAATGAATGAGCTAATCAGCAACCGCCAGGTTCTGTATTGTTTTTTAATTTTTCGTTTCATTTTTTTTGCTTCAAAAAATTATTATTGTATATACTCCTTGAAGCCCCGAACGCTTTATATTGCGTTTGGGTGACCTCACACCATCAATACATCACATTATTTCCCATCGGGCTAAAGAATATAAGGGCCTGCAGGGTTACGCGAACAATCATCAAAACCCTATAATTGCCCGAATGTTAGAACCCGCCTTCCATTGCGGCAATTGCCTCAGCTTCTCGCTCCTCCTGCAAAATGATAGTTGGTTTAACCAGTATCAGTAATATCTTTTGGTCCTTGATTGTGCTGCGATTACTAAATGCCCTTCCAATAATAGGTATTTTACTTAACACCGGTACCCCTGCTTCTTTATCAACCTCTACGGTTATTTTTTGACCACCCAGTAGTAATGTCCCTCCATCCGGCACGCTAACACGCGTCATAACCTGCGAAGTTTCCGTCTCAGGGACAATCACAGGATAATCAACAATTTGGGATTGTTCATCTGTTTCTACGATGGCTGCAACTATATGTTTCTGCATTCTTAGTAAATCCTGCATTTGAGTTACTACATTCAGCAGGACATTTCTCTTATCCGGAGTAATAATAGGAGTGATGTTCAATAAAGTACCGATTGGTACGAAGAACACATTCTGTTGTATCCCTAACTCTTCAGTGCCACCGCCGGCGTAGTAGCCGCGACTGACGCTTCGTATAACATCAGGCGGCAGAGCATATGAGACTTGACTTTGAATCTGGAAAACGGCTGATTCACCACTGAGAACAGAAACTTTCGGAGCAGTCAGGGTCTTTGCACCCGTGTGGCCCTGAGTTGCCCTTAGAATAAACGCAACCTGTAAATCGTCAAGTATGGAACCATAACTTCCCGTAATTGAAATAGCGGCAGAGATA
>CAYTTK010000059.1:0-16015 GCA_964440735.1 uncultured Pirellulales bacterium
ACATCTTTATCGGACAAACCACTGATTAAATTTTAGGTTTTGTTACAGGCTCTAAGAACCATCCTTTCCAAAACGGCAATAAAAGGATCGCACTTACAACACTACTTGTATTCCTGCATAAAAACAACAAATGGCTGACTTTGGATCCAAAAGAGCTTTACAATTTCACGATATGGATTGCACAAAGCCCGCCCCGGCTTAAGGATGCCGTTGTCGCAGGCATAGAGAAATTTATTCAAACATACTTGGTGGATTTAAGCAAAAAGCATCGCAGATAAAATCCTCCCCCGGATTCTTAAGGCCGATTGAGCAGGTCAAACATAGCAAATAGTCAAATCTTCAGCCAAAGTCACCCTGCAAAAGTGTCGATAAAAGGTCTGCATCTGGCCGATTGGCGTTTTTCAAACCATAAAGAAAAGGGCTGGAGGGAGGATTGTGAGAGAGAATCTCCAGCCCTTTCCATTTTTGCTGAGCATTCTCAAGTGTCATGGTATGTGGCCAATCTGGCTACGGCTTGCGCCTATGCCAAGACGAGAGCGAATCACACAGCTATATATTTATCGACATAGAATCCAATTTTTGTTTATAGTCAAAACTCGCGGGATTTACAGCCAGCCCTGAACCAGCCGCTGTTGGCCCGTGATAGCGGAAACTCCTCAATCGTCAGGACAATATGCTAGGTATCGCCTGATTTCACATTTGGGTACTCACGAGAAATGTGAAGGTTTTGGAGAGCATAAGTCCCTTAGGTAGTGACAGTTACACTGAAGAATATGTATTTATGCGTAAATATGAGAAATAGTGCCGTTTTATAGGGGATTTTTCCTTGACATTTCATTATTAACGGATATACTGGTCGCATTAAAGGAGAAGTGGTGAGAGAACATTTTTAATTCCTCCTCAGGTTTTCCACAGTAAAAATGTTTACTAAGAGAGACCCAACTTCTTATAATCTTAAATTAATTCCATAAATAGAATTCAAGAGTAATTAATGCTGCAAATTAGAAATATTATTATCTACTAATGAAAAAGGAGAAGACCATGGCACGAAACAGCAATCTTAGAACCCATATTTCCTTATTCGTAATTATCATTATTGCTTTTCTATCTGGGGCAGAAGGAGTTGAAGAGAAAGGATTAAGCGTTGAAGATCTGCTCTATAAAGGCCGAATAGAGTTAGTCAATGACAATTCGACCGGGGCCATTAAATACTTCACTAAAGCGTTGAACAAATGTAACCCTGAAAGCCCCAACTACAATGGGCGCTATGGCCGGTGCAACTTTTTTGTGGGTGAAGGCTACTTCCGAAGATTCGAGATGCAAAAAAACATATCAGATGCAAAGACAGCCATCAAGTATTTTGAGGCGGTGATAGATTTCGGCAAAAAAACATCCCAAGATTACCCATCTTTAGCTAAGGGTCGAATAAGACAGATACAGCAAGCCTTGGGCACAATCGAGACAGGAGTATCTCCTGAAACCAATAAGACTTTCAAGGTCAAGAAAGTTACTAAAGGGGCGATTATTGCAAATAGTTGGAATCTTTACGTTAATGGAGAAAAAATTGACAATCCTTTCATTGAAATATTTTTTGTAGAAGACCACTCCAGTGACACCCCCAAAGGATTAAGAAAAGCTGTTTATATTTCCGATGCAGGTGCTGCCGAGATTGCACGAAGGCTTGGAATTCAACATCTTACTCAAAAGGAGTACACTTATGATCGTTACGATGTTTTAAATCTATCAAGAACTTTCCGCAAACCCGGATATACTGATATAGTTTTAAAAAATGGTGAGAGATTCAAAGGACAGTGGGCTATCATTGAGTATGATCTTAATATGCCCGCTCTACCGGTTAAACTTTTTGAGCATTTTGGAGCCACAGTGCAAGCCAACTGGTCCGAGTGGAAGGTAGAGATTAATGCCAAAATCGTTACACCTACAACAAAAGACTGGTTTATATTAGCAGAAGCATTAAAACTACCACCTTCAGAAGCTGGAGGTGATTGGATTATCGGCTTCCATGGGATTCAGTTACCGGAGAAGATTTATCCCGGACAACTCGTGAAAGGAAGAGTAGACATAAGAATAAAAGACCGTGCAAAAGATTCAGCAGGATCTGTTCTTTATATTTCATTATTTGGAGATTGGTCACCAAGTACCGAACTTGCTCGTATTTACCATAGATTAGTTGGGGAACCTCGCCGCATTTCAATACCATTTAGTTTTACTGCTCCTTCTAAATCCGGTACATACCACCTCCGGTGCCCGATGGTCTTAGCTTTCGCTCCGGTTAAGAATTATTACGGAAGCAAACCTGCTGGTCAGTATAATCCAGGGATTGGTCCTTATACTGAAGTGAATTTCGTTGTCGCTAAGCCTCAGGTAAATAAACCAACGACTACACAAAAACAACCAAGTGAATGTACTTGTACCCATGATAGTTCAGGAGTATGGCATTGCACTTACAAATATAAAGAACTCTACTTCCAAGGAAAAGATGGCATCTTAATTTCTTATGATATGTCCAAATGCTTTTTTGGATCTACATCCATAAATGCACGTCGTAGTCCTTTGGGAGATCAATGTTACGCAATGAATATTAGGTTTATAAGCGACCGCCGTGGAGAGGTCGAAATAGGAGTACGTGATCTGAAAGAAAAATACATTAAAAATGCGGATCTGGGGCCAGTGCGTTATGTTCACCTTATCTATCCTGGTTCAATTGATGGAAGCGGCTCCTATAAGACCAGGGAAAAATTCATGAAGAGTCCAAATCACCGCTTCTTTATGATTAAAGATGGTCTATCGTTCAACCACCAATTTGGTCCTCTTAATTGCACATTTTTTGTAGAAAAAGCTGATATACAGACTTGGAAAAGATCGACTGAGTTGTCTAACAGCATTAGCTTCCCTGACCTGACAATCCAAATCTCCATCGCAAAGCGATAGCTTTGAAAGGGAGGAAAATGAATTGTTATCTGGGCACCTAGGAGAAACATGTTAACAGAATTACACTTTTTGCAAATGTGAAGGATTTGGAAAGTGTGAGTATATTTGTGTGATGTTGAGGAGAAAAAGCTAAAAATCTGCAATTGGATATATGAGATAATAAAAGGCGGGCACCACCTCTCCGCCTTGAAAAGGTATATCGGCGGCACCCGTTTATTTAATACTACCAGAAAAAGCCGATTTTCGTCTATTGTGGTAACTACTGATTTTTGGGGGAAAAATTACATCTGGCTACGGCGGGGTTTTCGCCCCTACGAGCCAAATAAGGCCTGTTTGCCGGAAAATTCTCGAAAACACTTGCCATTGACTGGTCATTTTGGGTATATTCGACTGCGAATTTGTGAAAAAGTAGATAAGTAAATAACTCAACACGATTTGCGCACATAAACATCATAAATAATCGAAAATGATTGTCGGTGTTCTGAAAGCTCAGTTGCACTTGCATGGCGTAACCTCGCTAAAGCAGAAGCGCAGCATCGTCAAAGGCCTGACCGGCCGACTAAAAAGCAGATTCAACATCTCCGTTTCCGAGGTTGACCATCAGGACAGCAAGGCCTCGGCGGTTGTCGCTGCTACTGTGGTATCGAATGACAGCATCTTTGTAAATCAGCAGCTTGACGCCATCATCAAGTTTATGCAGAACGACGGCCGATTCTACCTCGGACAAATCGAGCGGGAAACATTCGGCTCGTAATTCGGTAATTGTTGTTTGATGCTCGCTAAGGGACAATTTCAAGCCAGTGCTCAGCCAGAATGCAGAAGTCCTTAAAGTTGATAATATTGTCACTCGGCTGATATATATCGCAAGCAGGATTCCAGTTTCCGTCGCCGGAACTGCTCAGCCAGGCAGCAGCAAGAATACTCAAGTCGGACAAACCCACCTTACAGTCCGGCTCAAAGTCACTGACTATCGGCTCATCACCCGGAACATTCGAGATGAGCTGTATATTCGGAACACCTGAAGAAATCAATATATTCGGAGCGGTACTATCAGACCAGGACAGAGGGTCTCCGCTAATACTGTCGCAATATGCCATCACCACGCGGACAGGGCCCATATCCGAGACCATACAATCGCCGTCTGTAGAGTAATAGCTGTTATTGTGACTGAAGTCTATCAGTAAATTATCGGTGCCGTTATATCCAAAGGCGTTCTGGAAGTGAAAATTCTGCCATCCCTTTGAGTTTATTGTTTCATTGTTCTGATAGACAATAGTCCAGCCGGTTGTCTCAAAATATGGAAAGCCGGGGTAGTAACTTTTGCTGGTATGCTTCATTCGGATTGTCCAGTTGTTAAGAGTCTGTCCCGGCAGCTGGTAAACATCCAAAGCCAAGTCGGTGATTATTTTGGCAACGCCTATTTCGCTGGCCAGGTAGATTACCTGTGTTCGACTGTCGTGGTAGCTTGTTTGCATCGGCCAATATGCGTACAGGTCTGTCTGTGGCTCGAAGGTGGTATATATAATGTTGTTTACGTCGATGGTGACGGTAGCGGCTTCTGAATCGCCGCCCTGCGGAGGCGTCCCGCCGTCGTTTGCTTTGAAATTGAACGAATCCTGACCGATGAAATATGAGCAGGGCCAATAATCAACGATGTTGCCGTTGGCTGCGAGCGTGTAAGGTATATTCGTTATTTCACCTGCAGCCGGGTCAGTCAGTGTTCCGTGCTCCGGTAGTGTGGCTATTATATAGGTCAATTGCCCGGGCGGATTCGGCAAGCCATCATCGCTGGCGTTTAGAGTAATTGTTTCGGTTATGCCGGAAAGTGCTGTGACACTTTGGCTGTATGCGATCGGAGGACCTGCGCTTTGTGAAGCGAAATTTATGCCCCATTTATTGCCCGAAGTACCTGACGAGTCAGTTGATTTGCCTGTTGAAACATTTTGGTTTACAAACGTATAAGGTGGTTTGCTTGCGCTCACTATAAAGCTTTGATTCCATGGCACACCCACCAGGGCATAAATGCCGGCGTTATTGGTTGTTGCATAATATGTGCCCCCGCCAGATGCCGTTACTATTGCATCCGGGATGGGATTATCCGCCATATCTGTTACTCGTCCGCTTATTATCTCGCCAGTGTTGGATGTAAAGATATTATATGCACAGCCGTTTACGCTGTTAAAATAATACGGTGATGAATCAACGTCCGGCAGATTATACCATGCATCTTCCCTGCCATCCCAGCCAAGATTAAGGTGGTGATACAGGGTGGAGCCGTTATAGCCGTATCCGTCACATACGACTATATGCCCTCCGTATGGCCCGTCAAGACCTAACAAAACAGGCAGCTCGGCATCCAGATTCGGGTTCATCATATTATTAAGTGCGGTCCCGGTAGAAGGATTGTAACCATAGATGGTATTGGCATAATAAAATGTACTTTCTAACTGCTCGCTGGCATCAGACAGCGAAGCTGATGAGCCACCTGAGCCGTAATCCGTATCAACCGACTCAGCGGCATCATAGCAGAGTGCCCCTATTGCCTGTCGCTCGGTCAGTGTAATACTCTCGTTGGGCTGAAGCGGCATATTGCTCCAGACGTAAGGACCTCCGTAACCATCACCACCCAGATAAGGACTGCCAACTCCGGTTTCAGGATATTCGTGATATCGCATCAGTTGAGCCATTGCGGTTGCAACACAGCCGCAGGGCCAGTTATTTAGCGTATAGTAGTTATAACAGGTTATACCCGGGTCATAGCCGCCCACAGTGGTCTGGCCCCATGTGCTTTGAACAAGCGGTGAAACCCAAGCTTCGGAAATGCCCGATGCACCCAGCGCACCTATATCACCCATAGCATCATAGCTGGATAGTTGATTCCATTTGTCACGGGCCCTGTCGGCAATTGTCTTTCGAGTGGCTCTATTGTCGCTGGAAGTTCCGCCTTTTGACCCGCTTGTCGAGACTCCGGCTGGGCCTTCGCCCTGACGAGCAGCTATATCCAAGGACCTGACTGCGGCGATTCGAGAAGGAACGTCCTGACTGACCAGCGCACCGAGCGGATTATCATCTGATGAGCTATAGGTTTGCCCCGCAGCTATGCATATAATTGGCTCGACCCTGTCATCGGCTGGCGCAATTACAAAACCGCTTGGCTGTAAATAAATAACGTAATATATCGGCTCGCCAGCTTCGTTATAGAAAGTATCTGTGTTCTTAATCTGCCGACCAAGCAAAACTCCGAGAGGTCTCTTATCTGCTTTCAGCCACCCTCTGACCATTTTCTCGGCCTGTTGTTTTTTAACGGGCCCGGCAAGTATATTAGCTGAAAAAAGAAACAGCAGCAGAAAAAAAACGAAGATGCACGAAGTGGAAAAACCAACATAACATTGTTGGTCCTTGCTGCGTTTATTAATTTCCACTGCTTCTCCTCGCATCTCTCGTTAATGGCTTCGAATTTGGGGTGTTGAACAAATTGTAAAATGAGTTAATTATTTATTATAACAAAAATTGCATTTTTAACAAAGGAGTTTTTATCTGAGCATCCGTTATTTTGAGTTTGAGCCGGCTAAAACCCTATAATAGCCAGCTAAAAAATGCCTAATAACACCTGTCGATAATAAATCTCGCACCAAGAAATATATCGACGGCCACAGCTGAGCAGAGAATTACCCATCTAAGATATGCAAGACGCTTTTGCGCACGGAGCATAAAGAATATCACGCTCACCGCCAGTGCGCCGAGTAAATAGAGCTTGGCGGTATCGGTGAACAGGCGGGCGGTGCCTCTGCCCAGCCCTGCAAATAAATAGAAGTATTTCGTAGCCAGAAGCATTGCCGCGATAGTCAGGATACCCATTGAAATGATGATTGCCAGAATCCAATTTCTATCCGCATGACCTGCCAGGGCAAGGCCCTGCATCCCTTCGCCTATAAGCACCGAGCAGCACAGAACAGGAATCGTCAGCCAGATAATCGGGCTGACTTCCGGAAATAGCTTTAGCTGATGTGCACACAGGGCAAATACGATGCCGAGAGCAATAACTAAAATTATGCCTTTTCGCTGAGCTGCCAGCAGCAAAGAAATGCCCATAATCAGCGATGCTACTGGAACATGATAAAAGCCGACCAATGTTGTGCTTCGGCCGGTCATAACCAGCGGAGCAAACAGGCCGACCAGGTCGGATATACGAACTTTGGCACTAATTGGAATCGGAAATAAATGCATGTGTGCGGTCGCCTTAAAGAACAACACTATCACCACAAAAGGCAGAGTCGATAGAAGCACACTCAGCCAGTGCCATTTTCGGTTCTGCATAAGCGCAGCAGGACAAAACAGCCACGGTATAGCCGCTGCTAACAAAGTTGCCAGCGGGTGGAATTGAACCAGCCCAAGAACATATGGCCCAAAACCATAGATGGCCCCGGCAAAAAGTGAGCCGATAAAGGAGCCGACCCAACGCCGACTCAACAAATAGCAGCCAATACAGGCAAGGCAGATGTTAATCGGCTGAAAGTCTTGTAATTTATTGAAGTATCTGAAGTGCGGCAGAAATAAATACGCGGCGAAGCAAGCGTAAATACCTGCTGCCGCTACAAATCTGCCAAACATAAATTTAGGCGTTTGAAAATTTTTCAAAACTGTTTTAGATTGAAACTTTTGTGTCTCTTGTTTTTCTTGCGGATGACTTGGCCGCCACTATATCTATTTCCGGTTTTGGATATTTTAACTTCGGGCATTCGCCTGTCCAGCAGTAAAGGCACAGCTTTTCTCTTGGTCGGCCAATGGCCTTGACCATATCATCCACGGTTTGATATCTAAGCGTTGTAACATCTAAATCTGCAGTAATCCGTTCTACCATTTTTTTGTATTTTACACCGTTATGGTTGATATATTCCGATACATCCTGCAAGTCACGGCCTTCTAAGCTGCGAATGGCCTTACGGGCGGAAAGCTCATCGGCGCAGCGAGTGGAGAGATTAAACCGACACGGAAACATCAAGGGCGGACAGGCAGGTCTTATGTGAATCTCTTTAGCACCGCAATCCCAGAGCTTTTTTATAGTGAAGTTCTTAAGCTGAGTTCCCCTTACAATAGAATCTTCACAAACCACAATGCTGTTGCCTTCAATCACTTCTTTAATGGGAATGAGCTTCATCTTTGCGATATGGTCGCGAATTTGTTGTGTAGGCGGAGTATAACTCCTGCCGTATCCTGCCGTGTATTTAACAAGCGGACGCCTGAAGGGCCTGCCCGATTCCATCGCATATCCCAAACCGTGAGCAATTCCGGAGTCTGGTATCCCGCAGACAAGGTCAACATTAATATCCGTGTCACTTTTGGCAAGGAATCGTCCGCACTTTTCCCGCACTATCTCCACATTTATCCCTTCGTAACTTGAGGCGGGAAAGCCGGTATATATCCAGTGAAATGCACATATCTGGTTTGAATCCGCTGCGCCCGGGCTTGTTTGCATCATACCTTCTTCATTCATCAGGATTACTTCTGCCGGCTCGACGTATTTTACTATTTCAAAATCCGTATTTGGAAAAGCGCTTGTCTCAGCGGTTACCGCCCAGCCGTCTTCTCGCCTGCCGACAACAAGAGGTGTATATCCCAGACGGTCTCTTGCAGCGTATATCCCGTCTTTATGCAGCAATAAAAGTGAGCACGAGCCCTCAATAACATCAAACATCTTCTCTATGCCATCTACCAGACTGTTTCCCTGGTTTATGAGCTTCGCTATCAGCTCCGGCGTATTAACCGCTCTTTTGCTTACCTCACTGAAGGAAACACCTTTACGGAGCAGTTCATCTGTCAGCTCTTCGGCGTTTTCTACATATCCGCTTGTTACAATACAAAAAGGCCCAAATTTTGAATTCAGATAAATGGGCTGCTCATCGAAGTCACTGATGACGCCGATTCCCTTGTTGCCCTTCATATATTTATAATCATCATAGAATTTTGACTTAAACTGGCTCTGGCTCAAATTGTGTATTTGTCGGCTGAATCCTTCGCCAAGAACCGCTATGCCGCCATATTCGGTTCCCAGATGAGAATGATAATCTGTGCCGTAGAAAAGAGTTTCGACACAATCTCCCCTCAAGACCACTCCAAAAATGCCGCTCATATCGTACCTCCTTTTATGAAATGTTCGAGAGTTTCTATTGCCACAGCATTATCGCAGCATACTTTCCTTTTTTATGTATAAGTTCAAGTCCAAAAACCACGCTATTTTAGCACCACCTTGTTGGTGCCGGTGGTGATTCTGCCGATTTTATAAACCTTTTCCCCATATCGCGTCAACTTCCTAGCAATGGAATCTGCAAAGTCCTCGGCAACTATCAGGATAAAGCCGATGCCCATATTAAAGACCCTGTACATCTCGTCTTCTTCTATCGGCCCTGCTTCTTGAAGGAATGTAAATATTTTATGTTTCGGCCAGCTTCCTTTTTTAATCGCCGCATTGCAGTCTTTCGGCAGCATCCGCGGTATATTTCCCACCAGCCCTCCGCCGGTTATATGTGCCATACTATGAACGACTTTTTTGACCTTATACTGGCCCAGCAGTTTCACTACCGGCCGAACATAAATCCGCGTCGGCTCAAGCAGCACATCACCTAACACGGCTCCATCCAGCTTATCCAAAGCATCTGTCATCTTCAAATTTTTCTGCTTGAAACATATATTGCGAACAAGCGTGTAACCATTGGAGTGCAAACCGCTCGAGGCCAGGCCCAGGATAATGTCGCCGACTTTTATGTTGTCCGGCTTAATAATTTTTTTTCGCTCCACTACGCCGACTGCAAAGCCCGCCATATCGAAGTCGCCCCTGGCGTAGGTATCCGGCATTTCAGCGGTCTCTCCGCCGATTAGAGCGCAGTCTGCACGTCGGCAGCCGGCTGCAATACCTCTTAACAGCTCGGCTACAATCTGGGGCTCAACCTTGTGAACCGCCAGATAGTCGAGAAAAAATAACGGCTCAGCACCAGCAGTGAGCATATCGTTGACGTTCATCGCCACAAGGTCGATACCGACAGTGTCATACTTTTTTATCTTCCCTGCCAGCTGGGCCTTGCTGCCGACGCCGTCTGTGCAGGCCACAAGCACCGGGTTTTTGTAATTTTTCTTAAATAACCGTTCATCGTAGTCCAGCCGAAAAAAACCCGCAAAGGCATTTTTGGCTTCCATAACCCTCGGCCCGTATGTGCTGCCTATCGCCGAAAAAATATCCTCTACCATCTGCTCTTTGGTATCGATGCTGACGCCGGCCTGCTCGTATGTCACGTATTTAGCCATTTGTTCCTGTATTAAGTATTGTGTTCATCAAACATGCGTAACTGGTAACGCTCAAGAGCAAACTTGCTGACCGTGTAATTCGGCGCAATGGGGTATTTACCGGTCCAGCAGGCGGTGCAATAATGGTCGGCAGGCAGCTCCGCACAGGATAATAACCCCTCCAGCGATTGATAGCCGATACTATCGATTTCAAGGAAGTCTTTGATTTGCTCCAGGTTGCGATTATTCGCCAGCAGCTCCTCTTTGGTTGGAAAATCTATCCCGTAAAAGCAGGGAAATCTCAGCGGCGGACAGCTCACACGCATATGGATTTCTTTGGCGCCGGCCTGTCGCAAGGTTCTCATCTTGCCTTTAGTGGTAGTGCCGCGAACAATCGAATCATCCACGACAACAACTCGTTTCCCGTCCACAACCTCCTTCACCATTGCCAGCTTGAGTTTGACCTCCAGCTCCCTTAGCTTCTGCTCCGGCGAGATGAATGTCCTGCCTATATAATGGCTTCTGACCATTCCCATATCGAAGGGTATTTTGCTCTGCTCTGCATAGCCGATTGCCGCCGAGGTCCCCGAGTCCGGCACCGGTATAACTACATCTGCATCGGCCGGCTGGTCTATTGCTAATCGCCTGCCGAGCTTTTTTCTAAATTCGTGGACGTTCTCGCCAAAGATGGTGCTGTTTTGCTTGGCGAAATAGATATGCTCGAAGATGCAGTGGGCCGGCGTAACCGTGCCCGGCTTAACGAAAAATCTGCTGGATAGACCATTGCTGTCGAGCCGAACGATTTCGCCCGGCTCAATCTCGCGAACGAATTTTGCCCCCATAGCATCGAAGGCACAGGTCTCGCTAGCGACTACATAGCTGCCGCTCTCTGTTTGGCCGATACACAAAGGCCGAAAACCATAAGGGTCACGGGCGGCCTCAATGCCGTCGGCAAATAAAAACAATAGACAATATGCTCCCTGCAGATGGTTCAGGACATGCGCCAGAGGGTCGGGCTTATTGATATGGGTCGGCTTTGCAAGCAGGTGGATAATTATTTCCGTATCGCATGTCGATTTGAATATACTGCCGTAGGCCTCGTATTCATCCCGCAGGAACCCTGCGTTTATGAGATTCCCGTTATGCGCCATTGCGACCTGTCCGCGGGAGTATTCCACCAGAATCGGCTGACTGTTCACGGCCTTACTGGCACCGGTTGTCGAATATCGCACGTGGCCAATAACTATTGGATTACGCAGCTTTTCTAAAATGCCCGAGCCGCTGCGGAAGACCCTGCTCACTACACCCATGCCGGTATAGCACTGGATAAATTCGCCGTCGCTGGTGGCCATTCCTGCCGATTCCTGGCCACGGTGCTGAAGACTATGCAGGCCGAAGTAAGTTTTTTCTACCGCTTCCGGGTCGCCAAAAATGCCGAAAAGACCACAACTTTCCTTCATTTCACTCATAATAATATAACGCTATTATGATATTGTTATTCTTTTTCCGGGTCTTATCTGAAGTTTATCATTTGCACTTGCATTTTTCAAGCTAATCTCCAGAGTATTATTTGAGCCCTCTATTAGGAAAAGCTCCCCTTCTTTGGCTGAATCATAATTTCGATGGTATTTCATCATATATTTCTTACCATTTGTTTCTACTGCGTACTCGTCTTTATTCAGTTTTGCTAAATTAGTTATGATGTTCCCGAATCTGTCGATTCTCACCACTATGCCGGTTTGTCCGTCGAGATAAAGCTCCAGCTTTTCGATCTTCTCTATCTTTCTGCCGATTGTATCAAACCCGCCTTGATTGATGTTTGCAGCCGCCTTTGCAAATACGTCTCTGCCGTGAAATGTCCTGCTGGCGTCAGCCGGGACGGGAATTTGCCTTATTTCTACCATCTTTTGCTTTTTCAATGTCTCCCAGAGCATGCCGTTATCCGGCGCCACAAAATAGTAATCTTCTATTTTTACCGCCAATGCCCTTCTTTGCGTCCCAACGCCCGGGTCAGCAACGCAGCAAAATACCGAACCTTTCGGAAAATATTTGTAATTATTCTTTAGAATCCACGCCGCCTCGATGATATTTTGTGGCGAGATGTCGTGACATAAATCTACTATCTTTGCATCGCTGTCGACGCTGTAAATGACCCCCTTCATTACCCCCACATATTCACTCTGACCAAAGTCCGTCAACAGAACTATCATATTATACTCTCGGCGGGACTAACTGTCCTCTATATACATAAATTCAGGTATTCTGCGAACTTTCCCCTCTTTGTCCACACAGGCAAGGATACTTGCGCCTTCAGCCAAGATAACTCCGTCACCTTCACGAGTTAGTTTATAGCTGTGTTCAACCTTGCTGGCAGTTACACTTGAACAGCTCGTTTCAAGTCGCAGCTTTTCATCATAGAAAGCAGGCCTGCGGTATTTAATATTCAGTTCAACTACGACAAAGAATACGCCTGTTTCTTCAAGGTCCTTGTATGCCAGGCCGTTAGTCCGCAAAAGCTCGGTTCTGCCCATCTCGAACCACACCGGATATACGCTGTGATGCACCACACCGGCCTTGTCGGTTTCTGCGTATCGCGGCACAATAGTTATTATATGGCTCTGAATAGTTGTCCGCTCAGGCAACTCCATATTCGCCTTATGCCAAATGTTTCATAAAACAGACCATAATGTCGGATTTTATCACCAAAACGCAGTTAATACAAAAAGTTCTTCAATCTGTTTTGTATAAAAATACAGTTACAATAGAAAATAAAACCCTTGACGGAATCGGCCTTTCGCAAGATAATTAATGTTTTCCAAAAGATTTGATGCCGTTAATCTGCGAAAGGACAAATTATGAATGCCAATCCCATTAGCGTTAAAATTTTAGCTTGTCTTTTAATAATCTGTTCGACCTGCGGCTTATCCTGCCGGCGTAAGCCGCCACAGGCCGACGTCAATCAGCCCGCGCCTGCTCCCAAAGAAATCAAGGCCGAAATCCCAGAAACGGGACCTAACAGCATAGCTGTTACCATAAACGGCGATAAGATTATCGAAGGCGATATAGATAAAATTATCGAGCCGCAACTCGCCGCAGTGGCCAAACAGAATCAAAATCGACCACCGGAATTTATAGAGCAAATGAAAAAAGTGCTCAGGCAGCAAGCCCTGGAACAAATGGTTATTGAACGACTAATAAATGAAAAGGCGAAGCAGGCCAATATAACAATCACCGATGAAGATGTCATTAAGCAACTTGAAGAAATAGCTTCTATGCAGAGACCGCCAATGTCTTTGGAAGATTTCAAGGATAAAATGGGGAGTCTTGGCCAAAGCTTCGACGAAATAAAACATCAAGTCAGAATAGCACTGACCTTTCAGCAAATCATGGAAGTCGAGTTTGCAGACAAGATAAAAGTCACAGAAGACGATGCCAGACAGTATTATGACCAGTATCAGACACGTTACAAAAAAACCGAACAGGTCAAGGCAAGCCATATTCTCATAAAGACCGACACCAGCGACCCAAACACCGACCCAAACCAAGCCAAAGCAATGGCAAATGCAAAAGC
Source organism: uncultured Pirellulales bacterium (assembly GCA_964440735.1). Taxonomy (GTDB): domain Bacteria; phylum Planctomycetota; class Phycisphaerae; order Sedimentisphaerales; family Anaerobacaceae; genus CAZBWE01. The sequence goes on from CAYTTK010000059.1 coordinate 13,802, forward strand.
CGAGGAACTGCTCAAGCAAATCAAAGCTGGTGCTGATTTTGCCGAAGTTGCCAAAGCCAATTCTGGCTGCCCATCAGCAGCACAAGGCGGTGATCTGGGCTTTTTCGGTAAAGGAAAGATGGTTCCGCCTTTTGAAAAAGTCGCATTTGAATTGGAAGTTGGACAGGTCAGCGATGTTGTGGAAACCAATTACGGATATCACATAATAAAAGTTACGGACCACAAAGACGCAAGTGTTACAACGTTCGAGCAGGCCAAAGACGAGATAATAATGCAGCTAACACAAAGAAAACAACGCGAACTTGCTGCAAAGCATATTGAATCGCTCAAAGCCGAGGCAAACATCGTTTATCCACCAGGCAAAGAACCACAACCGCGTACACCTCCGGCCCGAGAGTCGCCGCCGCCAAAACAGGTTAAACCAGTTGAGCCGCAGGATACTGACGCAAACAACCAGCAGTTACTCTAAACGTTACTTTCTCCGCTTTCTTAGGAGTTTTGCCGGGTTGAGATTGGCTGATTCTATATCCTTGAAATACTTTACCGTTGCAACTTTCAACTCATCTGTTGCCTGTTCGTCGCAGACAATAATACCCTTGGGATGCATCTGCAGGGCGCTGATTGTCCACATATGATTTACGCCGTCCTCAATAGCATGCTTCAGGGCGCGGGCCTTATTATGGCCGTTGACTATTATTATAACTTCCTCAGCATCCATAACAGTTCCTACACCCACGGTCAAAGCGGTCTTGGGGACTTTGTTAACGTCGTTATCAAAGAATCGCGAATTGGCTATTATGGTGTCATAAGTCAGCGTCTTCACCCTCGTCCTTGACGATAGTGACGAAGACGGCTCATTAAACGCTATATGGCCGTCGGGACCTATGCCGCCGAGAAAGAGCCTGACGCCGCCGACCTTTTTCATCTTCTGTTCGTATCTTGCACATTCGGCTTCGAGGTCGCGGGCATTACCGTTGAGAATATTGATATTACCTTTCGGAATATCTACATGGCTGAAAAGATATGTATTCATAAACGAATGGTAGCTTTCAGGGTGGTCCTCAGCAAGGTTCACATATTCATCCATATTGAAGGTGATAACATTTTTGAACGAAATCACACCCCTTTTATAAAGTCTTACCAGCTCGTTATACACTCCTATTGGTGAAGAGCCGGTGGGTAGCCCGAGCACAAACGGCTTGGAAGCTCTCGGGCTAAATTCAATTATACTTTTGGCTATATAATTGGCGGCCCATTTGGCTGCTGTTTTGTAATCCGGTTCAATTATTACTCTCATAGATTGCTCCTTTCTTAAAATTGGTATGCCTTAACGCAGTTTTTCCATTCGATTAATAAGCTCATCACCAAGCTGACTTTTTTCGGTGATGTGTCTTTTGATTTCACAAACGAAACTGTCTTTCTCAAATACACCTCTGACTGCCGCGAAATCGCCGTGTTTAGTTCGCTCATCACCGTCGACGCCATATCCGATTTGTGCAGCATCGGCAAACTCCTTTCTGGCATCACTGTAAAGGACGTTGTCAAGCTCTATCACAGCTTCTTTCCATTTCGTTGTTAGCTCAATGATATCGTCTGCCGTTATCTTGCCGATGGTCTTGCCCAGCTGCTTCTCCAAAACGCTCACCACCCAGCTCCACTCATAAGTCGGGTAATTGTCATACATTGATTTGAACGCTTGCGCTACCTTCTCCAGAGTGTTGATGGCTCCATCTTCAATATCGCAGAGCAATTTTTGCACGACCTGCTCCGAAGCGAACAGGCCGGCTAAATCCACCCATTTACCAGACCCCAAGCTGGTCTGTGGTTTTAGTGCTGCCCGAAGTTCTTCAATGCTCTTGAACTGCTTACCCTCCAGCCGCTTAATCAGGCAATTACCCAGGAATTTATCAATGCCAATCTGATAGAATTTAATTCCTCTGTCCAGCGATGTGTTCTTAATCTTGCAGCTGTGGTAGATAAAATAATCGCTCGTTGGACCGGAGTTTAATTTAAGATTGATAAGTAATTCACGGCCGTTGAGCATCTTTTGAATCGTATATGGGCTTAAAAGTTTGAAATTTATGTAGTCCAGCTTCTTTGGGTCTTTGCGCTTGTCTCTTTTCGGCCATTTTCGGGCGTCTCTGACGGTTCCGACGCTGCGCAAATTCACACCGGGAACAAGTACGCTTTCGTCCTCGTGCTCAATCAGATATG
>CAYTTK010000060.1:0-15967 GCA_964440735.1 uncultured Pirellulales bacterium
GCCGTAGGGGAACCTGCGGCTGGATCACCTCCTTTCTAGGGATTACTAGAACGTTTCCCGCATAATTGCGGGGGACGATAGTCAGGCATTTTCGCTGTTTGCCCGTGAACCGCGTTGGCTTCAGGGCGGGCCCTTCGACATTAAGACTGCAAAGCAGTCTTAGCTCAGGATCTTCGACTTAACTGATTGAACTGAAAAGACCCCAAGGGGGGCTTTTTTGTTGCATAAAGGGGGGAAATGGATATGATGGCTGCGAAGTAATACTTTTTATTGCCACTTTAGATTTACAGGAGTATTAACAAGATGACTGATGTAACCTTGATAACGGGAGATGGGATTGGGCCTGAGATTGCAGAGGCAGCACGCAGATGTGTCGATGCTACAGGTGCAGATATAAAATGGGAAATAGTCGAAGCAGGCACAGAAGTGATGGAACGGTTGGGGACGCCGCTGCCGGATGCGACGGTCGAATCCATTAAGAAAAACGGCGTTGCGTTAAAGGCGCCTATTACTACGCCGGTGGGAAAGGGCTATAGAAGTATAAATGTGCATCTTCGCCAGAAGCTCGATTTGTATGCGTGCCTTCGGCCTTGTAAAAGCTATAAGGGTGTGCGAAGCAGATACAAAGATATCGACCTTGTGGTTGTGCGTGAAAATACTGAAGACCTGTATGCGGGCATCGAATTTCAAAAGGGAAAAGACGATACGAATGAAATCATCAACTGGATAAATAAACACAGCCAGCGAAAGATAACCAAAGACTCCGGCATCAGTATAAAGCCGATATCGGTCAGGGCGACGGAGCGGATAGTCGGATTTGCATTTGAATATGCCCGTAAGCTGGGACGCAAAAAGGTAACGAGCGTGCACAAAGCCAATATTATGAAATTCTCAGATGGGCTGTGGCTTGAGGTGAGCAGGGAGGTTGCAAAGAAATACAGCGATATCGAATTCGAGGACCGCATCGTTGACAATATGTGTATGCAGCTGATTCAAAAGCCGGAACTTTATGATGTAATCGTTCTGCCAAATCTTTACGGTGATATTATAAGCGATTTGTGTGCGGGTCTTGTAGGCGGGCTGGGCGTTGCACCTGGTGCAAATATCGGTGACGAAGCTGCTATATTCGAGGCGACGCACGGCAGCGCTCCAAAATACAAAGGGCAAAACAAGGTCAATCCAACGGCCTTGATACTTAGCGGCGTGATGATGCTAAGACACATAGGCAAAACGGCGGAGGCGGATAAATTAGAGTCAGCCGTCGCAACGGTGATAGCCGAGGGTAAAGATGTAACTTACGATATGAAGCCGCACCGCGACGACCCGACCGCAGTGGGCACAAGCGAGATGGCTGACGCCATTATAAGCAAAATTAAAAATTAAAAATAAAAAGGCAAAATTTTGGATAATTTTGCCTTATTACCGGCTGAAAACGCAAAAAACCGGTAAAAAACAAACATCCGGCGGACTCTTTACGTATAACAGGCAAAACCGCAACCGATAATTATTTATTGAGATATGAAAAAGCACAAGGCAACAAAATTTATTCGTAAGATATGGAAAGAATGGAGATGGACCATCTTTTTTATAGTCTTTGTAAGCATACCGATAAAAACAAGTCTGGCTGACTGGAACTGGGTGCCAACCGGCTCGATGAAACCTACGATACTGGAAGGCGACCTGGTCCTCGTAAACAAAACGGCTTATGACCTGAGGTTTCCGCTTACATCACATCGGCTTGCAAAATGGTCGGACCCGCAAAGAGGAGATATTGTGATATGCTTTTCTCCAGAAGACCAGATGCGACTAGTCAAGAGAATAATAGCAGTGCCGGGTGATACTATCGAAAGCAAAAACAATACACTTTTTCTAAACGGCGAACCAGCTGTCTATACAGAAATCGATTCCAAATACACGGAATACCTCGCCTCTGAATTAGAAAAACATTCCATATTAGCCACAGAAAATCTGGATGGTTTTACTCATCCTGTAATGAGCATCCCTTCAGTCCGGGCGGTACGAAACTTCGGGCCAGTAACGGTTCCAGAAGGAAAATACTTTGTTATGGGTGATAACAGAGATAACAGCAAGGACTCAAGACATTTCGGTTTCGTGGACAGGGAAGTAATAGTCGGAAAAGCAAAGGGAATAATCCTATCATTCGACATCACAGATTATTACCAGCCAAGATTCAAAAGGTTCCTCGCACCTTTGAAATGACCACATCCGGACAGTAAACCGCATTTTTAAATGTCAGTGTCAATCTTTAGCAGCTATCGAAGGTCAAAATCCATCTCCAAATAATTGATGACAATTCGCGAAAGAATTGGTAAAAAAGATATTTTTAATGAGGAATTACCCATTGAATCAGGAAGATTACCGTAAATTGATTTCGGGTCGTAGCAGGGGAATGGGGGCGATACTGCTGCGATTTTTTCTGTATATCGCTTCGATATTCTACCAGCTTGCTGTTCATATGCGGAACTTTTTGTATTCCAAGGGTTGGCTAAAAATATACCAAGCAGATGCGATAGTTATAAGCGTCGGGAACATAACGGTCGGCGGGACGGGGAAAACACCGCTTGTCATCTGGCTTTGCAAATACCTGCAGAAAGAGAAAGTTCCTTGTGCTATCCTGACCAGAGGATATAAAGCGACTCAAGACACAAGACACAAGACCCAAGGCCAAATTGATGAGCCGGGGATTCTTGCTGAAAGCTGTCCACAGGCCAGAGTAATTGTAAATGCTGACCGTGTTGCAAGTGCGAACGAGGCGGTGAACAAGATCAGCGCAAAGGTCCTGATTATGGACGATGGATTTCAACATCGTCGATTGGCAAGAGACTTCGACATTGTGACAATCGATGCAATGCGGCCATTCGGCTACGGCAAGCTGCTTCCGGCGGGACTGTCAAGAGAGCCGGTCGATTCTCTAAGGCGTGCTGATGCAGTAGTTATTACAAGAAGTAATCAGGTATCCGAATCCGAACTAAACAAAATCGAAGAGAAAATTCAAAAAATCAAATTGAGTATTGTAATTGCGAGGTCTATACATAATCCTGTTTGTGTAAAATATACAGAACCCGCGGAAGCGGAAATCCGGGAAAGAAACGAAATAATGGATTCCTACTTGCGCAGGAATGACAGTATTGAACAACTAAAGGGTAAAAAGGTATTTGCTTTCTGCGGGATAGGAAATCCTGATGCTTTTATAGAAACAGTGAAAGGCCTTGGAGTTAATTTAGTCGGTGTGAAAATCTATAACGACCATTATCGCTACGCCGACGAGGATATTGTTGATATCCGCACAAAGGCAAAAGGACTTAATGCAGAATTAGTGCTGACGACACAAAAAGATTTCAGCAAACTGCCAACAGTAAAAAGACAAGCCAGGTCAGATATACCATTAGGATATTTGGCAATTGAGCTAAAACTAGTCCGGGGAGAAGATGCAATAACACGGTTGATTAAAGATGCTCTGGCGGGTAAAATGGCGAAAAATTAGTGTAAAGATTGGTGTGTTCTTTTATGTATGAAAAACTGCTGAAAACTGTAACGAATCTCGGCTCGCCGAAGGTGCTGGTGGTGGGTGACTTTATGCTCGACGTCTATATCTACGGCGATGCGCTGAGGATAAGCCCTGAGGCACCGGTGCCGGTGCTTAAAGTTTGCAGAACGGAGTATAGCTGCGGTGGGGCGGGTTCTGTTGCTGCCAACCTCGCCGCTCTGGGTGCGGTGCCGGTCTGTCTTGGTGTTATCGGCGACGACCAGAACGGTAAAATTATCAGAGACAAACTGACAGAGGCCAAGGCCGACATTGGCGGCCTATATACCGAGACAAACAGGCCTACAATCAGCAAACAAAGACTCATCGGCCTGGCACAACACCGTCATCGACAACAGTTGATTAGGATGGACCAAGAATCCATCGAACCATTTTCCGATGGACAATACGAGCAGATTCTCCAGTCCTTCAAAGATAAACTAAAAGAAGCTGCCATTGTTTGCCTGCAGGATTATGACAAGGGCATGCTTATTTCGCCGATTTGCAGGCGTATGATAGAACTGGCTACACAAGCGAACAAAAAGGTTCTCGTTGACCCATCCCTAACCAGCGATTATTCAAAATATAGCGGCGCCGCCTTAATTACGCCGAACCGCAAAGAGGCATCAACGGTGGTTGGCTTCGAGATAAAAACCGTCAGCGATGCCGCCAGAGCTGCTGAAATTCTTGCCGGGAAGTTCAACCTCGAAGCTGTTGTAATAACGCTTGATAAAGAAGGTGCCTATTTGAAAACTAACGAGATAAGTGAGCTTGTTCCAACAAGGCCACGCAACGTTTATGATGTCACCGGGGCAGGCGATATAGTTCTGGCGACTTTTGCGATATCACTGGCTGCTGGCTGTGATTATAAAACGGCTGTGCAGCTATCCAATATAACCGGCGGGATTGAAGTGGAAAAATTCGGCACTGCAACGGTAAGTATCGAAGAAATAATCAACGAAATAACCAGCCAAAATCAGGATATAATCGGCAAGATACGTGAAATTGACCGACTGGTTGATGAACTCGGCTGGCAGCGCAGACAAAAAAGAACAATAGTCTTTACCAACGGCTGTTTCGATGTTATTCATAGAGGACATATAGAGTTTCTGAAGTTCTGCAAGTCGCAGGGTGACATTGTAGTTGTCGGATTAAACAGTGACAGCTCGGTAAAAATCATCAAAGGGCCCGACCGGCCAATCAATAATCAGCACGACAGGGGCACTGTTCTTGCTGCGATGGATACGGTTAACTACATTACTATTTTTGATGAGCCAACGCCGTTGAACCTTATAAAGAAGATAAGGCCGGACATATTGGTAAAAGGTCAGGACTGGGCAGAAAAAGGTGTAGTCGGTCAGGAGTTCGTTGAATCCTACGGCGGCAAGGTTGTTCTTGCGCCGCTTGTCGAGGGTAAAAGCACAACGGCAACGATAGAAAAAATGAAGGCGTTAGAAAGAAAATCCTGATGGATAAAAACATCAAGAAACAGATTACAGAAACGATAGAAATACACAAGAAGCTGATAACCGAACTTGAGATAAGCGGGGTTGAAACCATTGCAGCTGCAGCAGAGGCGATAATAAAATCATTAAGGAAAAACGGCAGGGTCTATATATGCGGTAACGGAGGCTCGGCGGCAGATGCACAGCACATAGCAGCAGAGCTGCTCGGCAAATTCGAACGGAAACGCAAGGCACTACCTGCGGTTGCGCTGACAACCAATACATCGTTAATAACATCAATTTCAAACGATTCCAGTTATGAAAAAGTATTCACCAGACAGGTTGAAGCGTTAGTCAAAAAGGGCGATGTATTCTGGGCGATATCGACCAGCGGCAGCTCGGCAAATGTCGTATCGGCTGCCAAGCTGGCCAAGGAAAAAGGCGCGTGCATACTGGCCTTTACCGGCAGTGCCAACAGCAAACTCGAACGGATTGCCGACATCTGTTTTTGCGCAAACGGTTCAACTGCACGCAGTCAGGAGATTCACCAGTTAGCTTACCATATAATCTGTAAGCTTGTGGAACAAAGCATTATTAAATAATTGCAGAAATAACACATTTTAATTATGCCAAACAAAGCGATATTTTTAGACCGTGACGGGACGTTAGTCGAGGACCCCGGGTATATCAATCATCCCGACCAGGTCAAGCTGCTGGACGGGGTCGCTGAGGCCCTTATTGAGTTCGGCACTATGGGATACAAGAATGTTGTTGTTTCAAACCAATCGGGCGTCGCTCGAGAGATGATTACGGAGAAGGTTCTCGGTGAGATTCATAACCGGTTAAAGCAACTACTGGCTGAGAAAGGTGCATTTTTAGACAAGATTTATTACTGCCCTTACCATCCTGATGGAGTTATTGCGAAATACCGTAAAGAAAGCGACTGGAGAAAACCAAATCCAGGTATGCTGTTGACCGCGGCCGAAGAAATGGATATCGACCTTAACCAATCCTGGATAATCGGCAACAGCGGACGGGATATTGAAACCGGTTTTCGGGCTGGATGTAAAACGATTTTAATCGAAGGCCCATTATCCCATCATAAAGCACTTGAGCCGGGCCAGCCAAAGCCGGACTACAAGGCGGTAAATATCAAGGAAGCAGTAAATATCATCAAACAATATCACCGCTCTGTAAGCGAACCGAGTCCGGAGACACAGAATTTCCAGCTCAACCCAAACGAACAAATTACACAAATAGAACAACCACGTCAAACTGAGCCGGAAAACTCGGATATCGAAAACCCTGTTTTTACCAAGGTTGAAGAGCCGACCGAATTACCGGAATCTGAAGAGCAGGAAAGTAACGACGAACAAGAAATTTCCGTTGACAGAACCGAACAATTGCTCAGTAGTATTCTGCGACAACTCAAAAGCATGCAACGAGCCGATATGTTTGGTGAATTTTCAATAACGAAACTGATGGCCTGGATTGTGCAAATTATCGTCCTGTGCTGCTTGCTTGTAACAATATGGTTTCTGATGAGCCCCGACAGGCAGGATAATGCAGTTTTCATATCACTTGGTTTTGCTATGGTTCTTCAGGTAATGTCCCTAACTTTATACATAATACACAGCCGAAAGTAGAAATGCCGACCCCGCACCAATTGTTTTGGTTTTTAATGCCAAAATAAGTTAATGTATGATTTATTATTCGAACGTATGATAATTGGTGCGGGGCACTTCACAAGATGCGAGAAACGAATATATTAGTATGGCTTGCCTCACCGATGGGTGACGCTATCCTTTGCACGCCGGCCTTGCGTGCCATCCGAGGACATTTCAAATCCGGCAGAATCACTTTTTTCGGCAGGCGTCTGGTTCGACAGGTCCTGTCACCAGGCAGCTTCAACGACGACTGGCTGGAGCAAAAAAGCAATAATCCATTTGCAATTGCAAAAGAACTCAAGGAACATAAATTCACTCATGCAATTCTTTTGAAGAATTCCTTTGGTTGTGCTTTGGCAACATTTCTGGCAGGGATACCAATGCGTATCGGCTATGCACGCGAAGGGCGCGGCTTTTTGCTCACCGACAAATTGAATCCCGAGAAACTGCCTGGCGGAAAATTCAAGCCAATATCTATGATAGACTACTATCTTGTAATTGCAAACCGGCTGGGCGCAGAAACGACTAACAGAAAACTCGAATTGCTAATAGACCCACAGTCAAATGCGAGTCTGCGAACCAAATTACCGGAAGCTATCCATAACAAAGGACCCCTTGTCGTCCTTGTGCCTGGTGGGGCATTTGGGCTGAGCAAATGCTGGCCAAGCGAAAGGTTCGCACAAACAGCCGACTGGCTGATTGACGAATACAAGGCAACAGTTGTCGTATCTGTGTCACCACATCCTTTCGAAAGACAAATCGCCAGAGAAATTTGCGCTTCGAGCAAACACAAACTTATCAACTTAGGTGAAAAGTCACTAAATGCCGGCGAACTAAAGGCACTTTTTTCCAATGCAGAACTGGTCATAAGCAACGATACTGGTCCGCGTCATATTGCCATAGCTCTGGGTCGCAGGGTTGTGACTCTTTTCGGGCCTAACGACCCGGCCTGGACAGAAACCGATTGCGAAAATGAGATTCAAATTATCGGTAACGTATATTGCAGCCCCTGTGCCAAGCCCAAATGTAAAAAATCAGAACATTTTTGTATGAAGACAGTTACAGTAGAAATGGTGTGCGAGGCCGCCAAAGAATTACTCGAAAATAAACGAAGAAAAGCAAAGGTCTTTTCTCGCCAGGAGTTTAGAGAAACTTCAAAATCCTTTTTTATCGATGCCGATTATGTAAGGGCATTTAGCGAGTTGGGCTTAACTTCCATTGATGAAGTTTTTTCTTTCACTGCGGGTAAAAGTTTGGCCAAGAACAATCTTGCTCCTTTTCGCAGTCGCCTGCAATTTGAGATAAAATCACCGTCGGTTACACTGTTCCTAAAGCGTTATGACAAGCCGCCGATTCTTATGCAACTTGGAAACTGGGTTTTACATCGCAGCCGAAAAAGCTGCGGCTTTTTTGAATTCGAGTCGGCAAACGAAATTGCAGAAGCAGGAATAAATACTCCCAAAATTCTCTCTTACGGGCAACGGTGGGGACGACTTTTCGAGAAAAGAAGTTTTATTATAACCGAAAAAATTTCAAATGCCGAATCTTTAGAGCGAAAATTGCCTGATTGCTTCAAGGGCCCGGCTACAGTTGAAAATTTGAGAATGGCAAGAAGTTTCATTGCCCAATTAGCTGGTTTTGTAAAAAAATTCCACCAGAGAAATTTCCGTCATCGAGACCTCTACTTTTCACATATATTTTATAGCGATGACGGTAAATTATACCTGATAGACCTCGCACGAGTTTTTAAGCCGGTTTTTTCCCAGCAGCGTTTTCGAATAAAAGATATTGCTCAAATTCATTATTCGGCACCAGCAAAGCATTTTTCCAATACGGACCGTTTGCGTTTTTATCTTAAATATAGCGGCGGTAAGAAGCTAACCACTAAAGACAAGATATTTATCCACCAGGTAATAACCAAGACCGAGCGAATGGCAAGGCACGATAAAAAGCACGGAAGAGAAGCTCCCTTTGCAAGCTGAAGAAATTCGGTTACAATTCTACGATGAAGAAAAAAATCGCAATTATAATAGAAAGGGCAAATATATCGCTTGGAGGGGCAGAACGGTCGGTTTTCGAACTGGCACCGGCATTATCGTTACTTGGGCTTGAAGTTGACATACTTGCTGCGAAAGGCCAAACCAATGCAAGGAACATCCATATTCTGTGCCAAGATACGCCCGGCAAACGCGTCGGTTACTTTACCTTCGCCGAGGCGTTAAAAAAATACTTATCACAAAATCCTTATAGTCTAATCCACAGCGTTTTACCATTCGACTTTGCCGATATATATCAGCCTCGCGGCGGCGCATACGCCGAGTCAGTTGAGCGCAACGCCGCCAGCTACCAAAATAAATTTATTGAATCTTATAAGAGACTTACAGCCTTTGCCAATTTTCGACGAAGCACACTTCTACGAGCCGAGCGTAAACTATGCAAAGAACCGGACGGCGCAGTAATCGTTGCACTTTCACAGTATGTCGCCGAGCAGTTCAAGCAACACTATGGGCTTGAAGATGAGCGGATAATGATTATACATAATGGAATTAGAATAAATAGACAGATTGACACAGAGCAGGCCGATAGATTCCGCACGCAAATACTGACCCGGCTGGGACTAAAAGAAGCGGATAATCCTGTTCTTTTTTTATTTGGGGCTCATAATTTCAGATTAAAGGGTCTATCGCCGTTGATTAAAGCACTCAAATATCAAAAAGAAAAATACAGTCCAAAACGTCACGCATATTTAATAGTGGCAGGTAACAGCAGAACGGGTAAATATATCAGGCAGGCAAAGAAGCTCGGTGCTGATAAGCAAATTGTTTTCTTAGGGACTGTCCAGCACATTCAAAATGTTCTTTCAATAATTGACATTGCGATATTGCCTACTTTCTACGACCCGTGCAGCAGATTTATCCTCGAAGCGATAGCAGCCGGTAAGCCAGTAATAACCACGAGATTTAACGGCGCAATTGATTTGTTTGTTAATAATCGACACGGCAGGATTGTTGATAAGCCGGAGGATATCCCGGCACTGGCAGAAGCTATGAACTATTTCACAGATACAAACAATATCCAAAAGGCGGCGGATGCGATTGCTTCAGATAATCTGACAGAAAAGATTTCCATCAACCGAGCTGCCAGACAGCTTGAGAGTTTTTATGAATCTGTATTGCAAAAAAAGGGTCTAAAATAATGTATATGTTTTTCGCGATAGCTATTATCGGGGCGTATCTGCTCGGCTCGGTACCTTTCGGTCTTATTATAGCTAGAGCACATAGAAAAGACCTTCGCAGTATCGGCTCGGGCAATATCGGTGCAACCAATGTCGCCCGTGCACTGGGTAGAAAATGGGCGTATTTTTGTTTTTTTCTCGATGTTCTTAAAGGGCTTATCCCGATGCTTGCTACAATGCTTACTGCCAAATCCTTATCGACTTACTCACAATCAGAACAACTACTTTTTATCTGGTTATGGTTGGCAGTCGGGATAGCGGCAATTTTGGGCCATATCTTCCCTTTATATCTGAAATTCAAGGGAGGCAAGGGCGTCGCAACGAGTCTCGGTGTAGCGCTGGGGCTTTGGCCTTACTATACGATTTGCGCCATGATTGCTTTTGGGGTCTGGGTGGTGGTTGTTCTAATATGGCGATATGTCTCACTTGCTTCAATAGTTGCTTCTATCACGTTCCCTGCAACATTGTTATTAGCAGTATTTCTAAAACCAGGATGGGATTTTATCAAACTATGGCCATTACTTGCAGCGGCAACGGCAATCCCGCTGATGGTCATTATACGCCACCGAGAAAATATAAAAAGATTGTTAGCAGGGACTGAAAGCAAGGTTCTAAAGAATAAGCCATAAACACATCTTAGAGGTAAAGGAGAAGCGGGGGGCAAGCCAATCTCGAAGCAGTACCTTAATTATTATTAGTGGTCTAATATGATTTTATTTTTTGCCCCAAATAATCCTCGGCAAGGCAGCTTCAGAAATCCCCCTTTGGCTGGCGCCCCCCTCAATTAAAAATGGAACACCGGCACTTTCAGTCCTTAGCGTCCCCCAATAAGCTTTTTAGCTTATCATACTCTTTTTCAGTAAGTATCTATCAAATCGCAAAAAACTAAAGGTAGCAAATTGCTAAATTTGACGTTACAAAAACCTATCATCGGATGAATGGTATCCTCATGACGGGATTATCAGACCTCCATTTTTCAGATAAACAAAATAAATCGACACATCGTCATATTTTGCTTTCATTTAGGTCAGTTATTATATCATTTAATGCTACACAATAATTGAGACCTTATATCAATACTGATGCTGATATGGTTGTTTTGTAATGGTTAAAGATTTGAATCTGCTGAGTCTGATATATTCAAGACTCGAGGGAAGTTAATCCGCCAATAATGGCAATTTTGACCAGTTCAGCTATGCTGTGGGCATCGAGCTTGTCCATAATTTTACGGCGGTTTGCCTCGATGGCTTTAGTGCTTACGTGCAGCTGTAAAGCAATCTCTTTCGTGCTCTTTCCTTCTGCTACAAGTTGAAGCACCTCACGCTCTCTGGTCGTGAGGGCCTTTAAGGGGGACTCGGTGGTTGGTTCAATTCCCTTTATAAAGGCGTCAACTACCTCGCCGGCGATTTTAGGGCTGAGATATTTACCGCCGGCGTTTACTATTCGAATACTTTCGGCAAGCTCATTGAACAGACTATCCTTCAATACATAGCCCATCGCACCGGCCTTGAGCATGTCCACGATAAACATCGTATTAGAATGGACTGATAATGCAGTTACCTTCGCTTTGGGAAACTCGCGAACGACCTGTCGGGTAGCATCAATTCCGTTCAGATTGGGCATAGTTATATCCATAACAACAACATCCGGCTTAAGCTGTCGAACCAGTTCAAGTGCCTCTCGGCCATCTCCAGCTTCACCCACAACTTCCATATCAGGTTGCTCCTGCAGCATGTTTCGCAAAAGCTGACGCAACAGTCTCTCGTTCTCAGCTAATAAAATTCTTATACTCATATCTATTTTCTCTGGGCTTTATTTTTCCCGCTTTAGAGGGGCGGTAATTGTAATCTTAGTTCCATGGCCTGGAACAGAATCAATCTCAAGACGTCCACCTAACAATTCCAGCCGCTGACGAATGCTAAAAAGGCCGAAAGCACCTTTTTTTACTGCCATTTCTGAGACCTTATCGGGCTCGAAACCTGAGCCGTCGTCTTTAACGCTAACCTGTATTTTATCAGCTACCTTGCTGATAGAAACCTTCACTTTCTTTGCCTGTGCATGCTTTACAACATTAAAGAGCAGCTCACGCACATCACGGAATAAAAAGACACGGATGTCGTCATCCAGCGGTTTTTTCTGCCCATCATCTTGAAACTCGGTTTTGATTCCGTGCTTATTTTCGATTTGGTCTCTAAGCCACTCGGCCACGGCTTTATCAAAACCTAACTCATACAATACAGGAGAACTCAAGTCAAATGTTAGTGTTCTGGCGCCCTGAATGGTTTGTGCGAGTAAGGCACAGACTTCGCCGAGCGTCTTGCTAATTTCGCTTGAAGAAGTAGATGCTCGCAGCTCATCTAATTTCATTTTTAAGATAACGAGTGACTGACCAATTGTCGAATGCAGCTCTGTTGCGATTCGGTGCCTTTCACTCTCTTCGGCCAGTGTCAATTGTGAAGCCAGAGACTTAAGCTGGGCCTGATAATCAATAAGTTCTCTCTCAGCCTTTTTGCGTTTGGTAATGTCTTCTCCGGAACTGAGGGTAGCTACGACTTCGCCCTTATCATCCCTTAGTATGGTATTGTGCCAGGCGATCAGTCTTTCATCGCCATTTTTGGTCAAAACAGGGTTTTCATAATACTCTGGTTCATCAGCTTGCCCGCTCAATGCCTTATTAAAAATTTCTCTCAGCTTGTCCTTAATGTTTTTTGGCAGAAAATTGTCAAACCAGTTCTTGCCGATGATTTCATCCTCACTATAGCCCAAAATCTGGCAACCTTTTTTATTAATAAGACCGACTCTTCCTTCGGAATCGATAGCCACCATAATAACCGCCGCTACATCAAGATACGTCTGAGCCTTGTTTCTTTCTTTTCTCAGGGCGAGCTCTGCCTTTTTGCGTTCGGTTATGTCCCAGAAAATACCCTGCGTACCTATAACCTCACTGGCGGAATCATAGAGCGGCGTTTTCACTACCTGTACGTGGATTCTCTTGCCATCTGAGAGCTTGTGCTCTTCGACTGTATCAAATACTTCTCCCTTCTTAATAATATTTTGATCATCCCGGCGGTATTTCTCCGCTAACTGAGCAGGGTAGAAATCAAAGTCTGTCTTACCGATAATTTCATCGAGTGGTCTGCCCACTGTCTCGCAAAATCTTTTGTTTCCAAACGTAAACCTACCCTCCAAATCTTTTCGGAAGATAGACTGCTGCAAGTTTTCAACCAGCGAGGTATAAAGGGCTTCCGAATCCCGCAATGCCTGCTCTGCCTTTTTGCGCTCGGTGATGTCCAAGCCAATCCCTATATTAGAACCATCCGAAAGAGGAACGTTAGTCCAAGCAGTATCGAGAACTGTGCCATCGCGTCTGTGCGTTTTGAAATCACCCCAACTCGATTCGGCTTTGCTAATAAAATCCACAACATGTTGGTAATATTGAGGGTCTGGGTAAAAGTCCTTCAAAACATCTTTTGATTGGGCTTCCTCTAAAGACCAGCCCAGTGTCTTCTGCCAGGCCTGGTTAACCCACTTATGTTTACCATCTGGGTCCAGAAAAGCTATCATAACAGGAATGTTATCAAGGATGGTCTGAAGGATTTCCTTCCTTTCATGTAAAGCCTTCTCGGCCTTTTTGCGTTCTGTGACGTCTTGTACTATCTCGATGAATCCTGTCACTGCGCCATCCGAATCAAAAGCAGGAAAGGCCTGGATACGGATTGAAAAGCGGTTGCCGTCATCACGGACGCCTTCGGTCTCGACTTCCACCGGCAGGCCGGTTGCCATTGCTCGTGTACCGGAGCAATGAGGACATATTGAATCGCGTTTTTCGAATTCTCGAAAGCACTCTTTACCAATAAGCTCTTTGGCAGGTTTGTGGAAATATTTACTTATCATACTGTTGACCATAACAATCTTGTAATGGGTATCTATAAGCGAGAATCCAAAGAAGGTGTTGTCCATTACGGCCCGATACAAATCCTCCGGCCCCTGTGGCACCCTCCTAGGTTTTTCACTCTTTGTGGTGATTCGATTTATCCGTTCTAATTTTGCTTTACGCGCGCTGTTTTCCTGCTGTTTCAATGGATTTTCTCCCGCTCTTTTTAGAATCGCTCATTCTCACATCCCCACAGATTATCTACAGTCCCGCTCTATATTGCAAGTCGAATCCCAAAAATTTGGTTTGCCTCCTGATGCGCCTCTTTGGTTACGAGTATTTATATAGCAGAATTCGAGCTGAAGGTCAACTACATTTTCGTCCAGGAATGTCAGGAATTTTTGGCTGGCTTTACCCTGCCCCTGCAGGAATAATGCAAAGGAATCTCAAAGGCGAATCGCCGGTATTTTTGAAGCAGTGCTCTTTATCACCGGGCACAAATATCACGAAATCGCTGTTAAAAGTATATTCTTTTCCCTCATAAACAAAAATGCCTTTGCCCTCAACGATAAATACTTCATGTTCGTGGGGATGAGTATGCAAAGGTGTAAAGCCGCCCGGCTGCAATTCAAACATCCGCATTGCGAAGTTTTTCGCGCCATCGGCTTTGGAAATAAGCCATCTTATATCTACATTCTTTGCCCCCTCAATCTCCACCGCTTTTTTGGTAATATTACTGCTTTTTTCGATTTTCATTCCGTTGGACATTTTTATCCCCTTACAGACTTTTCCCATTAGAGATACGAGCTTGCTTGTCCTGAGAATGTCTAACGGGATTCATTTTTGACCTTTTTAGAAAAGCGGGTCAATTGAGTTTTTTGTTGAGAATCTCAGAAACAACTTTCGGATTTGCTTGGCCTTTGGTCTTCTGCATAACCTGGCCAAGCAAAAAGCCGCGGGCTTTATTACTTTTTTTACCTCCGCTGGTTACATCTTCAACGGCTTTGGGATTTTCTTTCAAAACTTGGTCGACTATTTTCTCAAGCTCATCTGCATCGCTTTTTTGAATCAGGTTGTGCTCTGCAGCGATTTCTTGTGGTGTTTTGTTCAAATCTGAAACACTTATAGCTACTATTGTGCTTGATGCAGTAGCACTAACAACACCGTCAGTAATCATTTTAGCCAACTGAGCCACTTTTTGGGGCGAGACTCCTAATTCAGCAACACTGCAACCTCTTTCGTTGGCCAGTTTCTGGAAGTCCTGAGATACAAGGTTGCATATTTTTTTCGGGTCGCCACCGGCTTTGACGGCCTGGTCAAAAAACTCCGCTGTCGAGCGTTCTGCCGTTAAAACGCCAGCATCATAATCGTTTAATCCATACTCGTTTACGAATCTAATCTGCTTCTTTATCGGCAGCTCACATAAGCCGGAGCGGATGTCCGAAAGCCACTTTTCCGTCAACTCCACCGGCACAAGGTCCGGCTCAGGGAAATATCTGTAATCGTGTGCTTCCTCCTTTTCTCTCTGGAGCACAGTTACCTCTTTTTCATCATCCCAGCCACGCGTGGATTTATTGCCAATCTCCATCGTTTGGCCGGTTTCAAGAAACTCATCGAGCTGTCTTCGAGCTTCATAATCGATACTTCTTTCTAACGCTCTGAAGCTGTTAAGATTTTTGACTTCAACAATCGGCGTTTTGTATTCGGTGCCATCCCTGGTGATAATTAAATTGATGTTCGGCTCAAAACGCATATGACCTTTTTGCATATCGGCTTCAGAGACGCCGAGAAATCTGACCATTCGCTGCAATTCCACCGCTAAAGCCCGTGCTTCGGCGCCGCTATTCATATCAGGCTCAGTAACAATCTCGAGCAGGGGGGTGCCGGCCCTATTCAAATCAACCTGCGAAAAATTACCTGCCGTGTGCAAATTTTTGCCTGCATCCTCTTCAAGATGCGCCCTTGTTATTCTAATCTTCTTCGTCTGACTGGAGCTAAGCGGTATTTCAATTAAGCCGTTGGAACCGAGCGGCAAATCATACTGGCTTATCTGGTAATTCTTGGGTAAATCAGGATAGTAATAGCTTTTTCTGTCCCACTTAGTAAATCTGGCGACATCGCAATTAAGGGCCAGGGCCACCACAATAGCATATTCCACTGCCTGCTTGTTCATAACCGGCAGGACACCGGGCATACCCAGAC
>CAYTTK010000061.1:0-15611 GCA_964440735.1 uncultured Pirellulales bacterium
ATGATTTATCCAAAATCCCCGTAGTTTTGTCAATTATAAAGTTTGGTAATTATAGGAGTTTTATCACGTATAAAGTTTTTTCAGTATCGGGGCAGTGACGAAAGGAGAGAGCTATGGCGATCGCTTTTTCACACCAATGCATGAGGTTTCTGATTGATAATAATACGCAGGTATAGTAATGAGCACATCGTTAACAATGTTGACTGTTATTATGCAGGTGTCAGACACGAGTAAGAGAAGGATACAAGTTAACGAACTCATCGAATAAAATCCATCATCGTTTAACCTTTCATTTTTGGATTACCGACTTTATTGAGGTTTTTTAGCTGAGCCCCCGTAGATAAATCGCATCTGGCCTACATTAGGGATAATTCCCCAAATATCCCGGGCAAAGAGTTTGAAGCCCTGCGGCCAATAGACAAACAGCGCCTTACCGACCAGATAGTCACGCGGGACGATGCCGGCCTGATACGGTGGGCCGTTATTTGCCACGCCGGCGTTGCTCCACCATCTGCTATCCTCGCTGTTGGGACTGTTGTCACCCAGTACGAAAAACTCATTTTTTTTGAGAGTGAATGGATTACCTTCAGTAGCTCTTCCGATTTCGTTACTACCGGCATACTTTTTGGCCGTGTAGTGAATATCCCTAAAAATAGCTATATGCAAGAGTGTAAGTTTTCCGGAGCCGAAAACTTTTACCTGAGGCTGAATATCTGTTTTTCTCGGGCCGGCATCGTCCGGTCCGCGTCCCAAATCATGGATTATCTTGTTACCGCCGAATTGAAAAATCAATTTATGGTCAACATTGGCAAATTTGACCAACGTCGGTTTGTTTATAGCTACCGTTTCGATTAGCTTGCTGTTTAATATTGTTTCTTTACCTTCCGAAGTTTTTGTAATGGCCATTTCACCGGCAAAATCGACCTTCGCTCTGTAATCGTTTTTATATTTGCTCATTGTTATGCCGATATGCCCCTGTGGTTTTTCTGCATTGGCGTAAAAACGCACCATCAGGTCGCTGCAATATGGCATACCGTTGTAACCTTCAATGTCATCGTAGGCGTAGGTTGCTCTGAAATCGTTGCCTGCAGATGTGTCATAAAAAAAAGAATGGATTTGGTCGTCGGAGCTGTCCAGATAAAACAGCGTTGGTTTATCTTTGTTGTCGAGTACCCATTCTGAATTTTTGAAGTTCTTAAATGGTTGTTGCCAGGCGTGACCGTTAAATAGGCCTTCTTGTGGTCGGACCGGCTGGTAGTCGTTATCGTAGACTGGCATCCACAGTTCCTCTTGCACTTTAGGGGGTTTTCGGCTGATTTCACCGTCGATGTATATATCACCATCGATTATTTCAATTTTCTCTTCGGGGCAGCCGACAAGTCGTTTGATATAGTTTATGGAGGGTTCGGTTGGATTTTTGAATACGATTGTATCCCAGCGCTTTGGTTCAAAAAACTGATAGACGCACTTCAGCACGAGTATCCTGTCACCGTTTGCTACGTGCATTGGTCCGCCCGTCGGCTGATAGTAACCACAGCTTGGGCAGCGAGAGTAAAAGGGTCTGATGGGGACTCGTGGTATGCTGTCCGGCGGCATATTATGTCTTTCCGGTATAAAGCCATAATTGTATTCGTATCCGCATTGTTGACAGCGAAGCCGAAAATGTGCCCCTTTAAGCGTATCGGCCATGCTGCCGGTTGGTATACGAAATGCCTCCATTACAAATGCTCGGAAAACAAAGGCAAGTATAAAGGCCGTTATCAGCCATTCAAGGGTGTTTGCAATTTCGGTCGCTCTGTCTTTTCCTTTTTCAGAGGCCTTCTCCTTGCTGGTTTTTTGGGTCTTACTTGGGCACATAAAACTAATCCATTATATTATATAAGCTCTGGGTTCCTTAATTTCGAGACAATAACCCTTTTTTACGCCGCAGAAACAATGCTGTTGCTCAACTTATTGATGGCAAAAAAACTGTTTTTTATATTGAATCCTTAACTATGTCGATGTTTCAAAATAACAATTTTCTAAGCGGAAATCAACTTATTAATGAGAACACTTGTTGTTGGAGGTTTTATTAATTTGTATTTTTGAGTTTATTTCTCGGCTTTGCTCTGGTGTCCTCGTGAAACTTGTGCCCGATTAGGTGGGTAAAAGGGATTCGGATTTCGAAATTAATCAAAATGACCGGCGCAAATTTATAAAGCGTGGTTGTTTTGATAAGCTCTTATTTAGCCGGTAAAATGCTTGTAATTTGACCTATTTTGCAAATAATCGGTGATAGGAGGGCGGATTTGGCAAATCCAATATAGGCCAGAGACTGTAAATATTGATTTTTTATGCAGGAGCTAAGGAGAGCTTTATGAAAAGATAAAGAAGCTCAGTTTGTGAGCCCTCTATAATGTTCACAAAACAGCGTTTTTGTGTAAGTTGTTGTTAATAATGAACTTACACTAAATCGCAGAAAAGTTTGGTTATCGATGATTTATTGTTTAAATTTGCTGATGAGTGACTGTATTTAGCGGCAGGGCGTGGCCGTGTTGGTAATGGTATAAGTTTTTTTGGGAATCTGAAAATTTTGAGTAAAATTTACTTGATGTATAGAAGTCTTTATTGTATAGTAGTTTGCGGTGCTTTGGAGACCCCTCCATTATCGTGTTTTGTGGCTCAGATGAATTCGCCAAAGTAAAGCAAAGGAGGGGCGGCTGGTTTTGCGGTTGATAAAGGAAAGTAAATTTGCCAAACGTATCGCAAATCAGACTGCAAGGTGCTTGTTCATTGGTTAGAGAGTATGTAGTAGAGGTGTGTGATGAGTTGTTGAATAACCGAAGAGATTAGTTTGTCAGAGGGAGCACGGACAGCGGTTTTTGGAAGATAAGCATAATCAAGTTTCTCAATCGCTTTTTCCTGAAAGAGGTGGTCTATGGCGACAGTTACAAAGAAAGAACTTATCGACCGGATTGCAGAACGGACACAGGCAAAAAGAGTTTTGGTCAAGCGTATAATTCAGACATTTCTTGATGAAATAACAGGTGAACTGTGTGAGGATAATCGTTTGGAATTCAGAGATTTTGGTGTCTTTGAGACCAGAACACGAGCCGCAAGGGTTGCACAGAATCCGAAAACTCTTGAGCGCGTTAAGGTCCCTGCAAAGCGAACGGTTAAATTTAAAATGGGTCGGCTGATGAGAGAGAATCTTTGTGCTGCTCCGGAATCAGCGGACGTGTAATAATTTTTTGTAAAATGCCGTAGCCCGGTGCAAAGAGCAAGATAGTTTCCAAATGGTGACTGTCAGGTAGAGCTCAATGCAGGGCGCAAAAGTAGTAATTTGTATTAGTAATGTTGTTCAAAAGGAGCGTTTTATGTCAGACGGTAAAGTTAAGTGGTTCAACCCAAGGAAGGGTTACGGATTTATCGCAGGGGCTGATGGCAGCGATATCTTCGTCCACTACTCCAGTATTTCGGGTGATGGATACAGGACTCTTGTTGAAGGTGATACTGTTAGTTTCGATACTGTCGAGGGAGAAAAGGGACTAAGAGCCGAAAATGTAGTTGCCAAAACTGCTTCCGTAAGCAAAACGGAAAGCGAAAAAGGGTCGTAAGGCTGCTTTGTTATGTTGGGCCTGAGGGAAGGTTGTAAACAAATCTTCCGGGTTTCATTCCCTGATTGCCTGATTTAATGCGAAAAAAGTGGCAATAGCTCTTGTGGTAGTGTGTTAAGTGTATTTATAACACATTGCGGAGCAAGTGTCAGTAGGAGAGGTGCACCTTCTTCCACAAAGCTTATTCGCATGTTGTTTTTGGAGCCAATTTGGTTTTTTATCGCAAAAACGTCTTTTGTCCTGACGGTTTTTGCTTTTTACTTGCAGTCTCATATATTTTGTGTTATTTACATAGCCAGGTTGCAAGTGAAATAAAACATAAGAGGAGTGATTTTGCTTAGTGCCAATTATGTTCGCTGCTGAGGTCAAATCTGGGCTGGATTGTAATGTCCTTGTTCTGAACAAGCATTATATGGCTATTCGAATAGTGGGGGCCAGGCGGGCATTTTCTTTGCTCTTTCGCGAGCTTGCCGAAGTTGTCTATGTTGACCAGGGAAAATACTCAAACTATGATTTTCAGAGCTGGTGCGAGGTGAGCCAGTTCAAGCGTCGATTTGAGCCGGATAGTCACGACTGGGTATCTACCGTCAATTTTTATATTGCGGTGCCGCGGATTATCCGCCTGTTGTTTTACGACCGTTTGCCTCGAAATGAGGTGAAACTTAATCGAAGAAATATTTTCGCACGCGATAAAAACAGATGTCAATATTGTGGCCAGCGCCAGCCAACCAGCGAATTGTCGCTCGACCATGTTATTCCTCGAAGTATGGGCGGCAAGACCGTTTGGGAGAATATTGTCTGTGCATGCGCAGAATGCAATGTCAAAAAGGGAGGCCGAACTCCAAAACAGGCAGGTATAATGCTCATCCACAAGCCGGTCAGGCCAAGACACAATCCCTTTGTTCGCATCCATCTCGGCCAGCAACGCTACCGAAGCTGGCAGCAGTTCCTCGACCACGCTTACTGGTCCGTTGAGCTAAAATAATTCCACTAAATCTGTGCCGCCAGTATAACTTAATCTGCCTTTTGTGAAATGCCGAAAAATGATTTGAGATAATTTCTTATCCAGCCCCAGTGCAAAATGATATGCACCATTATTAGAACCACAAACAAAACTGCCAAATAGAAGTGAATATCGCCCCATTCGTGCCGGCTCATCGACCACAGTTCTTTAATCTCACCGGGACCTCGACCGCCACGATACCCCCGCCCGTGGCCGCCACTGCCGGGAGGCAGGATATACTTGATAATAAAGCCGGTGAAAGCCAAAATCAGTAGATTTACAAAGCTAATCAAATCGACAATAAAATTTAGCGCTGTGCGTTTCATCATACACGTATTTAGGCAAAACGAACCTGAGGAATCTGTTGTATCTGTAAAATATCGAAAGATATTATTGGTTTAACCATTGTTATTTGTAAAGAAAAAAATTATAAAATGGTTGTTTTGATGGATAAACGGGGAGCAATAAAATATAAAAAGCAGAAGTAAAAATATAACTCAGTTTGCATTACGATATTATGGAGATAGAGAATTATGACATCAATAATTGGTTCTATTGATTGGTGGAAGTATGAAATCATCAAAGGAAATTCAGTTTGGCGACTTGGCCTTGTTTTGTTAATCGTGCTGGCAACTATGGCCATAGGACGAATTGTCCAGTTTGTCGTAAATGCCCATGCACAGCGATTGGTTGAAAAAAGGGGAATCGGCCCTTTAAGTCTGTCTCTTAAATCTCTCGTTAATCCCATTTATGTCGCCATATTTGCAGCCGGTATATTCTTCGCCAGGACTCCTTTATTCTTTAATGATGAAACTGGGATTCACACCGCTATCAGCAGCGGT
Source organism: uncultured Pirellulales bacterium (assembly GCA_964440735.1). Lineage (GTDB taxonomy): Bacteria > Planctomycetota > Phycisphaerae > Sedimentisphaerales > Anaerobacaceae > CAZBWE01. Next base: position 5,442 of record CAYTTK010000061.1, read on the forward strand.
TGGACGACCATAGCGCGGGTGATAACTGCCATCGCCATCGCATATGCAATTTATCGCTTCGTTGATGTAATTGAATATTATCTGAATCGCTTGGTCGGTAAAACTGAAACAAAACTTGATGATATGCTCGTGCCTGTATTTCGCAAGGCCCTTCGGATAACTATTGCGATTGTTGCTGTTCTTTTGATAAGCGAAAATATCCTGGGAGCAAACATCAAGTCACTTTTGCTTAGTGCCGGCGTAGGCGGCATAGCGATTGCCTTGGCTGCCAAAGACACCATAGCAAACTTCTTCGGCTCCATCACTATATTTGCCGATAGACCGTTTCAAATGGGCGAGCTTGTAAAGGTAGGCGAACATTTAGGCCCGATTGAGGAAGTTGGCTTTAGAAGCACGCGTTTATGCACACTACAGGGTCATCTCGTTACCATACCGAACAGTATAATAGCAAATTCAACGGTCGAAAACTTGGGTAGACGTCCTTTTATTCGAAGAACCTCCAATATCACTATAACTTACGATTCAGGCCACACAAAGGCAAAAAGGGCAGTTGAGATTATAAAAGATATTCTCGCTGATGTCCCCGAGGTAAACACCGACCCGGAGAAGCCGTCGAGAGTGTACTTTAACGAGTTCAACGATTGCTCATTGAATATTTATATGAGTTACTGGGTAAAACCAGCTGATTACTGGCTGTACCACGAGGTGAATCAGCGCGTCAATTTGGAAATGATGAAGCGATTTGAAGCCGAAAAAATCGAATTTGCATTCCCAACACAGACGCTCTATCTAAAGAAAGACTGATAGTATCATTGATACTTAGTTATTGTGAGCGAATCGAAGCAATCTCAAAAATATTTAGCTCCGCAATTTATGGCGAGTTCTTTATTGTTGCTGTCTCAGGGCGCCACCAGAGGTTTGCCTAAAAAAAAAACGGCTGTACAGGTAGCACCTGCACAGCCGAAGCTTTGCTTTATTCGTCGGTTTATTAGCCTTCGTCCTTTCCGAGTTTCGTAGTTGGGACCTTCGGTGTCGGAAATTCGGTATCTTTAAGTTGTTCGGCCTCTGTTTCAGAAAGAGTAGGTTGCTCAATAAGATAAGGAGTAATGAAGACGACAAGTTCACTATTGACGGTGCTTTCGCCTTCGAATTTGAACAAATTGCCTACAATAGGAATATCACCAAGCAATGGCACCTTGTTTTTCTGTTGCGTAATATCCTGCTTACGCAGGCCTCCGATTACAACTGTTTCCCCGCTTTTTATCAGCGCCATAGTATTAGCTTCACGCTTAGCAATGACTGGCTGGGGTGTTGAAGCTCCGCCACCTATCACCACAACATCACTAAGTCTAACGCTGAATATTGGCACTAAATGCAATCTTATCATATTATCCCGCGTAAGATGCGGCGTAACAGTAAGTTCAACACCAACCTCCTTAAATTGGGTTGTCCCAATACTGCCGCCAGCCGATGTTTGCGTAAGTTGCTGGTAGGGTATTTCCTCGATGATTTTTATACTGGCTTCCTCATTATCAAGTACCATTATCCTGGGATTAGCCAGAAGCTTGGCGGAAATTTTTTCTTGTTCGGCTCTGATTAAAGCGTCAATGTTGATGCTATGAGTTAATATGCCGAATCGAAGTATACCCTGAGAGCTAGGGGCTTTGTTGATTGTTCCTGAGAACGCCCCGGTCAGGTGGGGATTGATTATACTGCGAACCCATGGTTCAGTCCCATCCGTTTTGGTATATTGTATGGCATCTGTGGTTAAGGTGCTTAGGGCGCCGGCTGCTCCGCCGATAGTTGTAAGGCCATCCTCGCCATAGTTGGTAAATCGCCCCGCCTGCCATTCGACGCCCAGATCCAGCCGGTTTGTTGAAGATATATCGTAGATTTTTGCCTCGACAAGTATCTGGGGCGTCATGCGGTCAACCGCCTCAATAAATTCATCTATGACCTTTATCTGGCTTTCTGTATCTTTAACAATTATGTTGCTTGTGCCGGCATTAGAGGATAATAAACCCTGCTTTGAAATGAACCTCTTCAAAGCCGACTCAACTTCTTTGACATCTGCGTACGTGATTGTATAAATTCTGCTGATAATCCTTTCGGCTACTTGGCTAATTTCACCTGCCGGCGCTATTCTTATCATATTCTTATCTGCTGCATATCCATAGCCGTGTGCTGCAAGGATGTTGTCCAGAGCCTCTCCCAGCGGCACATCGGTGAGCTTAACTGTTACACTGCCGGTAACTGAAGGGCTTTTTACAATGTCAACGTCCGCCTGGTCGGCCATCAGCATTAACGCATCTTCGATAGGAGTGCTTCTGAACTCGATACTGATTCTTTTTTGCATCCGATCTTTAAGCGTCGAGCCCGCTTCTTCCTCCGGTTCCGCTGTAGGTTCTTTGATTTCCACTGCGGGTGTTATTGCTGGTTCGGCCGCAGGTTCTGCTGCAGTTCCCGCTTCCGGTTTTGCTACTGCTTCCACTTCCGCTTCCTCTGCTGGTTTCGCTCCATTTTCTGCTATGGTGATAGCGCATATCAGACAAACAGATAAAAGAAGCGCTACAAATTTTGGTCCGACGGGTTTTATCAAAAAGTTTTTCATGATAGTTCCTCTTTTAAATTAACGGCTAAGCGTTCTGTTTTCCGAAAAGCACGGCAAAACAGACGTCCGGCAAAACCACCGGAGTTTATTCTTCATAACGTTTATTTCACCTTTTATCATTCGACCTTTTGTGTCCACCTTTTACTGTTTATTTGGAATTCGACAGAGTCTTGATTTATTTTTACAATAGTTATATTTGATATTATGTCCCCCTCATGCACTAATTGAGTTCCAATAACTGCAGCAGGGCTGTCCTCACTATAAACAATACCTTTTACGGGTATTTTTGCCATTCGTTCGCTGTCTATTTTCTCGCCCCCGGGTTTAGTTGTCATTGACGATGCTGGTTGCATGGGGTCGCGAAGACCTGCTGGATAGGGTTCCGGAATCTGCCAATCAATTTTGCGTTCAAGATCCGGAGTAACCTTAACTTCCTTAGGTTCAGGTATCTCACGCGAGGGTGTCCTGAAGAGCGGCATGAGCACAAAAATTAAAACAAGAATGAGAACCGGAATCAAGACCAACATTATCTTTTGTTTCGAGGAACTCACGCCCTCTTGGGGTTTTAAGAGCTTGTCTTTTATTTTCTGCCACGTCTTTTGCAAATAGGATTTGGCGGCTGTTACTTTGGTCATTGGTTGTCTGGCGGACCTTGGTTTTGCCACAGGGAACCTTGACTCCGGAGTTGGCGCACTTCCAGGGCCTTGCTCCGCCTGCTCCGGTGTAGCAGAGTCTGATGGCTGCTGTGCTCTATCTTTACCTGGGATCGGAACACCTTCAAAGATAGATGATATATCCTTGTGTAATCCCGGCTTACGCTTTTTCTTGGGTTCGTTGTCTTGCATTTAATATCTCCTCAGCCAAAGCCTTGTATTCTTCAGCTCCTTTGCTGTCGGGGGCATAAGTCAGAACGCTCTCTCCCGCACTTGGGGCTTCAGCTAATTTTATAGTTCTGTGAATAACAGTATCGAACACTAAATCACCAAAAAAAGCTTTCATTTGCTCTTGGATTTGTTTGCTTAATGTAGCCCTGCTTTCGACAAAAGTTAGTAGTAGTCCCAGGATTTTTACTTCGCAGGGATGAAAACGTTCTCTGATTATGTTGACGGTCTCGAGCAATTGCTTTAGGCCTTCCATTGCATAGTAATGCGCTTGAACAGGAACGAGGACATCGGTGCTCGCAACAAGTGCGTTGAGGGTCAACAAACCGAGCGATGGTGGGCAGTCGATAACGCACATGTCGTATTGGTTCTGGACCGTGCTGAGCTGCTCGCTTAAGACGAACTCTCTTCCGAATACAAGCGTAAGTTCAAGCTCTGCTCCTGCAAGCAAAATATTGCTTGGTGCCAGATTAAGTGACTCGATGTTCGTGTTTTTTATAATTTTGGAAAGAGGGATTTGAGCGTTTGTAAAGGTAAGGGTGTTATAAATAGTCGTAGTTAGGTTGTCAGGTTGATATCCAAACCCTATAGTTGAGTGCCCCTGGGGGTCTAAATCAACTATTAAAACCCTCATGCCTTTTTTGGCAAGTGCAGCCGCAAGGTTCACCGCAGAAGTTGTTTTGCCACAGCCGCCTTTCTGATTTGCTATTGCTATTATTCTCATATTTCTGTACCGTAAACTTGTCTCTACAGGCCAGTGGGCACTTGACTATCCTGCCGTCTTCACTAAAATTCGGCAGCTTCACACGCCCGATGACCAGAATCATTCTGTTTTTTAGATACTCTTATGTTATCTGCTCAGCCAGAACTTTGGCACTGCTTGTCTCCTTATATGAAATCCTGCTGTTTATTATCTCTTCGGCCAATGCAATGTATTCAGCGGCGCCTTTGCTTTTGGGCGCATAAGCCAAAACGGGTTCTCCTGCACTCGGCGCTTCAGCCAGTGTTGTGGTTCTGTGAATGACCGTCTCGAATACTAAGTCGCCGAAAAAGTCCCTCATCTGCTGTTGTACTTGCTTGCTTAGTGATGTCCTGCTTTCAACAAAGGTCAAAAGAACTCCCAGAATCTTCAAGCTGGGGTTAAAACGCTCGTTGACTATATCTATTGTTTCAAGTAACTGTTTTAACCCTTCAAGTGCATAATACTGCGTCTGAACCGGTATTAGAACATCGGTGCTTGCAACCAATGAGTTCAATGTCAGCAAACTCAGTGAAGGTGAGCAGTCAATAACACATATGTCGTAATTATCACTTATCGTTTCCAGCTGCTGTTGCAGGACATACTCTCTACCATAGACTGTTGACAGCTCAAACTCGACACCTGACAGAAGAATATTACTCGGTGACAAATGTAGACCATTCACTTTGGTGTTTACGATTGTTCTGGAGATAGGAATTTGCACCCTCGAGATTGGAACTTGCGCCCTGGTAATAGCGTCATAAATGGTTTTATTTAAATCGTCCGGGATATATCCGAACCCAAGGGTTGTATGTGCCTGTGGGTCGAGGTCGATTATCAAAACCTGTTTGCCAAGTGTAGTAAAAGCTGCTGCGAGGTTAACTGCGGTTGTCGTTTTGCCGCAGCCGCCTTTTTGATTTGCTATTGCTATTGTTTTCATTTTTGTTCCATAAACTTGCGTCCCCATTCCTTCTTCCGAGCAAAGCAATGGGGCGGTTTTAACTCGATTGCTGTTTTCTGACAAAAACCGATACCTTCATATTAACATGCAGACTTGTTCTGTTTTTATCGCTCGATGCGCGACTTACTGTGAACTCCTCTACAAAAACAACCGGCTGGTGTCTTTCTAAAGCGCTTAAGAAAGCCGTAAACTGGTCAAAGCTGGCTGTAAAGGTAATTTCAATCTCGTTCTTTCCTATGTATTTACAATCCCGAATTTCTGAGATTCCGCTGTATTTATTTTTAATGCTGAATGATGAAATCCTTTTCTCACTGGCTATCCGACTTATATCAAATGTCAAATTCGCCAAATCTGCAAAATCTATCATAAAATCCTTAACTTTGTTTTGTAGTTGCTCGATTTCTTTCTTTAGCTGGATTTTGGTTTCCTCCTGTGTTGCGCCGGAGGCAAAGTTGTACTCTTGTTTTGACTTGGCAATTTCTTTTTCGACCCTTTTTTTGATTTTATTCTGTGGTGCAAACACAAGCAGATAAGCGAACACAAACACTATAAAGCAACTTATCCACGTCAGGGCTACTGTAATAAGTTGTTTTTTATAAATTATTAAATCTTTTTTGCGAGTCGAATTCATAAAGTATCTGCTACATTTTTGGCTTAAAAATGCAATCTATTTCATAAGAGGCAATATCCCGGCCACCAGATATCCCGTACTTCTGTGAAACTGTGATGTTTTGGAGCTTAGGTCCGAGGAAAGATGAAGACAGAAGACGGTTGCGAAACTCTTTGACCGCTTTGTCACAATCAATTTGTGCACTTCCATAGGCACTCATGTGTAATGTTCTTGTGATTACTTTGATATCGACCATTTTTTCGGGGTCATCTTTTTTGGGGACCTTTTTTTTGACATAACGCTGCCTTACACTGAGGTTGGTCAGTGTCGTCGAATAGGGAATATTCTCCACCACTTTAGCCAATATGGGAGTCCATTGAGTATGTATGTTGAGAGAGGACCCGACTTCTGATATGCAATTCCTCACGATGTTTTTCTCTTCCTCGAGCAATTTTTGGGCCTTTATAGTATCTGATGATTTGTTAATCTCGGCTTTATACCTGGCTATTTCCTTTTTCTGTATTGATATGGTGATTTTGTTTCGCAGATATAAGCTAAACATTACTATTGCGATGACAGTCGGCACTACAATCATCGCCGAAGCAATAGCTATATCTTTAGGCCTGCTCTTTGCCGGAATACCTTCTCCTTTTAACAAATCTATCGTGAACATATCAGATCGACCTCATAGCAAGACCTGCTGCTATTGCCATTGCTGGGCCACGGCTTTCGAGAATACCTCGGGACCATTGACCTGTCTTGCAGCGTATCTTTTCGAATGGGTTCCACAACACCGCTTCTGCCGGCAGACGGTTGTTGAGCAGCTCCACGAATCCTTTGACCTGAGCAAAACCGCCGCAGACGAATATCTTTTCAACAACCGCTGGTTTCTCCTCGGCCTTGTAATAGTGTGATGTCTTGGTAACATCGATTATCAATTTATTACACGCCTTTTCCAGACTTTCGCGGAGGTCTATTTGTTCTGTTATCGATTCACCACACAAAATCCTTTTGACAGTTTCCGCTTGCAGGTTCTTTTCAGCTGCAATCTGCTCTATAATATCGTCTCCGGCATAAGCCAAATCGCGAATAAATGGCAAACCATTTTCCCTCATAATTGCCAGAGTTGTGAAAGAGCTTCCAACGTTCAGGATGGCTATCGTCTGCCCTGCCTGCGGTTTTTGATATGCGCTGAAACAATTCAAAAGTGCAAGACCGTCAACATCCATCAGGGCGCATTCAAGAGATGCTTCTTGAACAAGTTGTGTCTTGCTTTTTATTATCGCATTCGTCGCTGCTACTAAGACCCCGCTCGTCTTATCATCGTCTTTAGGTATCGATTGATAGTCAATACATCCGTCTTGTATATTGAATGGGCAAACCTGTGAGGCCTCGAGCAGAACCGCTCCTTCTGTTTCTTCCGGCGGCAAATAAGGAAACTCAAAATCTCGGACAGCAACTTCAGTACCGCATACGCTGCAAACAGCAAATTTTGTCTGAACACCTGTTAGCTCAAGGCATTTGCTGATTGCTCTGACGACATTTAGTGCCTTATCGCTTTGGTCTGATGAAATATCGACGATACCGGCTGCGATGACTACATAGCCTGAACTGTCTTTGCTTAACTGGATTACCTTCACTGTTGAGGAGCCGATATCCAGTCCTAAAACCTCGTTTTGCCTGAAATTAAATACCATTTCCAATCCGTTTTTATATATCGTTTTAATTTTGCGCAATAACCATCACGCATTGCAGACATTCATCGGCTTAAAAAACCGGCTGTTTTACTTGGAAATTAGATATTAGTTGTTTTTGTCCTATTAGGCCTGTTTTTGAATTATAGCGTCCTATAAGTAGCGGTCGGTTTTGTAGTTGTTTGGCTGGAACAGAGCCGCGACCGTTAGGGAGCGGTAATTGCTCGATGGTATTTAGCCCAGCAATAAAAGTATGTCATTCTGAGCGTCTCGTCCTCCGAAGCTGGTTTCTGCGTAGCTTTAGCGAAGCAGAACAGTGAAGGAGGAAGCGAAGAATCTGGCCAACGAAGTATAGCTACCCAATGGTCCATCACACATGCTTTGATGGATTGTCATTCCGCACTTGATGCGGAATCCAAATCTTGCGTGGTTGTTGATTCCTGCTTTAGCAGGAATGACACTCATCAATTGAGCTGTGAAGCAGCACTATGTCTTGCGAGTCCCCGTTTTTGCTTTCACCTGCCCCCGATTCTATCTTCGACAGAAGACTCGGGGGAGGCTTGCAAGAAAGCATAGGGCCGTGGCAATCTCAATGCTGCCAAACGTAGTTTAGCAACATCACCTGATTTGATTTGGCAAGCAGAACGGCTAAATTGGTGCGGGGTTGTTTTTCTATAATCTGAAATCATGCCAGCCGGCAGGTGTTGCGACGTATTTGCCCTGCAGCCAGATATCTCCCGGCAAAATCCCTTCGAGAAGTCTTCTATCGAGGTAATAACGTTTTATATAGCCGTCTCCGTTGTAATAGTATGTGGGTATTAGTCCTACGACGCCTCGCAAACTTTCGGTAATAGCTCCGCGAAGATACAGATGGTCTTGGTATGGGGTCGAACTATCGGTGGGGTCCTCTTTTCTACCGCCGTATCCGCTTCTCTCGACATTTTCAGCCCCCCATCCGCCGCCTCCGACCGTCACTGCCGCCTCCACTATCGTCTGGTCCGACAGATAACGGTCGTATGTTTTTCCATCTGGTAATTGTCGCCCACCGGGCTCTGGGTGACCTACCGGAGCATAAACGTATCCCGATGGCACACTCGTAGGCGGACCAGGATAATTGTTACCTTTGCGCTCCGAATACGGTAGGTCAGATTCTTTTGAGTAACCAGACATACCGGGGTCAATCACCTTTATTACTCCATTCGCAATCAGGCCAATGGCATTGAGATTATGTTCGACATCAGGCATATCATCACTGCCGCGCGGCCAGTGATTGCCCGAGTTATCGTAATCAGATACCTTGATGCTGTCCGCTATCCAGATATTACCCGTTGCTACAACTGCAACCGTTCCTTTGACGACTTGGTCGCCGTTGTGCAGGGAATTGTGACCACCGATAACGACATTTCCATTTATGAATATCTGACCGCCGGGTTCTGATTCCACGCCGCCAAATGACTGAGTAACGTAAGTTTGTTCAAGAGGGACGGTGAGTATTTCACCTCCATCAGGCATAACATGATAAGCGTAAATATTGTATGTTCGGAATTCCTTCGCATCACTTCCGGGCTTAATTTCATAATCCCAGGTCGTGCTGTTGTTATTCCTTTTATAACCCCGAACCGTGCAATTATTGGTTATGCGCACCTTGCCGACGCCGTCTTCGACAAAAAATTCGAGCTGAACCGCTGATTTACGATTATCAAGCGGTGCTGTTCCTTGCGGTGTTAATTTAAATTGCTCGTCTGTGCTGTCTCTGAAGCGTTCGATCTTCATGTTCATCGCCTCTTCATCTGTTATTCTGCAATCCGGCTGTCTAAAATAAATACCATCCTCAAAAAGAGACATCAGGTCGTCGTAATCACGGCCGTCGTTATAACCGGGCTTGTCGCCACCGCTGGCCCTGTATTTTGATTCACCCATTGATACACGTTCTAAGAATCGCGGCTCGCCGCTTATATAAATGTCTCTCAAATCAGTAGGGTCAATACTCGACGGTAGTTTATTAATATGCACCGGCATATCAATGATTTCACCATCCGCAAAGTGTACCGGATAGCTGCTGTTGGTTCCGCTGGCTACTCGGCACATACCCATCGCCCAGCCGGGTATCGCCTGAATAACATAAACGTCAACGGTCCTGTTGAATACGCCGCTACGCCCGTTTGATGTTACCTTGTAAACTGGGCGTGCTTTAATGAATGTATAAAGACCAATCTCATAATTACAGGAGCCGCCCGCAAAACTCAGCGTGCCGCTTGTTCCAGGCAAACTCTTTTGAAGTGCGCTTAGCATATCCTTCTGCTTGCTCATCTGATAAAGCGCCTCCTCATAGCCCGCCTCGGCTGCAAGCATCGCCGTCGTCTCATTTTTCAGTTGGATTGCTTGGTGTCTTACTCCATAAGACGTTGTAAGCATTCCTATTCCCAAACCAGCCAGGATAATTAAAACTAGGGCAGCTAAGACAAGGACTGAACCACTTTGCTTTTGGGTTTTAAGTTTTATTTTTTGAGTTTTCACAATCTCACACCCCTCAATTCTACATCGCGCCGTTAAGCATCCCCTCGGGACTACGAAGAATGAACAATCTGTTTTTTCAATTATTTATACGCCGAAGGTTTTCTTACCTCGGCCAATCATTTCGCAATAATGTAGTCGTCATAACTCTGATGCTTTC
>CAYTTK010000062.1:0-15398 GCA_964440735.1 uncultured Pirellulales bacterium
TGCTAAAAGTGCGCAATTGCGTAAAATGAATGTCTGAAAAATCACCAACGGGACAGAAATAATGAGACTTGAAAAGATTATTCTTGACGGCTTTAAGAGCTTCGCTGACAAAACAGATTTTATCTTCGATTCATCAATAACGGCTATTGTTGGGCCGAACGGCTGTGGTAAGAGCAATATCGTTGATGCGGTAAAATGGGTGCTTGGTGAGCAAAGTGTCAAGAGCTTGCGAAGCGATCAGATGGCGGACGTGATATTCAGCGGGAGCAGCAGCAGAAAATCCCTCGGTTCAGCTGAGGTGAGTCTGTTTATATCCAATCCTGATGGAAATGGCACGAGACAATTGTCGATTGACACCGACCAGGTGCAGATATCACGAAGGATATACAAAAGCGGAGAGAGCGAATATCGGATAAACAACAAAATATGCCGACTGAAAGATATTCGAGAATTGTTTATGGATACCGGCGTAGGGACCAGGGCATATTCGATTCTTGAGCAGGGACAAATTGAGCATCTGGTCAGCGCATCAAAAGTAGATAGAAGGTTTATATTTGAAGAGGCGGCCGGCATAAGCAGGTATAAAGCACACAAAAAAGAAGCACTTCGTAAGCTGGAACGGACAGAACAAAATCTGCTGCGTCTTGCAGATATTCTGGGAGAGGTGTCAAAGCGGCTGCGAAGTGTGAAACTTCAGGCAGGTAAAGCGAGAAATTATCTGGAATATACCCAGAGACTTAAGAAGCTGCAGGTTAATTACTCGCTGGCAGAATTCGATAAGCTAAGCACGCAACTGAAAGAAAAGGGAACTATCCTTGAAGAAGTAGAGCAACAAAGCGAGCTGTTGGCAACGGAGCTGGCAAGAAATGATACACTGCTGAGCGAACTGGGCGAGAAGATAATAGAAACAGAAAATGAGCTGAACCGTACAGGGAATTGCCTTGTTGGGGTTCAGAGCAAGATTGAGCAGCAGCTTCAACGAATCGAGTTTTTGAGAACGAGGATTACAGAACTGCAGCAAAGAAGCAAAAGTGCAGCCCAAAGGATAGAAAAACTGCAGGGGCAGGAAAATCTCTTTAAGGAAAATTTATCGCAATCCAGAAGTGAACTGGCAAACTCAGAAAAGGTTCTCGAAGAGAAAAATCGTGAAGTTGAGCAAATAAAGAGAGTTTTGCAGCAAGTAAATGCGGAATGTGTCTCGCTGGAAGCGTATTTGGAAGATGAGAAATCCGGCATTATCGATATAGTCAGGAAAACGGCTCAGCTTCATAACGAACTCCAGAGTATTTCAGTTTATCGCGGCAGTTTATCCAGCCAGAAGGAGCGTCTATCGAGCCGGGCAAAGACAGCTGAATCGGAACTGGAGAAACTACTTACAGAAAAGGCACAACATAAGGCCCGTTTAGAAGATATCGAAAAAGTGCTCAAAGAGTTACAACGTAGCTTGGAAGATAAACGCAAAGAAACAGATGCAATTGACGGCGCGCTTGAAACAGATAATAAGCAATTGGCCCAGAACAAAGAGCTTCGCAGTGCGTTAAGCAGTGAGCAATCGATATTGACGGATATGGAGAGAAGGTATGAAGGGCTTAATAATGCGGTTAGGATGATTCTACAATATCGAGCAATCGAAAATGATAAGTTAGATTATGTTGAAGGGTTACTGGCGGATATCTTTGTTGCTGATGTCGAATACGCAAGTGCTGTTGAAGCAGCTCTTGAGGGCAAGACCGACGCTCTGGTGATAAATAACACGAACAAGCTGCTGGCTGATAAGGAGACGGTTGAAAAACTTGATGGCAGAGTCGATTTTATATGCCTTGATAAAATAAGGCCTTTTGTTGATAAAAAAGATTTTTCGAAGACGCCTTTTGTTATCGGCAGGGTCGCAGAATTTGTAAGGGCTGAAAGCAAATACACGCCATTGGTGTGGCAGTTGCTTGGTAAAACACTGATTGTAGATTCGCTTGACACAGCGACCGAACTTGCTGATAAAGTGGTGGCCGAGTACAAATTTGTTTCCTTAAAGGGAGAATTTTTAGGCGCTGATGGGGTGATAAAACTTGGGCCTATAGGTAAAACAACGGGCCTGATATCACGTAAAAGCCAATTACGTCAATTGCAGCAGAATATTGCAAAAGTGCAAACCGAAATCACCTCGCTCGAAGAGCAAATTGAACAAAGGGCTGCGGGAAAAACACATCTGGTGAAATTGATAAAGGACCTTCGGACATCGATTTATGAAGCCAATACTCAAAAGATGCAGGTAAGCTCAAAGCTGGCAGTTTATGAACAGGATATAAAACGGCTGAGCCAGGAGCAGCCGCTGTTAGCCGGCGAAATCGAGACACTGCAGGAGCAGATAGCTCAATCGGTGCAAAAAGAATACGATTCAAAACAGAAATTGCAGGAGCTGGAAGCGGTAAATGACCAGCGAACAGCACGTATAAGGGAACTTGAGACGAAATACGCCGAACAAAAAGAACAGCAACAAACACTGCTAAACAAGCTTACGGATTTGAAGGTTGCTCTTGGACAAATGACGGAGCATCGACAGGCGGTTGAACAGGCGGTTGTGAGTCTGCAAAACCAGATGCGGGAAAATCATATTGCTACGCAGGCATCGCAGGAGGAAATACAAGGCTGCAGCGAACAATTAGAACAGGCCCAGAGGGATATTCTTGGCTGCGAGGGGTCTGTGTCAGAGTTGTATGTTGAAAAGGAGAAAAATCAACAAAGTAGTCAATTACTACAACAGAAAGTTGAGGAACTACACGAAAGTCAAAAACAAACGGAACAACTTATTCGGCTTAAGCGTGCCGAGAAAAGTGAGATTGAGCAAAAGATAAGTGAGCTTAAAGTAGAATTGGGCCAGTTAGAAGTAAAACAGCGGGATTTAGTTGAAAGAGTGCAGGAGGAATTACAGATTGATTTAGGCCAGGCCTACAAGGATTACAAAGACCAAGAGGTTGACTGGAACAGGGTAAGAGAGGAAATAGCTGAGCTGCGAGGCAAGATTGAGCGGCTGGGCAATGTGAATCTGGATGCGATAGATGAGCAGGAAGGCCTTGAAAAAAGACATGACTTTTTAAGCACTCAGGTCCAGGACCTGGATAAAAGCAAGGCACAACTTCAGCAGCTGATAAGCCGTCTTAACAAAAATAGCAGAGAGAAATTCAGAGAGACCTTCGAGGAAATCAGGATTCATTTCCAGCAGATATTCCGCAAACTGTTTGGTGGAGGCAGAGCTGACATAGTGCTTGAAGATGCGGAAGATATCCTCGATGCTGGGATAGAAGTAATAGCGCGGCCGCCCGGCAAAGAGACAAGGAGTATATCTTTACTTAGCGGCGGAGAGAAATCGATGACGGCACTTGCACTATTGTTTGCGGTTTTCAAGACAAAGCCATCACCATTTTGCTTTCTTGACGAGGTTGATGCGGCGCTTGATGAGGCAAATAATGAGCGATTTGATATGCTGCTGCGGGAATTTCAGAAAGATTCGCAGTTTATAATAATCACTCACTCCAAGCGCACGATGAGCATTGTTGATGAGATGGTTGGGATAACGATGCAGACACGAGGGGTGAGCAAGAAGATAAGCGTCAAGTTTGACGAGTATGAGGAAGAAACTGCAGCAGTTGCATAGGTATTGCTTGCGATTTGCGATGCATCGGTGGTAATCTGCATCTGCTATGAGCGAAAAAATTTATGAAAAAGTGCCCATTTTGTGCAGAGGAGATTCAGGACGAGGCGGTAAAGTGTCGTTTTTGCGGTGAGTTTATTGCCAAGTCAAGCAAGGCGGAGACAAAATGGTATTTTTCTACATCTGCCATAGTAATTACACTGCTAATCTTGGGCCCACTTGCCCTGCCGCTTGTGTGGCTCAACCCGCGTTATAAAGTGGTTACCAAGCTCATCGTAACAGCTTTAGTTATTGCCTTTACTATTTTAATTTGCTATCTCACAATAAATGTTTACCTTCGATTAATGAGGCAGATAGAAGAACTTGGGATTCGATGAACTATGAATTGATGGGCCTGTGATGTATAAATCAATATTACAACACACAGAAACTTAGCTAACCAAATCAAGTCCACTTCTGTAAGAACCGATATAACGAAACAAGGAGATAGTTTTATTTCAGGATGTATCAGGATGTATAAAACTGCAACGTGGGGGTAGAAAGTTTCTGCTTATATGCTTATAGGACGCAAAAAGGGGAGGCAGAGGATTAGAAACGTCAAGATGCTAACTGTGGCTCAGCTTGTCACTATGACCGTGGTGTTTGTGGTGGTCTTTATTTACAATGCACTTCGGCCTGCGGAATCACAAAAAGCGTTCGGGGTGGTTGAGGGTATCCTCTGGAGCCAAGCGGAGTCATCTGCTTTGATTGACGGCCAAATCATCGAAGAAGGAGAGAAGATATACGGAGTGCGTGTTACCAAAATATATGGGAACAAAGTTGAATTTGAGGATGGAAGCAGGAGGTGGGAACAACGTGTGCGGGAGCAACCGAACCTCGCTTGGGGAGAACCTAATTTGTTACAAACACGGGCTGACACTGCCGACTAAAAATTGTCGGTTTTTATGATTATACTGAAATCACGTTCACTTTTTATCGTTTTTTTGTTTTTACCACTTCATTCTATAGGAATTAATGTTCTTAATTTGGCAGTTGTAGAAACTTCTGTTTATTGGTAATATTCTCGACACTTGTATTTATGTGCTTGTCAGGTAGAGTCCTTATAAATTAAGGGGCTAAGCATTTTTGGAATGACATAGAATAGGATAGATAATAAAAGCCTGGAAATGGCGGAAAACATCGATAAGTATATCTTAAAGAACGGGATGGTAGTTCTTGGTGAGCCGATGGAAGCGGTTAAGTCGGTGGCATTTGGCTTTATGCTTTCTGCGGGAGCCGCCCTGCTGCCGGAGGGCTGCTGCGGGGCTTCAAATGTTATCGCTGACTGGATTTTCAGAGGTGCCGGAGATAAAAACAGCAGAGAGCTTGGCGATGCACTCGACGGCCTGGGGCTGCACCGGGCCAGTTCGCTTGGCAGCAGCCATATAACTATTGGGGCAGCACTGGAAGCCGGCAATCTTGCTAAAGCGATAGATTTGTATGCTGATATTATACTTGAGCCAAGTTTGAGAGAGGACCAGTTTGAACCAGCAAGGCAGTTGGCTGTTGATGGTGTGCGTAGTTTAGATGATGAGCCACGGCAGAAGGTTATGCTTAAGCTGCGAGAACAATTTTATCCATATCCTCTGGGGCGAAGTACTGTAGGCGAAATCGATGAATTGAAGGTTTTGACGGCTGAGAGAACGAAGCAACTCATAAAAGATAATATTAATCTTTCACAAACGATTTTTGCAGTTGCGGGCAAGTATGATTTCGATTTTATCTGTCGACAGATGGAAGATTTGTTTGATATGAGCGTCGAGCATCGTGAGACGACAAATGAGAGACGAGAGATGAGAGATGAGGGACGAACGAGAAGCAAATATTTACATATAGAAAACGAGGGGGCGCAAGTGCATATCGGCCTGATGACTGAGATGGTGAAACCGACAGATGAAAACTATTACGATGCAAGAGTGGCGGTATCGGTTCTTTCAGGTGGAATGAGTGCCAGGTTGTTTACAGAGGTAAGAGAAAAGCGAGGGCTGTGTTATGCAATCGGGGCACGGTATCATGGCCTGAAAGAGGCGGCTGGGATAATGTGCTATGCAGGAACAACACCGGAAAAGGCGCAGGAAACGCTTGATGTGGTAATCGGTGAGTTCAATCGCCTCGGTGAGGGGATAACGGAGGAAGAAATAGACCGGGCCAAAGTCGGGTTAAAAAGCACGTTGATATTGCAAAGCGAATCTTCCAGCAGCAGAGCAGGTACGATTGGCAGTGATTATTATATGTTGGGCAGAGTTCGGAGCTTAGATGAGATAAAAAGCAGGATTGAGCAGGCAACAGTTGATTCGGTTTTGGGCTTTCTGAGAAATCATAAGTTCGAAGATTTTACGGTCGTGACAATCGGCCCAAGACAAGTGGTGATTAGGTAGCACAAAGATATGGAATTTAAGAAAAAGACATTGGCAAATGGTTTAGATTTGATTGGCGAGATTAATAAAGCTGCCAAATCGGCTGCTGTGGGCTTTTTTGTCAAAACCGGCTCCCGCGATGAAACCGAACGAATAAACGGTATATCGCACTTTTTAGAGCATATGTTGTTCAAAGGCACCGAAAAACTAAATGCCTTTGAAGTAAATGAGGCATTTGATAGAACCGGTGCAGAATTCAATGCCGGTACGAGCTGGGAAAACACGGTATATTATGCTGCTGTTCTTCCGGAATATTTGGAGCAAGTTACAAAGCTGTGGATAGAACTGATGAGGCCGGCGCTTCGAGAGGAAGACTTCAATCTTGAAAAGAACGTAATCAAAGAAGAAATTGCGATGTACAGAGATACTCCCAGTTTCGATGTTATGGATAAATGTCAAAGGTTGTATTTTGAAGAGCATCCCTGCGGCAACAGTGTTATTGGCAGTGAGGAAGGTATAGAGAGCTTAGCTTCTGAGCAGATGCGGGAATATTTTATAAGACGTTATGCGCCGAATAATATTGTATTTGCCTGCGCAGGCAATCTTGATTGGGACCAAATCTGTTCGGTTGTGGAATCACACTGCAGTCAATGGCGAAGTCAACCGGTTGAAAGAGAACTGGGAGAAGCGCCAGGGGGTAAAAAGAAAGAGCGAATCGAAAAAGCAAATTTGGTTCGTGAGCATATATGTCTTTTGTCTGCAGGTCCAAGCGCTCAGGATGAAGCCAAGTTTACAGCTTCACTTTTAGGGATTGTCATCGGAGACAGTGTTGGTTCACGATTTTACTGGGAGTTAGTAGACAAGGCGTTGGCGGAGGTTGCGGTAACTCAGTTTTGTCCGATGGATGGAGTGGGGGTATTTTATAACAATATCTGCTGCAGCCCTGAAAATGTCTCTGCTGTGATTGGAATAGTCGAGGATATTTTTCAAAGTCTTTGCGAAAGTGGAGTAAATGAAGACGAGCTGACAAAGGCAAAAAATAAGGTTCTCAGCAAGCTGGTCCTTAACAATGAGCTGCCAATGGGTCGATTGAGTGCTCTTGGCTCAAACTGGGTATATTTAAAGCAGTATCGCACGGTCGAAGATGATATTGGTTCGATTAAAGCAGTGACTATTGATGATGTTCATTCGTTGATAGAGCAGTACAAGCCGGGTGAATTCACACAATTTTCAATAGGTCCAAATACGCAATAATGCTATAGTTACAAGGGTGAATTTCATAATTTGAAAGTAAGGTCTGATTAAGATGTTCAATTTTTTTGAACAACCCTGGACATTATTTATTACGGCTGTTGTTGTTTTATATATTGTGTTCAGATTCCGCAGTTTTTTCCCTCAAAAACATCGTTGGTGGCAGTGGCTTATTCCTGTCTTTATTGCTATAGCTGCTTTTGGGCTGGAGCATTTTGTGGAAACCGATTTGGAGAAAATCAAGTCGGTAATCAAAACGGGAATAAAAGCCGTCGAAGAAGAAAATCCCGGCGTAATCGAGGCGCTTATTTCAGCGAATTATCAGGATTCATATCACGATTCCAAAGAACAATTAATGTCACATTACAGAAGTGAGCTATCACGTGACCCGGTTGAAGAAAATAGAAAGATAAATTTGCAAATAGAAATATCACCGCCGGATGCAGATGTTATCCTGACGGTGATGATGAAATTTGACAAGGATAGTTACGTCGCTCAGAACTATAAACAATTTGTTCTTGTAAAAGTACAACTCAATTTGCAGAAACAGCCGGACAAAAATTGGCTTATCAGCCGAGCTGAACTACTCGAACTTGACAGAAACTCATTCAACTGGCAACAAATAAGACAAACAGAATAGTTCACAAATAAGCTGCGAAAACGGCTGTAATATATGAAATTATTGTGACTGTCGCCCTGCTTTACGGCTTTTTTATTGTTTTGCCAGAGACGGTTGTTTTTTGGAAATATTTTCTCGACCCGTCAGGCAGGATTTGATATATTCCAATAGCAAACTTGAAAAGGATTTTGGTGGCAGCTAATTTATTGGGGCAGATAAAATGGATTACAGAAGAGTAATTCCGTGTCTGGATGTAAAAGACGGCCGATTGGTTAAAGGAATTAACTTCGTCAAGTTAAAAAACGTTGGGGACCCTGCGGAGAATGCTGCCGTTTATAGTCAGGCGGGGGCGGACGAATTGGTATTTCTGGATATTACTGCGACCATCGAGAACAGGAAAACCCTCCTCGATGCGGTAAAAAGAACCGTCGAAAGGATTACAGTGCCTTTGACCGTCGGTGGAGGTATCCGCAATTGTCGGGCGGTTGAGGAGCTGATAGGTTTGGGCGCTTCAAAGGTATCAATCAATACCGCTGCGGTGCACAATCCGGATTTAATTAAAGAGGCAGCAAAAGAATTCGGCAGCGAGAAAATTATTATTGCAATAGATACGTGTGAGAACTCGCAATTACCATCCGGCTTTGAAGTTATTATCAATGGCGGCACAACCGGCACAGGAATGGATGTAGTCGAGTGGGCTAAGAGAGTCGAAGAATTAGGGGCTGGGGCAATTTTACCGACGAGTATGGATGCTGACGGAACACAGACCGGATATGATATCCCGATGACCAAGGCAATATCTAATGCGGTATCAGTGCCTGTAATTGCGTCCGGCGGAGCGGGAAAGCTCGAACACTTATATGAGGTTATCATTGAAGGTGGTGCGGACGCCGTCCTTGTTGCATCAATTGCTCATTTCGGTAAATACACTATAAGGCAGATGAAAAAGTATTTAGCTGAGCGAGGGATACCGGTAAACCTTTAAGGCGGTTTTTTGCCGACTGTTTTCGGGCCGGAGGAGCCAGCTTATATAGGGCCTGAATTATAAGGTTTGTTTTGTGCGATTCCCGAAAGTCACTATATAAATTAGCCGATATGATGAAGGTGCAGACTCTATTGATGCTCATAGAAAAGGGTTGGTGATGTTTGGCAAATTGAAAAAAGACAAGTTACCTCTGGAGCCAGAACTGTTTACTATACGCTGGTATCCGAGTAACAGAAGCTGCGCCAATATAGCCAAGCGAAAGGTCAAGCCAGAACATATGCCGCCTTTGATGGTCCGCAAACCCGAATGGCGTCGATAAAATCCCCGCTGCACTACGCACGACGAGTAAATCGTAAATCTAAAATCGTAAATCAAAAATTAAAATCCTTACCAATTCTCCGCGAGCTTTGAAAAGTCAAGGAAGTTCACAATACCATCGACATTTGGCGGTGCAATATCGGCTGATGGAATCCCCGGTGGTTGTAACCATTGCTCAGCTAACTCCGCCAAATCTTCAAAATCAACCTTGCCGTTATGGTTTATATCACCTGCAAGGGCACCACTTATCTCTATCGGAAGTAAGGCACTCATTAACTGCATCTGTGAGTTGCCTGCTTTAGTGTAATCAACCTGCCAGGTAAGTTTACCGGGGGTTATCAACTTAGACCTGTCAACTTCAATTATGAAGTAATCGCTGAAACTATTACTATCGACTGTGCCGCCAGCTTCAATTAACGGGAAAAATATTTCGCTATCGATAACTGCCGTAACCTGCTCTGATTCATCAATCAGCTTAACATATACGTCGGTCATATTGCTGTCGGTAGTATTGGTTAATGATAAGCTTAATACATATCTGAAAATAGTTCGGCCGATCCGGTTTTTTTCGATAATGTTAAACCCTGCAAACTGCAAGTCTTTCCTGAGCACGTAGAAATCGAAGATATGCCGGGCACTCAGAGGTGATAACGAGCTGTCGGTAACTTGGATGGTTGCTTTATAGTGTCCGGCGCTAACAGGTGTCCCTGAAAGGCAGCCCGTGATGGGATTTAGCTCAATCCCGACAGGCAGTGATGACGCGCCTAATGCAGTGGTCAACAGCACTGACTCGGCATCTGTGAGACTGTAAGAACCGTTGTAGCCGGGAATTACAAGATAATCGGTTCCATTGCCGGCTGATATACCTACTGTTGGTGAAAGATTAGAATTGCCACCATCATAATCAAACCGAATGCATCCGTCTTCAAAAAGCGCAACAGCAAAATTAACCGGCTCGATGGCCCCATACGTCATGCCTTGCCATCGAATCATAAGCTGTCCTGACACGCTATCGTCAATATAGATATCATCATCAAGATTGATGTTTGTCTGTAAATCATCCCATAATGGAGCGATGCGAACATTTGTAATTAATCCTGTCAACGTGTTGTAATAATCACTGGACGTGCTGGCAAAGTCCAAAAAGCCGTTGCTGCTGATATTCACTGTGCTGTAGTTTGAGTTATAGTATGGGAAAGAAAATGGCAGAGTGTAGCTCCAGGAGCCATCATCTGCTTTCCATCCTTGTTTAGTCCCATATGGGCTAAAAAGACTGGACCAGAGCGTGTATGTATATTCGCTTGGAGTCAGTGCGACCCAGTTATGGTAAGGAGCCATACCGTTGATGGCACTGAGGCACTCGAAAACCGGCTCGCCGACCGACCATGTGAACTCATACGGCGGCTCTATAAGCGGCAGCGGCTCATCGGACCAACGCAACCGCACCATCAGGTTGGTCAATAAACCTGCGTTTGTAAATGGTACCCAATTATCGAAAGAAGAGATGTAAACCCACGATTGCTCGTAATAAGGTGGGTCATTGTCAATTCCGCTAAAATACGTAGTATCATGCTGGACCAAGCCTACATAGATGCTGCCGCTGTCAATCCTCAGTCCCAGATAAGAAATGTCCGCGTCAGACCAGCTACCTGTTGCACTTACACTGACGTCGGTTTCCCCCAACACTGTGCCTGGTGAACCGCCGGGCCCATCGTCATCCCACACAGTGGCAGTGATTGTAGATTCTTCATAGGGGAAAAAGCGAATATGTGTGAGATAGCAGGGATAATTCTCCGGCGTCATACGCACAGCCATCCCTGACCCCGCTCCATATACGCCGATGTAGGAGTCAACCTGCCCGTCATCATAGGCCAGCTGGTTAATGGCAACAGCATAAGTAAGCAGGTTCGTCCGTGAGTAACTGTATGGACCCTTTGCTGTTACCTCCAGAACGAAATTGATTGTGTGCGTTTCGGGACAAGATGAATCCAGCGAGACCACAAATGGGTCAGTTTCATTGTCGGTTACTCCGCCATGGTAAATGTCGGGAAAATCGGCTCCGGCTTTCGTAATTGTTACGAACGCATCGGTAGTGGTCAGTGTGGCCGAGATGTCAGTTGCATCCGCCCAGCCATTGGTTAAGGTAAGCGACACATTGACTGTCTCCCCAGATTCCAGCTTTCCGTTCATATTACCGCTTGAATCATCAATGACGATGCTCGCAGCGATGTACTGTAATCCACCGATTCCGTGGTTGCCAAAGGCCGTATAAATAACCTCACCGTGAGGAGTCCCGTTGGTAAGATTACTGTCGCCATATCGTGTGTCGTCTTCTACAAGAATGGCCAGAAGGTAGTCCTCAAAGGTCGTCGTATGTGCGTATCGTGCAAAGTGAACGAGCTCATCCATTACACTGCCGTTGATAGCCTGCCGGGCCTCCCAAAGAGCTCCGCTTACCATCTGACTATCGAAGTGCACCGAATTAGAAAAATCCGTTTCACGCCGGTAGGTATTATCTAATGTCCGGAACCCATCCGGATAGTCGAACAGCAATCCACCATCACCAACCAGAGGATTCTGGCTTGGACTGAGTGCACATCCAAAGTAGTCAGACCACGCTTCGTTCAAGGCCCCTGATTCCATTGCATAAGGCAAGTCAACGCCATCGTAGATTTTTGATGTCACGCCGTGCGTGTACTCGTGATAGACTACCTCTGCATGAAGCCCAAAGTCATCGCAGAACAAACCGTCACCGGCCCCGAAGGCCATACCTTCGCCATCCCAGTACGCATTGCAATATCCATCCTCGCAGCCCATCTGCACAGAAACCGGCATCGGATAGTCTAAACCCGAAGGATAGTGTGTGGAAGAATCTGACAGACTTGGGTCCATGGCGATGTAGTAGTCGTGAACGTAATTAACGTGCCAGTACATGCTCGACTCGACGATTTCGTTATACCAATCGCTATTCCACGTGAAGTTCACCACATCATCAGGACCCACATTCGGCTGTTCAAATAATCCATCCCGTCCACACTCATAGTTGATGTCACAATATAGCCCTCTGAGCTCCGAAGTAATAATACAGGGAATCCAAGGCGGCAACACACTATAAGCTCCATCGGTCTGTGTTTGGATGGTGTTTGTTCCTCCCAGGATTGATATTATCTTAACATCGTCGATGTTCCAGCCCGGATAGACTACAGAGCTGTCGGTAGGACCCATAGACCACCGAATGTACACCGTGGGCTGAAAGTCAGCGACCGTAGAGATATCATAAGTGACAGGGACCCATGCTCCGTCACATATCGAATTTGTACTATTGGCCCAAACAGTGGTCCAGGTGATGCCGTTGTTGGAGACCTCGACAGCAGCCTTATCCCAATACGAAGACTCAACGCCCAACCAGCGCATAAACGTCAGGTATATGTTCTCATAGCCGGAGCAATTGATAGGCGTTGTCGTCAGATAGTATGCCGGCATATTGTCACTATAATCGCCATTCAGGTTATATCCGTACACGTTACTGCCGGTGTAACCTGAATTGGGGTCACCGCAGTAAGAACCACCACCAGTTGGTGTTCCGAAGGCCCATTGACCTTCGGTGCTCCAGCCAGGGTCATTGTCAAAGTTCCAAGTTGCAATAACAACTTCAGGTCCCTGGGCGCTAACGTCCTCATACGGGAAAGGAGCCACCTGTGTCGGGTCACTGGCGAACTCAGGTTTGTATTCCCCTTCCACAGTACCGCTAACCTCATACACCAGGATGTTGCGCTTGCCGACAATCTTTCCATCCGTAGCATCAATTAGATATTCCCACTTCTTCTGTATCGCCGGCTGAAATATATCCAACTTCCAACAAAGGATATAATCGAAGTCCTGTGGCCGACGCACAGGTAGAATGCAAATCTGAACGTCACCGATTCGATTTTTCTCAGACGTCACCTTGCAGTCATCTAAAGCCAACCTCATCGCTTCTTTTTGACCCACTTTTGGCTTTGTGTCCGACACTACATCAGGGTATACATCCGAGCCGAACATAATTACCTTATCATCCTTGGTATAAGACACATTCACTTGACCACCGAGAACCGGTAGCTGATTGTAAATTTGTTGAAAGCTGACGTACCAGCGTCCGCTGGCTCTTACCGCATTAGCCAGCCGCAGTTGACGCGGTTCAATCCTTAGAAGCTCTACGTTAGCAGCCACAAAGTCGCGGCTGATTGCCTCGATGTTCTTTTTTGTTAGCTTTTTTCCATCGGGTAAGACCAGGGTTCGGCCAGTAACCAGATGAGGCGTTCCCGTGATAGTATTCCATCGGACCAGCCAGCCCCTGCCTTTTTGGGCTGTAAACTGCTGCCACGCTTGGCTGCTGCTTCCTATTGTTATGCCTTTCTTGCCGACTTTGCTTTGTTGAATAGCGGTGCTGCCAATATCTCCACCCGTTACAGTGGTTGGGATTATAATACTCTTTGTATCCAGCAAATAGGTTGGACTGCTCGGTTTTTCGGACCGGATTGCGAGAGTCGAGCCCCCAATAGCTGCCACAATTGCTAAAGCAGCTGCAATTTGCTTTATCACTTTTTTCATTTCTTTATAAAAAACGATGCTTCGCAACAGTGTGATTGTCTAACTTACTGCATCTCGTCCGCAATCACCAAAGAACCTAATACGTATAAAATCAGCGTTGCTGACCCTGCCAATTCTCTGCAAGTTCTGCAAAGTCGAGGAAGTTAACTATCTCGTCGCTATTCGGCTGTGGTGCTATATCGGCTGAAGGGTCCCCCGGCGGGCCAAGCCATTGCTTGGCTAATACCGCCAAGTCTGCAAAATCAACCTTGCCTTCACCGGTAAGGTCGTCAGAAATATTGTCTTCTTCTAGAAAAACGATGTTTGAGCCAGAATGCTGCATCTGCTGGCCGGTAGCCACTAAATCGCAGCTTGACCACCAGATTATTTCCATCGGCTCAATCGCTTGCGCTCGGTCGACTTCAAAGGTGCAGGTATCGACACTCGTTGCCGACTGCCCTGCCCCAACCATAATATTACCAAATGTTACATCTGGGTCGATTATCTTCATATTTTCCGGCGTTTTTACTATCTCAAGCTGGATGTTTTCTACATCAAGGAGTGAAATGTTATGCAAAGATACGCTGCAATCATATTTAAATATAGTTCTGCCGATACGTCTTTTGTTTACAACAATAAATTCTATTTCAAACGGATTAAACTCATCCGCCCCCATATCAACCCGCCCCAACATTACCCGAAGCTCACCGTCAATATCCGTCTGTCCGCTGTAGTTACCGCTTGGGTCACCCGCGTTTATACAGGGTGAATCAAGTAATAAATGAAAATCATTGCTATCGGGATTGACAAAACACGGGTCCATGTCGATGTTACCTTCGCCTGGCCAGCCGCCCTGAACATCGCTGTAGGTAACAGTTACCGAACTCGTCCCATCTTTGTATATCTGAGCTCCACTTGGCGCGATATTTCCCCAAAGGATACAGTTATTCACCGTCGGGTCGCTGCTGTCAAAGTTGCTCATCCCTCCGCCCCCATGTTCGATTGCGTAGTTTCCACTGAATGTGCAGTTGGTCAGTGTGGGGCTGCTGTTCTGGCGGTTATATATCCCACCGCCCCAGTGCGCTGCTTGGTTTCCGCTGAATATACAGTTGGTCACCGTTGCATCGCTCTCGTCGCTGAACATTCCCCCACCGCTCCAGCCGGCCGAGTTACCGCTGAATGTGCAGTTGGTCACTGTTGAGTTACTGTTATCGAAGTTGCTCATCCCTCCGCCCCCATGTTCGATGGCGTAGTTTTCACTGAATGTGCAGTTGGTAAGCATGGGATTGCTCTTGCCCCAGTTGCTCATCCCACCGCCCCAGTGCGCTGCCTGGTTTCCGCTGAATATACAGTTGGTCACCGTTGCATCGCTCTCGTTGTTGAACATTCCCCCGCCGCTCCAGCCAGCCGAGTTTCCGCTGAAAGTGCAATTTGTAAGTGTCGGGCTGCAATACCACTCGTTGAACATCCCGCCGCCGGCCTCCGCCGAGTTGTCGTTGAACATACAGTTGGTTAGTATCGGGCTGCTATACTCCCCGTTGAACATCCCGCCGCCATTGTCACCAGCGGAATTCCCGCTGAATGTACAGTTGGTCAGCGTCTGATTGCTTTCGA
>CAYTTK010000063.1:0-15322 GCA_964440735.1 uncultured Pirellulales bacterium
ACAAATCCGGCCCGCTCGCTCAATCATCGCCGCCGTGCCTTCTATCGCCTCGACTGCGATTACTTCCCTCTCCTTCACTGCAATTGCCTGGCCTATATCCAGCTCGGCAAGCTTCTTAACGATTTGCCAGCCGAATTCAATGTCACCTTCGCTCAAAGAGCTCGGCTGACGTTTTGTCATCAGGTCTGCGGTTGCTAAATGCTCCTTGCAATACATAGTTGAATTCTCCAATATTATCCCACCACTTGCTAACTCATCGGCCATGGCGTGCAAAAATGAGTCCGTAAGTCTGCTTTTTCCCCGCAGTCGCCAGTAATATACCCTGAATGCCCGCCAGTCGGGCAGATACCGAAGGATTCGCCTGGGTGTAAAAAGACGTCCCTTGGCTATTCGCCCAACCATAATCGTTCTGCTGACATTGTGTTTTCTTAATTTCCGTATCCAGCTTCCGGGTCGAGCAAGCGGAACTCTGTAAAAAACGTCAACTTCGTCAGCTAAGCCATTATCAGCTGTTTCAGCTAATCCGACACAAATTACTCTTAATCCTGCCCCCTTAGCACCAGCCGCTACAAGGAACGGCAATCTACCCCCTCCGGCAATCAGACCAAGCACATCTGAATCATCCATAATATCATATAATGTAACTTATAGTTCTGGATTTATATCTCGAATTATAATTCACGAGATATCCTATTGCTCAGGCGACGGTTCAGAGTCAAACCCGATAGATGGGATAATTCGTTCGATTTGACTTTCTATCTTTCGGAGATTTTGCCGCATTTCAGGCAGATATTGTATTATACCGTATGCCCGTTTGCCCTGATTGGCCTCGATAGCAGGCGCACCCAATACCACTTTGCCATCTGGAATATTATTAATAACACCAGCCTGGGCTGCAATTGTAACATTGTTTCCGATATTGATATGACCCACAATGCCAACCTGTCCGCCGACCGTGCAGTGATGTCCAAGCGTTGTCGAGCCGGCAATCCCTACCTGAGCCACGAGCAAACAGTGCGAACCTATTTTTGTGCCGTGGCCTATCGTAACAAGGTCGCCCAGCTTACTGCCTTGCCCTATAACGGTATCACCGAGTGTGCCTCGCTCAACTCCACAATTGGCGCCGATTTCCACATCGTCTTCTATAATTACACAGCCAATTTGAGGTATCTTGTGATGAGTACCTTTATAACTGGCATAGCCGAAGCCGTCTTCACCAATTGTCGTATTCGCATTGATAATAACACGATTTCCTATTTTACACTCATCGTAAATGATAACATTGGGATATATTATGCTGTCATTACCAATCTGCACACCTCGTCCGATATATGCACAGGGATAAATTATACAGCCATCCCCTATATGTGCCTCATCCGCTACCGTCGCAAAATCATGAACATGGCAATCTGCACCAATTTTCGCACTGTCTGAAATCGAAGCCCGTGGGCTGATACCCACCTTTTTGTGTTTGCGATGGCCGTGCAGCAACACCATAATCTGCATAAAGGCATAGTAAGGGTCCTCCGCTATCAAAAGAGGAACCAAAGTATTGGCTGCTTCTTTGCCTACGATTACTGCACTTGCCTTGGTCGTCCGCAGCTGCTTTTCATACCTCCGATTAGTCAAAAAGCTAATATCGCCTTCTCCTGCTCGGCCGAGTGTTGAAGCAGACTTGATTATTATGTTAGGGTCACCGACAATCCTCCCTCCTACATATTCAGCTAATTCACCTAAAGTTCGTTTCTGCATATATTTACCCCTTTATCACACCTGTGACATCGTATAAAAATGGACACAACACGCAAGTTGATATATGCGATAAAGAATATTATAGCAAAAAAGCAGGGTTGTAGTCAACCACTTAAATCTTTGTAAAAGGGACTTTTATCAAAATTTTATACATCTTGGCTTCTCGTTCTCGCACCAATTGAGCTTGGGCCAATGCCTGATTGGTTCGGGATTGATTATCTGGAAAGACCCGATTCGTTTTACCGCAGAGACCGCCAAGTCCGCAAAGTTTTCTTTAATCTCATATCTACAGTTTCCTCTCTGCAACCTTTGTATTCTCTGTCGTGAAAAGATAGCAGTGTCTATATTGCCCATGTGTAATTGAAAAGATAAATCATATATGCAACGTATCCGAAAAGAAGTATTGCTCCACAAAAACGGCTGATAGTGCGTCTGCAGATAAAAACCAAAAATGCAAAGCCAACACTTACAAAAATCATAATCCAGTAGTCAGTCCCCGCCAGTCGAGCCACGATAGTAAACGGCCGAACAACTCCCGCTATGCCGACAACAAGCAATGTATTGAAGATGTTAGAGCCAACTAAATTACCGATGGATATATCATGCTCGCCTTTAATGGTAGCAAAGATGCAGGTTGCAAGCTCCGGCAGAGATGTCCCCACAGCTATTATGGTCAGGCCGATGACAGCTTTGCTCAGACCGATTAGTTCGCCAATAAATACCGCACCTTGCACAGTCATATCCGCACCGATGGCCAGACCCACCAATCCAATAATGATGAAAAGCAAGCTTTTCGTCGTACTTATTCCCTTATGCCCTTGCGCACTTATGCTCTTTTGCTCCTGTGCTCTTATGCTATTATGCTCTCTGCTCGCAAAAAGTATTGTCACAAGGACTAACACCACAAATACAACTAATAAGATAACACCTTCCGGTCGTGACAAAGATAAATCACTCAGCAGTGGCCATAAAAGCAGAGCCACCAAAATCATCACTGGTATTTCACGCAGGAGGGTCTTTTTCTGGACCTGTAATGGCCGAATAAGACTTGCCAATCCGCCTACCAGAGCCAGATTGGCGATATTGGAGCCGTAAACATTGCCGATTGCAATATCTCCGATTCCACGAACGGTAGCGGCAATGCTCGCTGCGACCTCCGGCGCTGATGTCCCCATCGCTACTACTGTCAGGCCTATTACCAGCGGGCTTACGCCAAGCCGTTTAGCCAATCCAACCGCTCCTGATACCAATAGCTCGGCGCACTTCCATAAAATTACCAACCCCCCAACCAGAAGCAATATCGCCCAGAGTATATTCATTCGAAAAACTCGCCAGTTAAAAAAATATCAGTCTGCTCTGTATACTTCTTTACCCGCTTGGTAACATACCGCTTAAAACTTTTCCGAAAAAGCCATAAAGAATAATCTGAACTGTGAACATTAACGGAAAGAGGAATAAATACAATATAGCAGTCTTGCCAAATACACCTGTAAGGTACTGTCCGGAAAAAAACGCCGGCAGATTTGATATAGTAAGAAGTAAATAAAAGGGCCTTCCCCTGACCAAGTCTACTACTGAGCTTTGGGCCGGATTGATGTCGTGAGCCAGGGCTAAAGCAAGTAAAGCAATACCTATGCATATACAAACCATTACAGTCTGGTCGGATGACATAATGCTTGCTACTTTCCCGACAATCCCATAAACAATAATCTGGACAATGAACATAAGCGAATACAGGATTAGGTACCACGGGATTTTTCCGATATGCATCCTTTTCAGTAGTACTTTGACGGTCAATGCAGGTGTGGACATCTTAAAAAGTATGCGGGAATAGACCGTTCCACCAGGACAATAATCCATCCCTCTGTGTTTGATTAAATCAATCCTCTTGCCAAAAAGTATTAACGTTAAAAGCAGGAAAATTATGCCTATGACAATGGAAAGAACAACGACCCTGTTGCAGAACATCCATTTTGTAAAGTTCTTGAGTTTATCTATAAACTTTTTTGGCATACGTATTTTACCCTGAGCCAGCTTTCATTTTCAAACATACAATAAACAAACTACGTCCCGCCGTCAAACGCAATCCCGGTTGCATCGATAACATTCTTTAGTGCAAAGTACTGAAAATACTAAATGGCAGATTGATATCCGAAGATGGGCAGAAATAAGATTTGCTGATTCGAAACTCCACGGACTTTACGGTCTTTGTGGTGAATTATCCGTTAAACTTTTCCCACGACCAGGCAGGCATTATGGCCGCCAAAGCCAAAAGAATTGCTCATTGCAATATCGACCTTCGCCTGCCGGGCCTTTAACGGCACGTAATCAATCTTCAGGTCGCAGCGCTCGTCTTGATTTTCAAGATTTATTGTCGGAGGGACAATCGATTTGTTGATGGCCTTTACACATACTATAAGCTCAACGGCCCCGCTGGCCCCAAGTAAATGGCCGAGACTGCTTTTGGTCGAGCTTATCAATATTTCATACGCCCTCTCGCCAAAAGCGGTCTTGATGGCGGTGCTTTCGGCGATGTCATTGAGCTCGGTGCCGGTGCCGTGTGCGTTGATATAGTCAACCTCTTCCTTGTCTATGCCCGCATCGAGCATGGCCAGCTCCATTGTTTTTGCAGCACCGTCGCCATTCGGCAGGGGGGCGGTGAGGTGGTAGCCGTCATCGGTTGCACAATAACCGAGCATCTCGGCGTATATTTTTGAGCCACGTTTTTTGGCGTGCTCGTATTCTTCGAGGACGACGATCCCGGCGCCTTCCGACAGCACGAAGCCGTCCCTGTCCCTATCGAACGGCCTTGAGGCCGCAAGCGGGTCGTCGTTGCGAGTGCTCAGAGACCTGGCGGCACAAAAAGATGCCAGGCCTATCGGCGTAAGAGCAGCTTCCGAACCACCAGTTACTACAATGTCACTTCGCCCGGCAACAATATTCATATATGCTTCGCCAATGGCATGATTGCCGGAGGCGCAGGCGCTCGAGACACAAAAATTCGGCCCACGCAGGCCGTAGTAGATAGCAACATTACCGCAGGCAGCGTTGGCCATAAGACGCGGTACCGTGAAAGGTGAAAGCTGCCTGACACCCTTTTCTAAAAGTCTCAGGTGCTGGTCCTCAATCTCCTTGATACCGCCTATGCCAGTTCCTGTGATAACGCCGGCCCGAAAAACGTCTTCCTTCGAGAAATCAAGCTCGCTGTCGTTTACCGCCTGGATGGCAGCGGCAATGGCGAACTGCGTAAAGCGGTCCATTCGCTTGCTTTCCCGCTGGTTGATGTATTTGGTTACATCGAAAGTTCTGACCTCTCCGCCGAACTTTACAGGGTATGTGCTCGTATCGAATGCTTGTATTGTGGAAACACCGCTTTTACCCTCGCAAAGTGCAGCGAAAAGCTCGTCAGCGGACTCAGCCAAGGCGGTGACACAGCCCAAGCCTGTGATAACAACTCGGCGCTTTTTCATGCTAAACTTATTCGCTACTCTTTGCTTTTGGAATGTGCAACATTGACGATGTAATCGATTGCGGCACCGATGGTCTGGATTTTTTCGGCTTCCTCGTCCGGGATGCTCATATCAAACTCGTCCTCGAACTCCATAACAAGCTCGACCGTATCCAGGGAGTCAGCGTTCAAATCGTTAATAAATGAGGTTTCACGTGTTATTTCGGCCTTCTCTACGCCCATCTGCTCACTTATTATATCGATAACTTTGCTCTCAATTGCCTTAACATCCACTTCGTCAACACTCACTTGTTTATCCTCCCTAATCAAATTAGGAATTTTTTCGTAACCTTAAAGCCATATTCCATTTACAATAACTAACACAAGCAGCTAACCGTGTCAACAATTTATCGGCGGGTATGATAACTTCTAAAAGGCGTAACTACAAACATTTTTTTAATTTTTTTTGACTATTTTCACAGGCTTTAATGTGGATAATTTTACCGTATCCGGTCGGTTCGTTTCAGAATTATCCATTGTTTGCACAAATTGCGTTAATTTTTGACTACAAACACATCCATCTTTATGAAAAATCTTACTATGCAGGACGGACAAAGAAGCGAAAAGATTAAACATGGAAGGCAGAAAGTAAACAGGGCGAGCAACTACATAGCCATACCTCCATCGACACAAATGACCTGGCCTGTGATGTAGCTGGCATCGTCGCTGGCTAAAAAAGCAACGGCCTTTGCGACATCCTCAACAGTGCCAAGCCGACGTAAAGGAATTAACTGCTTTGCGGCTTCAATGACCGGCTCGGGAAGCTTTCTGCTCATCTCGGTATCAATAAAGCCCGGTGCAACACAATTTGCGGTGATATTTTTCTTAGCCAATTCTCTCGCAACGGTCTTGGCCAGACCAATCAGTCCGGCCTTGCTGGCGGAATAGTTCGCCTGGCCTGCGTTGCCCATTACACCGGAGACGGAACTTATGTTGATGATTCGGCCAAATTTGTTTCTTACCATAGATTTGGATGCGACGCGCATTGCAACAAATGCGGCACGGAGATTTACTTCGATGACCTTATCAAATTCCTCGTCAGTCATTCTCATAAGCAGATTATCACGGGTAATGCCGGCGTTGTTGACTAAAATACCAATACCGCCGTGCTCGGAGGCGAGGGACCCAATGACCTCGGTGAACTTTTCGGTATCGGTGATATCCACGCAGCGGGTGATTATTTCGTAGCCATCCTGCTTAACTGTATTTTCGAGGTCTTTTAGCTGGTCTTCAATGATATCAAGACCTGCGACCAAGTGGCCTTGTTTGAGAAGCTCGAAAACGATAGCACGGCCAATTCCCCTTGCGGCACCAGTTACAACGGCGAGTTTTTTGTCAGACATCCTTATCCTCTAAAATTCGAATCTCTAAATCCTAAATTCTAAATGGTTCGACATGCTCACCATCCTGAGCAAAGTCGAAGGACAAATTCAAATTATCAAATGACCAAATATCCAAAACATTTTCATGCGGTTTTTTCTAAAAATTCCTCTATTGATTGCAAGTTGCTTATGTTAATCACATTTATTTTTCTATTTATTCTTTTCATCAGGCCTGTGAGAACCCTTGCCGGGCCGATTTCGTAAAACTTTTCAATGCCATCAGCGAGAAGCTGCTCCATACATTTTTGCCAGAGAATCGGATTAGTCAACTGGTTTATAAGGCCTTTTTTGATATCTTCGGCGTTTTGGTAATACTGAGCATTGATATTGGCAATAATCTTGACATCGGAGGGGTTTGAAATGTTGGTTTTTTTTAGCGCCTCGGCGAGGGCGTCAGCAGCACTTGACATCATTTTGGTATGAAAGGCGCCGGCGACTTCCAGCGGGACGGCTTTTATAGCACCATATTTTTCGGCAAGCTGCTCGGCTCTTTTGCATGCGGACTTACTTCCGCTTACAACAATTTGTCCCGGGCAATTGAAGTTGACTGCCTCCAAAATTTCATCTTCCCTGGCTTCGGCGCAAAGCTGACTGATTTTCTCTTCATCAAGGCCGATGATGCTGACCATTGCACCTTCGGTTGAGTCGGCAGCGGCCTGCATCGCCTGGCCGCGTTTTTGAACAAGAATAAGTGCATCTTCAAAGCTGATGACTCCTGCGGCATAAAGGGCGGTATATTCACCTAAGCTAAGACCTGCTTTTACATCAGCTTTTATACCTTTCGTAGCGGGATTTGTCTTGAGGACCTCCAATATGACGGCAGAGGTTACAAAAATTGCCGGCTGAGAAATCGTCGTTGTATTTAGCTTTTCGGCTGGGCCTTCGAAACAGATACCGCTCAGGTCAAATCCAAGGAGAGAATCGGCCTGTGTAAAGATTTTTGCTGCCTCAGGGAAGGCATCGGCGATATCTTTTCCCATGCCGACAACCTGAGCACCTTGTCCGGGAAATAAAAAAGCAGTCTTCATTTTTGTATATCGTTTGTCGTGATTAAAACTGGATTACATTTGCACCCCAGGTCAATCCTGCGCCAAAAGCGACGAAAACTACGATATCGCCTCTTTTGATTTTACCTTCTTTGACGCACCCATCAAAGGCAATAGGAACCGATGCGGCGGAGGTATTTCCATATTCGGCGATGTTCAGGTAAACCTTTTCATCGGGCAGGTTCAGGCGTTTTGCAGCGGACTCAATGATTCTGGCATTCATCTGGTGGGAAATAACCATTTTAATATCGTCGATAGTGAGTCCACAATGATTCAGACACTCTGTAACGGTCTCAACGATTTTTCTGACTGCCTGCTGATAGACTTCGCGTCCCATTATTTCCATATATATTTTTTTGGGGTCGTCCAATTGTTTGTGTGCCGGATATCGAGAGCCATACGCCTGACAATTCAGGGCTTTCCAGTATTGGCCATCGGCACCCAAGGTGCTATACATAATACCTTTACCGGCGTTGTTTTTTGATTCGATGACGACGGCGCCGGCTCCATCACCAAAAAGGATACAGCTTGTCCTGTCAGTCCAATCAGTAATCTTGGTCAAAGTCTCGGCACCTATAACAAGGGCGTTTTTGATTCGGCCGCTTTCTATAAACTGCTGAACAATAGACAGGGCATAGACAAAACCGCTACAGGCGGCGTGTATGTCAAAAACCCAGGCGTTGCTTGCCTCTAAATCCTTCTGTACGAAACAAGAGGTGGCAGGGAAAACCATCTCGGGCGTTACCGTGGCAACAATGATAAGTTCGAGTTCCTCAGGACTAATATTTGCACCGTCTAAAGCCCTTTTAGCAGCTTCCGTAGCTAAAAATGCGGTAGTTTCGTTGTCGGCGGCAATATGTCGAACCTTAATACCCGTTCTGGTCGTAATCCATTCGTCCGAGGTATCCACCATCTTTGCCAGGTCGGCGTTCGTCATCGTTTTCGCCGGCGTAAATGACCCGCTGCCTGTGATAACAGCGCGATAAGCAGGGGGGTCGTCAATTGGCTTGCTCATCGGTCGTCCTTACACAAGTTCCCGAGAGGTATTCAATAATCTTATCATTTACTTTTTGTGTGTAGAATTTTTTGGATGCCAAAATGGCGTTCTTTATCGTTCTGCTTTGGCTTGTGCCGTGACATATTAATGCAGTGCCGTTGAGGCCCAACAACAGCGCCCCGCCGTATTCATTGTAGTCATATTTTTTGTAGATTCTTGTCATAACCGGTTTAAACTTCATTGCCATGCGTAGCTTTTCCTGTGCTAGCTCATATTTTATTGCCTTGAACAGGCCATCAACAAGGCCTTCTGTAAGTTTTAGAATTACATTGCCGACAAAACCCTCGCAGACGGCAACGTCACAAACGCCCTTGAAAATGTCTCTACCCTCAATGTTTCCGACAAAATTCATATTGGAGTCGGATTTCATCAACCTACGAGTCTGTTTGACAACTTCATTTCCCTTGGCGTCTTCGGCACCAATGCTCATAAGGCCAATCCTCGGCTTCTCGATACCAAGCAGATGTCTTGAATAAGTGCTGGCCATTACACCATACTGGTAGAGATGAATTGGCTTACATGCAATATTTGCTCCGACATCGCATATCGTTACCGGCCCTTCAAAGGTCGGAAATACAACTGCTATCCCCGGGCGAATAACGCCGGGCAGATTTCTCATCCTCATCTGGAAAGCAGCAACGCAGGCACCTGTGTTACCTGCCGAAATGATTGCGTCAGTCTGATTTCTTTTGGCTAATTTTGCAATAACCGCAATTGAACTTTTCGGCTTTTTCCGCAGACTCTCTATAGGCGCCTCGTCCATCCCAATAGTATCGGGGGCATCAACTATGCTAATAACACCTTCACGAGACCTCATAGACGGCAGTTGTGGCTCAATTACCTGTTTCGGTCCGACGAGTATGATCTCGTCATTTTCACCAAGCATCGCAATTGCCTCTAATGCTCCAGCGATAATCTCATCCGGCGCATTGTCGCCTCCCATTGCGTCGATTGCGATTCGCATCTTTTAGCTGCTCTCTTTCTTGCTCAGCTTCAAAGTGATTTTCGGGTTTACATAGCCGCAGTTTTCACACGCTGCGTGCGGCAGCTTGGCCTGGCCACACTTGCTGCAAAGTGAATAGTTTACACCCTTGAGCCGATGATGACTGCGGCGGGTGCGTGTTCTACTCTTGCTTATCTTTTTAGCAGGTAGCATTTTTAACTACTCCTTATTAACGATTAGATGTTGAAAAAAACTTTAATAGTTTACAGCGGCTGCTTTGTCAAGTGAAATTTAATACAATTATCAGCTAACTTATCTTGTTGAAGCGGCAGCAGCTCCTCTGATATCCGGAAAACAGTGAAACTAACCACCAATTCAGCCTTCGCAACTTTGAGTCTGCTTTGCGAGCTCCACGCATTTATAGTGGGGGGAAGTTACTAAAGAAAACATACACAATGCAAAAAAAATTAGATGCGAGTTAATACAGATTTACACTATTTATATTTTCGTTGTATAAAATCTAAATTTTTAGTTAGTTGCTTATAACAAAAATGGGTTGCTTGAGGGCAATAAAAAACCCCTGTTTTGGCAGGAGCGAGAATATCCCATTTATTTTTTTTGAGTGTTTGAAATACTCGTCTTCCGCTTCACAGGGGCAAAATTATCATATTTTGGCTCTTTGTTTTTTCTTTCTCTTTTTATCTTTTTTCTAATCATCGCATCGGCAGATTGCGCTATTAATCTTGAGTTTTTCTGGTGTCACCGCCGACGGCTGTTCAACACTGCATCATACAGGTAAAAAAACCGGCAAACCAAGAGCTTCTCACCCTTTCTCCACTTTCCCAAAACTCCAAATTGATAGCTTTAGTCTCTTATCACTTATTCAACAACTTGCCTCGTTTAGCCCCGATAACGGCGGATACTCGCAGTTAAATTTTTTCAGAAAATTTGAAAAAAGATGAATTTTTTTGTTTTTTCTATCGCATGCTGCAGAGCATCGTTGAATCCATTCCATATTTCAAAGCGAGATTAACCCGCTACTCCCAAAATTAAATGATAAGTATGCTTTTCGACAGAGTAAGAGGGTAATAATCTCAAAAAACTGTTTTTAACAGCACAACGAGGTCTTTTCATCACCCCATTCAGAACGGGTAATCGCGTGTTAATTTATCCTTGTAATCCAGTTCAAAGTATTATAGAAAAATAGATGATTTCGCCAATGCAGGATTGTTTTGATGTAGTTATACTGGTAAAATATCTGTCTGCCGAATATTTTAATTAAGGCGGATTTTATTATGGCACGAGGCCACAAAAAAATGGCTTTATATGAGGCAATGACCAAAGCTCGGTTTAAGTCGGGCTACGGCAAGAAGTTAGATAGGTTGCATCCGGAAAAATCCGACGAAAATGAACGAGCATCGGAAAGTAATGAGAGTGTAATTTCCGGCAGGGCTGCCCAATGGTGGAGAAAGCCGAGAATTGTGCAATTTAATACCGGCAGGATTGAGTTCTCAATATCGTATCCACTTGCGATTGCATTAATTTTGGTCATAATCCTGCTTCTTTTGTCGGCCTTTCGCATCGGCCAAAAAATGCCGGGTCCGGCAGGAAAAATACCGCAAATGGTGCCGGAGCAGCCGATAGGGCAGCTCGTTATCAACACACCGCCAGCTGTTGATAAGCCCGTAAAAACGACACCAGTAGCTGTATCAGTTGAAAACATAGAATCGGCTGCGCCAAAAGGCAGCAATGTAATTGTCATGGTTGAATATCAGGCGCAGGCAGATTTGGTGCCGGTAAAAAAACATTTTGCAGAATTCGGCATTGAGACCGAAATTGTGAATTGGGCCGGACGATACTTCTTGATTACGAAAGATAGATTCGAGGGCTTTGGACCCGACTCCGATGGGTACAGGGCAAGACAAAAAATAGTTGAAGTTGGTGCTCTATACAAAGGTAAGGCCCCTGAGGGATACGAAACGTTTGCACCAAACTTTTTCAAAGACGCATACGGTAAGAAAGTTGAATAATTTAGGAGAACCTGAATGTCACTGGACCGTTCACTGAAGATAAAGGGGGCGTTAACAAGGCATAGAAACGTTCTGTCGCGGGCGGAACGGATTGAAAAACTCAAGGACGAAGAGAAATGGGATGAGGGTGGTTCGGTATTTGCTCTGCAGAAGGTTGCACATCGTAAGAGCCACGCAGGCAAGAAGGAAAAAACGCCTCCCAAGGAAGCGGCTGCGCTGGAAGGTATGGCTGCAACGCCCGAAACGCTGACGGCAGAGCCGAAGAAAGGCGAGGCCAAAAAGCCGGAAGCCAAAAAACCGGAGGCAAAAAAGCCCGATGTGAAGAAGAGATAGAATTCGAGAATAGGTTCGACAAACTCACTATAAATATGTATTTGAAGCCGTCCCTGTGTCTTCTGCCGAAGACAGAAACGGGGGCGGCTTTTACTATACGCACCGAAATTGGCAAGACATGCTATTTGCTTTTTCAGCGAAGGATCTTTTCAGTAGAGAGAGCAATATTTGATGATTCGGTAAATATATTCCTCGACTACGCTCGTAATGACAGTTTTATGTTGGATTATTGAAGATAGTCAGTTAATATAATCAGCATTATGAAAGATATCCTGGCAAATAGAACGGCTAAAATTGATTCAAGTGGCATCAGGAAGGTCTTTGCCTTGGCGGCGGAGTTGGAAAATCCGGTTAATTTTTCAATAGGTCAGCCGGACTTCGACGTGCCCCAGCAGCTAAAAGAAGAAGCAATAAAAGCAATCCGTGAGGGATTTAATAAATATTCGCAGACGGCAGGGGATACGCCTTTAAAGCAGAAGATTAGTGAATTAGTAAAAAAAGAGATTGGATGGGAGAGGCCTTGCGTTTTGGTGACCAGCGGCGTCAGTGGGGGGTTGCTTCTGGCTTTTTTAGCGATGGTAAATCCCGGTGATGAGGTAATTATACCTGACCCATACTTTGTAATTTACAAGCACATAGTCAATATGCTGGGTGGAAAATGCGTTTTTGTTGACAGTTATCCGGATTTCGCGCTACCCGTTGAGAAAATCGCCAAGGCAATAACTGACAAAACCAAGCTGATCGTGCTAAATTCGCCGTGCAATCCGACCGGCGTGGTATATTCACAAAAGCATATAAAAAAACTGGCTGACATCGCAGCAGAAAAAGATGTGCTTATATTGTCGGATGAGATATACGAGAAATTCTGCTATGAAGGCGACTGCCCAAGTATAGCGAATTACTACGACAGGACGCTTCTTCTGAGAGGTTTCAGCAAGGCGTACGCGATGACGGGCTGGCGATTAGGGTTTGTGGCGGCTCCACAGTCACTTAAAAATGTTGTCGAGGAGATGACCAAGATTCAACAATACACTTTTGTCTGTGCGCCGACGCCGTTTCAAAAGGCGGCAATTGCCGCTCTTGATTATGATGTTAGCAAACACGTCGAGGCATACAAAAAGAAAAGGGACCTTCTTTATGAGGGCTTGAAGGGCAGTTTCGAGCTGGTTAAGCCGGGTGGAGCGTTTTATGCGTTCGTTAAAGCCCCGACAGGAGGGGCAACTGAACTTGTGGAAAAGGCGATTAAAAATAACGTCCTAATTATACCAGGGAATGTATTTAGCGAAAAGGACACGCATTTCAGGATAAGCTATGCAACCAGTGACGATAAAATTCGGCAGGGGGTTAAAATTTTACAAAAACTGACATAAACTCAAATAAAATTAATGAAAATTTAAAAATACTTGTGAACGCAAGCACAAAATAAATCGTGGCTGTTATAATTCTCTATATTTATAGGGACACGAAATGATAAAAGACATGATTTTTTTGATAGTAGGAGGGCTGGGTCTCTTTCTCTTTGGAATGCGGATAATGTCGAACGGCCTGAAAGAGATTGCAGGGCAGAAGCTTAAAAATATCCTCGGTGCACTGACAAAACATCGCCTTATTGCAGTTCTTATCGGGGCGGTTACAACGGCCCTGATTCAGTCAAGCTCAGCTACAACGGTTATGATTGTCGGCTTTGTTAACGCGGGCCTTTTAACCTTAAAGCAGGCATTGTGTGTTGTTCTTGGTGCGAATGTGGGAACGACTTTTACTGCCTGGCTTGTTTCAACATTTGGTCTTGGTGGGCTCAAGATAACAGCTTATGCACTTCCAGCTATTGGAGTCGGTTTTCTGCTGCAGTTCGTGGGAAAGACGCAGAAGGTAAAGAGCATTGGTAGTGTACTGCTGGGCTTTGGGCTTTTGTTTGTGGGTATCGGCTTTATGAAAGACGCATTTGTCCCGTTGAAGGACAGCCCGAACACACAGAACGCGCTTATCTGGCTGGGACAGAACCCGATTTTGGCTGTATTGGCGGGAACGATGTTAACGATGCTGCTGCAAAGCAGTTCCGCCTCTATTATGATAATACAGGTCTTGGCCTTCCAGGGCGCCTTTGGAATTAACTGGCAGGTTGCCGCCCAGGTGGCGATACCGTTTATCTTAGGCGATAACATCGGTACAACTATTACTGCGGAGCTGGCGGCAGTTCAGACATCACGGAATTCAAAGCGTGTAGCAAGGGGGCATACTATGTTCAATGTGATAGGTGTTATTTATATGCTACCCTTAGTATGGACTGGATTGTTTGGCAAAGTGGTCAGCTTTATTAGCCCTTGGGAGTTGTCACAGAATACGATAATGGCTGAATTGGCCTTGTCGCATAGTTTGTTTAACGTGACAAACGCGATTGTGTTCACGGTAGGGATTAGATGGTTGGAAGCAGTAGTTATGAAGATTCTTCCAGTCACGAAGCAGGAGTTAGCCGAAAGACCGGTAGTGCTGGAGAAGCATCTGTTTAATACTCCACCAATAGCGCTGGAGCAGGCAAAGCGTGAAATAATCCGGATGGCAGAGGGTGCGAAAGGTGCAGTTCAACAAGCAGTCGAAGGGCTAATTGAAGAAGATGCCCGTAAGCTGAAAAAGGCGATGGTAATAGAAGATATAATCGATGCATTTCAGCTTGATATTACATCATATCTTACTGCTCTGTCGCGTGAGCAATTATCAGATGAGGTATCCATTAAACTGCCGGTGTTGCTGCACACGGTAAACGATTTAGAGCGTATTGGTGACCATGCTGTTAATATCGTTGAGATAGCCGAACGTAAGATTGAGCAAAAAGTTCCCTTTAGCGATTTTGCATTGGAGGAAGCGGCGCAGCTTAGAAAAGAAATAGACCAGATGTTTGATTATGTTAGAGAAGCTCTGGAACACGATAATGCAGAATCGGCTCGGAAAGCTTTAATAAATGAGAACAACCTCAACAGGATGCAGTTGGAGTTTCGTCGTAACCATGTCCAACGTATGACTGATGGTTTTTGCTCGCCTGTGTCGGGTTTGATATTTATCGATTTGGTTGACAATATCGAAAAAATCGGCGACCACCTTACAAACATCGCACAAGCGGTGATAGGTGGCCTGCAATGGGCTGGAGTCGAGCCGGAAAATCCTCCCAATTCTAACGATTAAAAATCATTGGAGGGTAAGGAACGAAGAAAACCTAACCGCGGATTAACACGAATTTGTCATTCCGCACCTGATGCGGAATCCAGATATTTAGCCC
>CAYTTK010000064.1:0-14605 GCA_964440735.1 uncultured Pirellulales bacterium
TAGTCCTTTATACTGCAGCTTGCGACTATCTCGGCTTTGCCTTTCGCAAAGGCCTTAAATTCATCAATGGTCTCTGCGACCTGTTGCTTCTTCGGGTCACCAAAGACCACCAGTCTGGATAAGCTGCTTTTTGCCATCTCATCGCCTCAAATAGTTAACTTCTCGATTAATTATCGACTATGTCGCACCGACAATCAACCCAAATTTATAGTGAGCCTGCCTGCTCTGAGCATAGTCGAAGAGTCGAATCTATCTGCTCCTCACCCCAGCCCATCTTTGGATGTTCCTTGGCCATTTCAAAAAATTAGAATTTTCTTGCATTTTAGCGTCCAATAATGTATAATACTTACCATCTTAATGTCAGGAGGGCATAGTATGCGGAGATAAGGAGGTTTCCCCGAGTGTAATATCTTTGATAAACGGTATTAATCCGTGTAAATCTGTGTCTAAAAAGTGGATCTGTTTTTAAGGGTAAAATTGCTGAAGCGGCGTTAATCTGTGTAAATCCGTGTCTAAAAAGAGGAGAATCTGATGAAAAGGATAGTTTTTGCGGGGGGCTTATTGGGATTATTATTTACTGCTGCAGCTTTTGCACTTCCGGTAACGAAAGTCCAATACCAGGCAGCCGACCTCGGTTCAGGCAGGTGGCAGTACTGCTATAGCGTAACCAATATCAGCTTGACGCCCGCAATCAAGGAATTTACCATCTGGTTTGATTATGGGCTTTATGATAACCTGGCCATCGAGACGCTCGACCCGCCTGCGAGTAATTGGGATGAGCTCATTATCCAACCGGAGCCGGTGTTGGAAGATGATGGATACTATGACGCAAAGGCCGAAGCCTGGAACCCGGGTATTGGTGTCGGCGAGACTGTTAGCGGGTTTAGTGTCAGTTTCGATTGGTTTGGTGCCGGCCAGCCGGGCTCGCAGTTCTATGAAATCATCGACCCTGCGACTTTTGACACGCTCGATTCCGGCCGGACTGTACCAGAACCGGGAACGCTTTTGCTGCTGGGTTTGGGTGGATTGTGTTTGCTTAGAAAACGCAGGATGTAATATTACGGAGTTTAGAAGCCGTGTAATTTTCTTGTGAAAGAAAGCAAAACTGAAAGGAGTCTCGAAAAATGAAAAAGACTATTTTATTGTTCTTCCTTTTAGGGTTACAGTTTATAGTGTCCAGTGTTTTTGGTGACCCTATACTCTATGATGATTTTGAAGATGGGGTGATTGATACAGGTCTATGGGTTGTCGGCGGAGCGAAAAGAGGCTGGAGTGAATCACAAGGCACAGGTATTGGAAATTGGAGTTACTCGTGGGAAGAAATCATCGACCTTAGCGATGGTTATCTAAGCGGGAGAGTTTGGGGACCAACATCTGGTAATACTTATGGTGCTGAAGCCTGGGTTCGCACGGTTTACAATTTCAATGACGGCAAGTCATATCTTGTCAATTTCACCTGGGAGGCTGAAATTGGTATTGGGCAGCATTATGACTACTATTACATACAGATAACTGACGGCTATATTCCTGAGTTAGGAAGCGTTCATTGGCCAATGAACCAACACCCTACAGGCACAGTTGATTTGCTCTGTCACGATGATGGTAGCGGCAATATGTTGCCAGGCCAATCACTGACTTCGGGAATGCCTAAGACTACTTGGTCGATAGAAATTGAACCAGATGGTACGGCTCGACTGTATGACGGTCCTGATGCCACCGGCACACTCCTTCATGAAGCAAGTTTGGACACCAACGACGAGTGGTATGTACGCCTTATGGTCATTGATGCAACAAGTTCTGGTTTCCCGGCAGGTGATGACAGACTTAATTTGTATGAATTTACCGCATCTGAAATTGTTTCTGAACCAGCAACTTATTATGTTGATGACGATGCAGCTGGTGACCCATGTCATGGCAATCCAGACTACAGCGATCCGCTTGAGGACGGCTCACCAGAACATCCCTTCGATGCTATACAGGAGGCGATAGATGTTGCCGTAGAAGGTGGTACTGTTATTGTTCTAACGGGTACTTTTACCGGCGACGGCAATCGGGATATTGATTATGGTGGCAAGGCCATTACTGTCAGGAGCCTGAATGGCCCTGAAACATGTATCATAGATTGCCAGGGAAGCGCAGCAGAACCGCATCGGGGATTCTACTTCCATAGCAGCGAAGATGCTAATTCAATTCTTGATGGTTTTACTATTACTGGTGGAAATACGGAATATGGAGGAGGTGTTTATTGTGATGGCGTTGCAACCAAAATTACTAACTGTTTAA
Source organism: uncultured Pirellulales bacterium (assembly GCA_964440735.1). Taxonomy (GTDB): domain Bacteria; phylum Planctomycetota; class Phycisphaerae; order Sedimentisphaerales; family Anaerobacaceae; genus CAZBWE01. The sequence goes on from CAYTTK010000064.1 coordinate 2,284, forward strand.
TATATGGCAATTCAGCAGACTATGGCGGTGGAATATATCGGAAGAATACTGTGTCAGAGGTTAGTAATTGTATAATCAGAAATAATGATGCACTTGAAGGCGGTGGAGTCTACTCGTATGGCGATCCTTACTTCATACAGGGCTACATAACGATAACGGTTGAAGCTTATGGGCACATATTCACATACCTTATTCCAGTATTTGGCTCAGGAAAGTTTGCAAACTGTGAGATAAAGGACAATTCAGCAGACAAAGGCGGTGGAATTTATTATGAGGATAGCGTATCGGAAATTAGTGATTGTATAATAGTGAATAATAATGCTGATTATGGCGGTGGGCTTTACTGTTGTAATGCTAACACTAGTATTATTAACGACACTATTTCACAAAATTCAGCTACAAATACCGGCGGAGGGGTTTATTGTACCGATCCGAATTCTACGGTTATAAGGAACAGTATCCTATGGAATAACGAAGCTATCGATGGGAACGAAATAGCTTTAGCAGATGCGCCGATAATGGATGTTAATTATAGCGATGTTGAAGGCGGAGCAAGTGGAGTATATGTGGAGCCTAATAGTACGTTAAATTGGGGCGAGGGTAACATTGATGCTGACCCCTGCTTTGTTGGCCTGATAAAAATATACCGTGAACCCCGGCGGGAGGGCCGAGGAAGGGGCAGGAGGGAGTGGACCTACGTTATTGACTATCACCTGCGGCCAGATTCCCCGTGTATCGATGCCGGTGACCCGAATTATGTACCCGGGCCGAATGAAACAGACCTCGATGGCAATCCGCGGGTAGTTAACGGCCGAATCGATATGGGCGCCTATGAGTACCAGGGGCTGCCAGACCTGCTGGTAACTTCTGAGGACATTACTTTCGTACCGGTTCCGGGTGAGCCGTGTCAACCTGTTACTATCTCAGCAACAATCCACAACGTGGGATTAATTCCGACTGAAGATGTCAACGTAGTATTCAAAGACTGCGATGATGTTATTGGCTCACAGATTATTTCAAGTATCCTGCCGGGTGATTCAAATACTGTTTCTGTCGAATATACATGGCCAGAGGCAAGCTTTCGGCTGATTACGGTTACGGTGGACCCGAACGACAAAATCGTTGAACTTGATGAAACCAACAACAGCGCCAGCAAAGTCTATCAGATAGACAATCCCACCGATGCAAACGCAATTCTTGATGTGTCGTGGAATAGTGCTCCTGCCTGTTATACCGAAGGCACAACGGCAATTATTCAGGGTAAGGCCGATTACAGAATCGAGATAACCGGTGCCGATGACATTGTATCTCCTGCTCTCGGCAGTATAGTCACCGCCCAGATAATTGATTCCAATGAAGTAGTTACAAATCTTCAGAGTACTTTGACTGGTCCTGATGGATATTTCTATATACCGTTCTCTGTTCCCGGCCAGGCAGGTGATTCATTTACAATAGAGATTTCTGTTACGGACGGGACATTAACAGGTATATGGGAAAAAATCTTCTGTGTACAGCCTTACATTCAAACACCAGATCTGTGGATAGGAGAATTAACGTTTAACGATCAGACTCCGGATTTGACAGATACTGTTACGATATGTGCAACGGTTTACGCAAGAGCTGATAATAATGAAACAGTATTAAATATTCCCGTAACATTTTATGCTTATCCGCCTACCGGAGGAGTATATCAAATCGACAGTAATACTATTGACCAGATGGCTCCTGGTGACAGCAATTCTGTATGTGTTGACTGGACTCCAACTGTTAATGGCCTGCATCGTATTAAAGCGATTCTTGGGCCAGGTTTTTCCGATGACAATAATGGAAATAATTACAAATATTCTAATATAATTGTCGGTATGTTTAATGTAACCGCAAGTCCAAGATGGGCGGTTACAGGTCAGCAGGTACAAATTACTGTGGATTCAAGAGAGCCACTGCTGAGTGACCAATTGGATTCGATTACTGTATTAGACAGTGTCAGCCAACCAATACCATTTTCGCCAGCAGAACCATGTCATCCTTCGCCGACACGGTGGGTCTATCAAACTGACCCACTGCCTGCAGGAACCGCTTTGGGCACAGCTACTATCACAGTAACAGGAACAGATGCAAGCAGCGTCCAGCATACAACCCAGGGATATTTTGAAGTGTATGAAACTATGCCTGATTTCTGGCTGCATTCCTGCGACATAAGCTTTAGTGACCTTAACCCTGCCTTGGGAGAACCTATTACTATTGACGCTGTAGTTCACGCCGACTCTTCCAATCCGGAATCAATACCTGACATTCCGGTAACATTCTATTCAAAGCATCTTCCGTCAAATGGTGATTATATTAAAATCAGTCAAACACAATATACAGGTGAAATATTACCTAGCGGAGTAAGTACACCTGTCTCTGTACCTTGGCAAAATGCTGCAAAGGGAGAATATATTATGAAGGTTCAGCTTGGACCGGACTTTTCAGACAGAAACAATGGAAACAATGCAGCTACCAGAGCTATTTTAGTGGGTGAGGACCTCCCCTTTGATGTGGTTTTTAAAGTTGTAAGCAAAACCCGTATTGACAGAACAGTATTTGACTATGAATGTAATGTGATCATGACTAACCTTACTGGTTTGACGCTGGAGAACGTCCAGCTTGAACTTCTTGAGGTGTCAGGCAACATGAATTTACCCGATCCTCCTTGTATTTTTAGTTTTGCGTATGTGGGTCCCGAAGAATCTGTCACCAGTGAAGATACGTGTATCATTAGAGTCGACCGGTCGGTGCCAATTGAGCCAGCAGAAATACATTGGCATTTAACATATCAAATAGTAGACATATGTGGGGTAATGCAGCAGACATTTTCAAGCGTTGTCTTTCTGGAGCCAAGGAAGATTGCCGGGGATATTAGCAGTGATGGCGAGGTTAATTTTGAGGACTTGGCGGAACTGGCTGACCAATGGCTTGGCCCGCCTGGGACTCCCTCAGCCGATATAGCACCACAGCCGAACGGTGATGGTATAGTGAACTTCCTTGACTTTGCAGAACTTGCAGAAAATTGGCAAGGCTTTTAATTTTAGATTTACGATTGGAATTAAGATTGCTTTACTGAGCTCACAACAAAACCTTGAGTATCAAGAACCAATCATTTCTCTTGCCGTCTCTGCTATCTTATCTGCGTTTATGCCGGCCTGGTCAAGCTGGGCTTTCCGGGAATCCTGTCCGATAAATCTCCTCGGCGCACCAAGGACACGAATTGCAGGTAGTTTTTTGTTGCCGGCTGATTTTTCTGCAGCTAATTCGAGCACGGCTGAGCCGAAACCGCAGGCGAGATTATGGTCCTCTACCGTGATTATAGCTTTTCCCACCTCCAGCAATTCCGCAATATTCTTATCAATCGGAGCGGCAAAGCGGGCGTTTATTACATCAACTGCAATCCCCTCCTTAGCCAACAGCGCCTCTGCCTTCAGCGCTTCAGCCAGGACACTTCCATAGCTGACAATTGCGATGGATGAATCTTTTGCCTTTTTAACGACCACGCTTTTGCCGAGCTTAAACGGTTCGGCACAGGCGGCTTTGACAAACTTTTTCGGCGGAACAAGGTCTTTCGGATACCTTATGACCACCGGCGAATCAGCGCCCAATGCAAATTCCAGCGCCAGCTTCATCTCAATCTCATTCGCAGGAGCCGTCAACACCATATTTGGCAGCATCCGCAGAAATCCAATGTCCAGCAGCCCGTGATGTGTCGGGCCGTCTGCACCGACAACTCCGGCCCGGTCGAGGCAGAAAACAACCGGAAGATTCTGCAGCGCAACTTCCTGAAATATCTGGTCGAAGCTTCGCTGCAGGAAGGTTGAGTAGATACATACAACCGGCCTTAAGCCGCTGCGAGCCAGTCCTGCTGCAATATCAACTGCTGCGCTTTCAGCGATACCTACATCGTAAAACCTGTCGCCGAATTTTTCTCGAAAATCCACCAGCCCGGTGCCATCGCACATCGCGGAAGTTATAGCGATAATTCTGTCGTCTTTTTCAGCCAGCTTTGCGAGGTGCTTGCCGAACACGCTTGTAAAAGTTGGCCTGGTCGTATCGACGCGGGTTTGCACCTCGTCACCATTTATCTTAAATGGACCTGTAGAGTGAAATTTACTGGGTCGTGAATCGGCCGGTGTAAAGCCTCTGCCCTTGCTCGTATAAACGTGCAGAATCGCAGGGTGCTCCAATTGCCCCAGCGCCTTGAACAACTGAATAAGAGATTCTACATTATGACCATCAACCGGACCAAAGTACGGGATGTTCAGGCTCTCGAACATCTGGCTGGCGGGCAGCACCATTCGGATGCCCTTTTTAATCCTCTCAATCGCATCTTCAACACTTTTACCGATGACCGGCATATGCTCTAAAATATTACTGGTGGTTTTGCGCAAATCCTCGTATGTCTGGCTCAGCCGAACTTGAGAGAAATATTTTGCCACCGCCCCGACTGTCGCATCTATCGCCATCGAGTTGTCATTGAGCACTATCAGCAACTGCCTTTTAGCCAGGCCGAGATTATTCAAGGCCTCAAAGTTGGCCCCATTAACAATACTGGCGTCACCGACTATGGCCACGATTTTATCCTTCTTCTTTTGTCTCAGGTCTCCAATCGCCATTCCAGTTGCTGTTGCTATTGAGGTTCCGGCGTGGCCAACGATGAACTGGTCATGCTCACTTTCATCAGGGTTGGGAAAGCCGCTTATTCCGCCTGCCTGTCGTAGCCGGGCGAATTTCTCTTTTCTGCCGGTGATGATTTTATGCGTGTAGCATTGATGGCCGACGTCCCACAGCAGCTTGTCGTGTTTGAAATCAAAGACATAGTGCAGCGCCAGAGTCAGCTCTACAGCGCCGAGATTGCTGGCTAAATGTCCGCCGATCCTGCTGACCGTGTCGAGGATAAACTGACGAATTTCGTCCGACAGCTCCCTGAGCTGCTTAACCGACAGCTTCTTCAAATCCGCCGGACTATTTATCTGCTCTAATAATTCACCCATCGGAGATTCTCTCAGTTAACAAATACCCGTAAATGCAATCAAATGTGCGGATACTTGGCTTGTAAAATTCCAATTTTGCACGAAATTTTTAGTTCTTTTAGCACAATAGCTTACTGTAGAGAAGGGCTTTTGTAAAGGGATTTTTCCAGGACGGCCGCCAAAGCCGCTTGAGTCCAAAAACCCTTGCAATTGCAGCATTGTTAGGTGTATCATTGTGGCTGCTAAACGCATATAAAAAATTATTGAGTTAAATTCGGGCTTGGTTACAGAATAAATATGAAAGCAAGACCACTATACCAGCGGATTCTATTTGGTTTGTTACTCGTTGTGCTTTCAGGCGTTTTCTACATCCTGCATTTTGTGATCTTTCGTGATGCCCACCACATTTTCATTTATTTGCTGGGTGATATTGCTTTTGTTTTTATCGAGGTTCTTCTTGTTACGCTGATTATACACCAGGTGCTCAGCGAAAGAGAGAAAAGGGCGATGCTCAAGAAGCTGAATATGGTCATCGGCGCCTTTTTCAGCGAAGTCGGTATGTCTTTGCTGAAGCATTTTTGGGTTTTTGACGCCGAGGCCGAAACGTTCGGCAGGCATCTGAATGTCGATAAGGACTGGTCAGATGAGCGTTTTGATAAGATGGAAGAGATTCTTCAGAAACGGGATTTTAAGATTGATATTCACAGGGGCGACCTTGAGCAAATGCGAAGTCTTCTAATTGATAAAAGGTCTTTTCTGCTTCGGCTGCTTGAGAACCCCAATCTTCTGGAGCACGAGAATTTCACGGAGCTTCTATGGGCGGTCTTTCATCTTTCAGAGGAGCTTTCACACAGAACAACTGTCAGTGGTTTGCCAGATACCGACTATGAACATTTAGCCGGTGATATAAAGAGGGCTTATGGTTTGCTGGTGCGCGAATGGCTCTCTTACATGGAGCATCTTAAGGCCAATTATCCATATCTTTTCTCTCTCGCCGTCAGGACAAACCCATTCAACCCACAGGCGAAAGTGGTTCTGGATTCTTAGCTGCGATAGGCGGGCAGTATCTATTCCGCAGTAGCCGAGCACAAAGCGATTTTTCCCTTGACATTTCGCAGGTAAGGTCTATAATAAATATTGGAATAGCGGTATATCCAATAAGGCGTTCAAAAGAAGGAGCGGCCCTTACTAATTCCCACACGGATGGCTGAATAGGCTGATAACTGGTTACCAGTAACCATTTAACCAGTTACCAGTTACCCTTTTATAACGGAGAAGGAGTTGATGAAAGGCAAGTCATTTATCGCTTTGGTGGTATTGTTTCTGTGCACCTGCCCCGTATCCGCTGGAATAGTCCACTTTAGAGACGGCTTGACACATGACATCGACTACTTCATCGGCGATGATGTATATGTGGACTATCAGACGCCTTATATGTACACAGCAATAAATTGGTTGGATGGTAAAAGCTCTGGCGGAATTCTGTGCGGGTATAACCATAGCAGGATAAATATCCCGGGCGGCAGCATACACACGCTTTACAGTTATGATTCTAGCCAAGTAAATATTTCAAGTGGCTCAATAGGTTACCGTCTTTACAGCAACGGTTCCAGCCAGGTAAATATCTCAGGTGGCTCAATAAATAGTATTTTCAGCCGCCATTCCAGCCGGGTAGATATCTCGGGCGGCTCAATATGGGACCGGCTTTGCAGCTGGGAAGTCAGCCAAGTAGATATCACCGGCGGTGATATAGACGTGCTTTACAGCGGCGATTCTAGCCGGGTAAATATTTCCGGCGGTTCAATATGGGATCTTCGCAGCTTCTATACTAGTCAAGTAAATATCTCCGGCGGTTCAATATGGAGTAATATTCACAGCAACGCTCACAGCCATGTGGATATCACCGGTGGCATAGTAGTCGGCTTTTTGAGACCATCTGACACGAGTCAGATACAAATATTCGGCTATGATTTCGAAGTTGATGGCCAGCCCTTTGGTTATGGAGAAATCACCAGTATTTGTGGTGTCTGGCCCGAGCGAGATCCTATCAGGCATCTGACCGGCACGCTTCTAAGCGGAGAGCTAATTGATAGCGATTTTCGTATTGGATATAACGCCAAAATCATTCTGACGATTCCTGAGCCGGCCTCCGCGATTATGTTAGGTTTGGGAAGTTTAATATTTTCCCTATGGCGCAGGCGTTGATTGAGATTTGCTTCGGCGAGGCAAGCCCGCGACGGTTTTGCTGCTCGGCTTAGGTGAACTAATGCTGAGAAAAAGGCACGATGGATAATAGATGACGGACGAGGGACGATTGCCAATATAGACAGGACTGGGTTTGTGCATATCTTTACCGCTCTTGCTAAATACCAGTCCTGTTCTTTTATGCGAACAAAAATAACATAACAAAGAATAAAAATCAGTGTTTTTAAGAGTTAAAATAGGCAAAATTTCGGTGAATTTTCAACCAAAAACGTAGGTAGTTGCGCGCAAAAATCCCAATTTTTAAAATTTTTTTTATTCCTTCTCAAATAAGCACTTACGTCAATTGCACTTCTTAAAAATTACTCAAAATTCGTTACTTTTGCGCAAGTTCAACCAATAGTGGGGGGAGATATTATGAAGGCAAGAGGAGGATAAAAGAGAAACGAGAGATGACAGAAAGTGGACGAGGGATGAAAAAATGGGGTTTTTGGAAATTCGCAATCAGCAGTGGGAAGCTCTAATAAAGCTATGCAAGAATTGTCGCTCTGCGATGCAGGGCTTCTGCCTGAGCCGGCCCATTCTTATTTGTAGCAACAAATTCGGCTGTGAAGGAAAACTTTACGTTGTCGAGCCAAAATCCAGCTGCCGAAATTTTCAGCCAGAAAGGACATTCTCATGCCGACAAGAAAAAACCCTGCGTTATTTTGAAGATGTCAGGTATGTCCCGCTGACGCAGGGTAAGTTTGCAATTGTAGATGCAGAAGATTACAACTGGCTCAGCCGGTATGATTGGTGTGCCACGAAAAGCAGACAGACTTATTACGCGCACCGGTATAGCAATGGTACAATATTATCTATGCATCGAGAGATTATGCGGGCGCCGAAAGGCCTGATATGCGACCATAAAAATCACAATGGTCTTGATAACCGAAAAAGCAATCTTAGGTTTTGTACGAGAAAGCAAAATGCTCGTAATCGGCAAGCCCGGACGGGTTGTACATCAGGATACAAAGGAGTGTACTGGTGTAAGATATATAAAAAATGGCGCGTTCGGATTTGTTTTAACCGCAAGCGGATACATCTTGGCAACTTTTTCGATGAGATAAAGGCGGCTTTGGCCTATGATGATAAAGCTGCTGAGCTGTTCAGTGATTTTGCATATCTGAACTTCCCGGAAAGAATCGAGCTGCGAAACTGGCTCAGAAGGATTGTATTGTCTGCATGAGCAAACATATCAATGAGCAGTATTAATTTAAGGATTTTACTCAGAAGTGCTTTCCCTTACCGGCACGCAGGTCAGCAACATCGAGCCGCTAAAGAACTTAACGAGCTTAGAGGAGCTTCACTTTGACGGTCGAAATGTATCTGTTGAACAGGAGGCCGAATTATTAGAGGCCTTGCCAAAGCTGAATACTTATCATTAACCAGCCAGAAACCGCCAGGCAACCCTATACCGCTTCTGGTATAGGGCAAAATCCTCGAACTCCTCGCGGAAGAAAAAGTTCCCTAACAATCTTGATAAACATTTTGATATTTTTATGTTTATGGCGATAATTGACAACATGAAATCGGACGAAAAAAGGACACTTTTTACTGAGGTACTTTCTGATTACTATGAATATATTAAATGCTACTCCGATTCCACACAGAAAGTCTATAGGTCAAGGTTCAGTCATTTCTTAAAGAACGGTGCACCGAAATACGTTCAAAACATCACCAGTAAACATATTAATCGATACAAGAACTATCTCATTAAATCTGGTGTAAAGAGACAAACCGTCAATGGATATTTTGCTGTAATCAACAACTTTTTTCGATGGTTTTACGATACCTATGAATTCGAAGGTTTACCAACTAATATTAGTTACCTTAAACAAGAGCCACCTGAAAGAAGATTCATAACTAAAACCGAATACGAGCTTCTTTTATTGTTTAATTCTGGTGTAGATAAAGATGTCGTACAATTCTTGGCAAATACTGGGCTGCGAAGTTCTGAGTTCCTCAACCTCAAAGCAAATGATTATAAAGGTAATTACCTGTATATACGTAAGGATAAGAGATCAATAGCACGGCGTATCCCACTGAACAGAACAACAAAATCTATTCTCAATCGCTACATTAACCGTCTAGACAACACTATAAAATTGGCAAAGAGAAAGTACCGCAAGTGGCTGTTGCGTCTTTGCAACAGATCGGCGCGAAGAGCACATATTGAAAAGTTCTCACCTCGGAGCCTAAGGCTATTTTTTGCCAGCCGATTATACGAAGAAGGAGTTCCAGTTGAAAAGATCTCAAATCTATTAGGTCTCAAACACGTAATTTCTTCTGAAATATATCACCAAACTTCCGAAATGGGTCTTGGAGGTCTTACTGATTGCCTTGATAAATAAAATCCCGTCATATCTAGCAAAATCCTCGAACTCCTCGCAAACCAGGGTAAACGATGAAAATCAGTAATGGTCTAACCCAAAGTGGTGAGCTTGTCGAACTAAAAAAATGAGATATGCAGTCCGTTTACTTGATTAGGTTTTTCAGCTTTTCCTTTACTCTGTTTTCGTCTGCAATAAGTTCTATGGCCTTGTAGTTTTGTATAGAACGCCTGTAGTATTCCCCGGCCTGTTCATCTTTATCTTGTGCTGCTTTCACGTCACCCATATACTCGAACGTCTGAGCAAGACGAAATATATCATTGCCCTTTTTCAGAAGAAACTCCGCTTGTTCAAGGCACGACTCAGCTTTGGAATACTGCTTTTGGAGATAATATACATTCCCAAGTTCCATTTGAGCGATACCTGTTCCAACGGCAGAGCCGGACTTTGTGTAAAAGAAACTGGCTTTCTGTAGCATATCGATTGCCTTGTCATACTCCTTCAGTCTTTTATGTACCAGGGCCAAATTGAAATTGCAGTTGCCCTGTCCGTGCCAGTCGTTTGTGTTTGCGTAATGTTGGGCGGCTAACTCGTATTTCTCTTTTGCCTTTGCATCATCGCCTTGCGCCGAGAAAACGTTTCCGAGCAGCTTCAGACAATCCGCCATGCCCTTTTCATCTTCTGCTTTCTTATATATCTCAAGCGCCTCGGTAGCAGCCGTATTTGCATCCGGGATTTTACGTGTTCTATAATAAACTTCGCCTATCTCAAAAAGTACACGTGCTTTCTCCAGTTCTTCACCGTGTTCTTTAATCACTTCCAGCAGTTGCTTACACGCCTGCAGGCTTCTTTTGAAATCTCCGTAGCGATAAGCGCAATTGCTCAGATAAAACAAGCTTTGTTTCAGCAGGTTATTGTTGTTCTCCTGCTTTGAGGCAAGCACAGCTCTCTCCAGGTATAAAAAGCAGGCAGCAAAATCACTGCTTATATCTGAAATCCCGGCCAATAGAAACAATATGTGTGCCTTGTTCAGACTGTTTTTTTCCGCTGTGCTCAGGCCGAAGTCGCAGTAATCATTCGCTGCCTTTATATTCTTTGACCCATATAGGTGCAGCGAGGCCAACACTATAGAATACTCCACGGCTTCTGTGGGAGACATTTGCCTGAGCTCTTCGCAGACGTTTTTGTGAGACATTTGCATATATTGCACAACTTTCTGCCTGTCCGGAACAAAGTTTGGTTCTCCGTTACCAAGAGCTTTGTCTGAGCCGAATACCAGAAATATAAAAGCTAACAGCAGTCCTGTGCATATACGTCTCGCTTTGATGCTGAGAGACCGTTTGCCGATATCGTCTGAATTGTATTGCATTACCTTACAGTCACTTTTTACTACCGTTCTTATAAGCATTCGCAACCCTTCACTATACAGATAATGGTCTCCACTAAAGGATACGCAATGGCACCCGTAATTTCTTCTTTAGCTGTCTTTGGCAGGATAACAAAAATCAATTATCTGGATTATATCACAAGCCGTTTAAAATTTCAAGCGGTAATGAATGCTGAGCGCACCGTTTTATGATTGGTGGGTGGTGCCCAACTTACACTTTTATGCTTGTTCTGCGATAGGAGCTTTCGCCTTTTTGTGCTCGCGGAGGTGCAATTTGATATCCAGCAGGATTTTGCCAACTACAAGCACTATCAGCAGCGCCACCGGCGAGCCGATTATCATTGTAAAAAAACCGCCGCCTAATATAGCGATGTGCATAACGACAATGCGTGCGTAGGGCTTGCCCATAAGCTCGCCCGGCTTGGCGGTCGCGTATTCGCCTTTTAGCAGATAATTATATACAAAGGATACGCCGTGACTGATAAATAAGGCGAGGATTGCGAGCTTCATCTGTGGCGGAATCGTTAAAAACATCTGCCTTATGACATTAATCAGCAGTTGAAGAAAGACAAAAAAGCATGGCCAGGCCTTTCCGCCGATAGACGCGACTTCGGCTTTTTTGGCAAAGGCCAGTATAAAGAAGCCATGAACCGCCATAAATCCGCCGTAGTGAACCACGAAAAAAGGTATGAGGAATAGTTTGAATATGTGCTCTGCAGGGTGCTTTACTTTCGCGGTAGCAATTTTCAGGATGTTGTAGAATCCGATAGCAAGGTTTTCCGACCAGTATAACAGAATTATGTAAAAGGCATCCCACCTGAGAAAGCAGACTCCCCACAACGGCAGCGATTTGCCGCCACAAGAGTAATTACCGGTATGCTGGTCAAATCCTTCTTTGAAAGTTTCATTTTCTGCCGACTTTCCTATAGCCGACAATTTGGCTTTACATTTGGCCTCTGGTTTACTTCGGCAACGACATTTTAAATAATCTGGTGACTAAACTCAATCATCAAAAAAATCCTGTCACGAGTAAACAGGCCGATAGGAACTTGTTTTTTCACTAAGCATAAAAAAGGCCGTAAGCATATTTGCTTAGGGCCTGGAGTTTTGTAACAATAATATTTTTAACTATCATAAGCTACTAACAGACGAACAGCGGAGGCGACCGGCCCTGGATTGGGGAATGAATTTTTTTAAACAAACCCTCTTGTCTTACTTGTTGATGATTAAAGCCGAGTTCCAACTCAACCCTAATCCTTTTGGTGTAGTCAGTGATGATACCCATCACCAACCCGATAGGGGCTACAATTCTTTCTTCCATAACAAAACCCCCTTAACTATCTATTATTCTTATCGAC
>CAYTTK010000064.1:14615-15231 GCA_964440735.1 uncultured Pirellulales bacterium
GATTCATTTTTTTTCTTAAGTAGATCTTGTGACATCATCCAGGCTAGATTTGCCTTGCGAAAGGCGATTTGCAATACAAAGTAGCATATTTATCCTTGGGATGGCTGGCTGACTCCTGTCCGAATCGTGGTTTTTAATACTGATAATCGCAATTTCTCCTCCGTGAGGAGTCCCAAGGACTGATTTTTCATACTGATAAGCGGATTTTTGGGCGGCCTGTTTATCAGCCCTTTGAGAGGGGTTTGTTGACAGAGGGGGTGAAGAGATTTTCAAAAAAATTATCTTTGTAATCGCGGATTACACGGATTTACACGGATTATTTTCGCCACTAAGGCGCTAAGGCACAAAGAAATTAGACACTGATTTACACAGATAGACACGGTTTTTATCAGCTTGGTGTGCTCGGCAAATTCTATTCCCAAAGCAAGATTTTCATAGAAATTGCCTTCGACCATAAGGCCAACTATGTCGGCCTATTTTTTGAGCTGACTGACTTTAAACCACAAATTATTTTAGCCATGAATTAACACGAATCCATTCGACTCTGCTCAGGACATGTTTGTGAGGTGCTCTACGAATGGCGGACACTCGATGATTGAATTTATGCCACCTGTTT
>CAYTTK010000065.1:0-15045 GCA_964440735.1 uncultured Pirellulales bacterium
GTCTGGAGACAGGGACAAAAATACAACCTGCCTTGCCTTTGTTTTGTGAACAAGATGGATAAAACCGGTGCCGATTTCGAGATGTCTGTTGAGAGTATTCGAGATAAACTCCTCGCCAATCCAATTTTGTTGCAGATTCCTATCGGTGCCAAAGACTCTTTTGCCGGAATAATCGACCTGATTAAATTCAAGGCGGTTTTCTACAAGACCGAAAAGCTGGGAGCAACTTTTGAAGAGACAGAAATCCCCGCCGAATTGAAACGCACCGCAAATAAGCATAGACATCAGATGATTGAGCTTGCAGCCGAACACGATGAACAGATGATGGACCTCTACGTCCACGACAAGCCAATTGATGCTGAAATGATTGATAGAGCGATTAGAAAAGCAACTTTGGCCAGCAAGCTTTATCCGGTGTTTGTTGGTTCTGCTTTGAAGTATATTGGCGTGCAGAGGTTGCTTGATGGTGTAGTGAAGTATTTGCCCTCTCCGTTGGATAAACCCGAAATTGTTGGGTATAGACCGACTGATAAAAGTAAGAAGATATCGGTTAAATGCGATAAAAATGCAAGCCTTGTTGCACTTGCTTTTAAGATTACCGCTGATGTGCACGGCGATTTGACCTTTCTAAGGATTTATCAGGGGACACTTAAGTCCGGCAAAAGGGTATTAAACACAAATCGCGACAAGAAAGAAAATATCACCAGGATATTTGAGATGCATGCCAACGAGCGGAAAATTTTGGACTCAGCTGCTGCCGGCGATATCGTGGCAGTCGTGGGCCTAAAGCAAACCCTTACCGGCGATACGATTTGTGATACAAAGAACCCTGTTAGCTTGCCAAGCATTACATTCCCTCATACGGTTATGAGCATGTCGATTGAACCCAGAACATCAGCAGAGAAAGCAAAGTTGGCAGATGCACTGGCCGATTTGAGACGCGAGGACCCGACCTTTGAAATTAAAATAGACAGTGAGACAGGACAAACAATCATTAGCGGAATGGGTGAATTGCATTTGGAAATCCTCCAGCATAAACTTGTAACAGAAAAAGGAGTTAATGTCAGAGTCAGCAAGCCAAAGGTTGCCTACAAGGAAGCTATTACGAAATCGGCTGAGGCGGAGGGTAAATTCATACGACAGACAGGTGGTCGCGGCCAATATGGTCACGTTGTTTTGATAGTTGAGCCGGTATTTACAGAAGACGGCCACTACAGCAGCGACATTGAATTTGAGAGCAGGGTGGGATTTGACATTGTGCCGAGGGAATATATTCCTGCCGTAGAAGCCGGAGTCAGGGATGCGTTGGGAAGTGGGGTGCTGGCTGGCTTTCCTGTTATAGGGGTCAGAGTTATACTAATAGACGGTTCGTTTCATTCAGTTGATTCTTCGGCTCTGGCTTTTGAGCAGGCCGCTGCAATTGCAATAGAAAAGGTGGTTAAAAATGCAGGTCCGGTTTTACTTGAGCCCATAATGCGGCTTCAGGTAATAGTCCCAGAAGCTGCTTTTGGGGCGGTTCAGGGCAATTTGCTTGGAAAAAGGGGCCTAATCACAGATTGTCAGGTGCATGGAAATAGACGGGTAATCGACGCCAAGGTTCCTCTGGTGGAAATGTTTGGCTATTCTACTGAAATTAGAAGTGCTACGGCCGGAAGAGGAACTTTTACAATGGAACCGCTGAATTACGAGAAAATCCCGGAGCAAATAGCCAAACAGATTATCCTTTAACAGGCCAAAAAAAACCATTATTTTACGGCTGGGAAGCCTGAAATTGATGTTTTTTTTATATTTATACAAAGATTTTTGCCGATTTTTTATTGACTATAAATGATTTATGTGATATTCCTACAAGATTCAGCCGTAGCGAGCATGGTCAGAGATGACTTTGCGTTAGCCAGTTGGGCTGTGGCACATCTGTGATTTGGTGGTCAAGGATGGTTTATTAAGTAGTTTTAATGTAGAGGGTTACGCCAGAGCTGTAAAAGGCTTTGGAAGGGCTGAAAATCGGCCCGAACCCGAAATCTTTAAGGAAGGCGATGTTTTGTTGATAATCGATGAAATTACAATTGATTATCAATAAAACGGCCTTTCCTGCCCAAAATCAACAAAAGTAGATTTGGCGACAAGAGAAAAACTATCTGCTACGGGTAAATTTTTGTTTTGATTTTAATTTGTAAGTTGATATATTACAAACTCTTATAGGCGTTAAAGTTTTAAATAAGTTGGTTGGCTGTTTTTTTTCGTAATTAAATCGTCTCTGCGAAATTAAGGACGTAGGGAAAATTTATGGCTACTGAAACCGAACGAATAAGAATCAGAATGGAGGCCTATGACCACAGGGCTCTTGATGCATCTGCCAAGGAGATAGTAGAGCATGCTCGAAAGACCAATGCTCGTGTCAGCGGTCCGATTCCATTGCCAACGCGTATCGAAAGATACACAGTATTGCGAAGTCCGCATATTGATAAAAAATCGCGTGAGCAGTTTGAACTGAGGACTCATAAACGACTGATTGATATTCACGAGGCAAATGCACGAACGGTTGAAGTATTGAACCGTTTGGTGGTACCAGCGGGGGTCTTTGTAAGGATAAAAGCGTAATCCGGAAGAATACAGGCGGCGAGTGGCGAAAATGCCAATGTTATTAGGGAAAAAAGTTGGAATGACTCAAGTCTATGGCAAATCGGGTAAGTTGCTGCCCGTTACGGTCATACAAGCCGGTCCTTGTATCATTATGCAGGTCAAAACGACCGAGACCGATGGCTACAACGCAGTGCAACTGGGCTTCGATGATATAAAACCCTCTCGCAGAAAAAATCCCCGCATAGGACATTCCAAGAAAGCAAAAACAGAACCGAAGAAGCTCATCAGGGAAATGCGGCTGTCGAATAATGTTGTGCCAGAGTACAAAATTGGAGATTCATTTACGGTCACGGTCTTTGCTGAGAATGAATATGTCGATATTGTAGGTACAAGTAAGGGCAAGGGCTTTACAGGTGTGATGAAGCGGCATGGTTTTGGTGGTTTTCCTGCCTCGCACGGCACGGAACGAAAACACAGGGCAGCCGGTTCGATAGCAAGTTTCGGCACCGACCGCGGCCATGGCGGTAACATCAAGAAGGGCAAGAAAATGGCTGGACATATGGGCAACTGTAAGGTTACTGCAAAGAACCATCGGCTTATAGCAATAGATGAGCAGAAAAACTTATTAGTCGTCAAGGGTTCTGTGCCGGGTCCCGCTGATGGCTATTGTATCATCCGCAGCGCCAAAGTCAAAAAGCAGGCGCCGGATGCGCCGCAAGAGACAAAGTAATGATAAATTTAACCATTTACAACAAAGATGGGCAGGAAGTCGAAAGCTTAAAAATCGATGAGTCGGTTTTTGGCGGCAGGGTGAGGTATTCTTTGCTTAAGCAGGCGATTGTTATGTATCACGCCAACAAGCGCGTTGGGACAGCCATAACCAAAAGTAGGAGTATGGTGGACGGCTCAACCAGGAAGATATACAGGCAAAAGCATACCGGCTTTGCCAGGGCTGGAACCGTCAGGACCGGAAAGCGGGTCGGCGGTGGTGTAATCTTTGCCAAAATCGCAAGAGACTTTAGTCAGCGTATGCCTAAAAAGCAGAGAAGATTGGCCAGAGATTCAGCAATTTTGGCAAAACTTTTGAGTAATAATGTTGTTGTGCTTGAGGAGCTGAGTTTTGATAAACCCAGGACCAAGGATTTTGTGGGCATTCTTGATAACTTGAAAATCCATCGAAGTTGTCTCGTGGCGAATAGTGATTATAACGAAAACCTTTACAAATCAGTTAAAAATATTCCGAGAGTTTCTGTTATGCCTGTAGCTGAGTTGAACGCTGGCGACATCTGCAGCTGTCATAAAATGCTGTTTACCAAAGAGGCCTTTTTATCTCTTTTAAACAGAGAACGGAGTGATGAGAGTCGATAGGTGTTGATGTGGAAGATTATAATATAATAATTCGGCCTTTAATTACAGAACAAGGGACACACCTTGCCAGCACAAAAGGTGCATATCCTTTTGAGGTAAACAAAAGAGCCAATAAGACACAAGTAAAAAATGCGGTGGAAAAGCTATATAATGTCAAGGTAAACAAGATAAGAACAGCCAACTACAAAGGCAAACAACGCCGTAGAGGCAGAAACTCTGGTACCACATCGAGTTGGAAAAAAGCCGTTGTGTATTTAGAGCCGGATTATCATATAGATTTGTTCTAATTACGAGTTTTGTAAGTTATGGGTATTCGAGTTTATAGGCCAACAAGTGCAGGACGCAGGGACAGCTCAGTGAATGATTACACTGAGTTGACGACCGACAAGCCCGAAAAGTCGCTCTGCGTAAGGATAAAGAAGACCGGTGGAAGAAATTTTACCGGCATGACCACCGCCCGCTTTAGAGGTGGCGGAGCAAGAAAAATTTATCGATTTATTGACTTTAAGCGCAATAAGGATGGCGTCCCTGCGAAAGTATCAACGATTGAATATGACCCGAATAGAAACTGTTTTATATCCCTGTTGCACTATGCGGACGGTGAGAAAAGGTATATATTAACACCATTGGGTATCAAAATCGGGGACCGGGTCGAAAGTGGTGCCTCTTGTGAGCCTAAGATTGGCAATGCCATGCCGATGGAGGCGATTCCTGCCGGCATTCAGATTCACAATATCGAAATGACTGCTGGCCAGGGTGGAAAACTGGTTAGAGGCGCCGGCAACTCTGCAAGAATTATGGCCAAAGAAGGTAATTGGGTTACCATTGTTTTGCCGAGTGGCGAAATGCGAATGCTTCGCAAAGAGTGCCGTGCAACTATTGGCCAACTTAGTAATCCCGACTACCAGAATATTAAGCTTGGTAAGGCCGGACGGAAGCGCCATACAGGCCGCAGACCGCATGTAAGAGGTGTGGCGATGAACCCCGTTTCTCACCCGTTGGGTGGCGGAGAAGGCCGTCGAGGCGGCGGACGGCACCCCTGTTCGCCCACCGGTTTACTGGCGAAAGGTGGTAAGACAAGAAACCCCAGAAATCCAAGTAATAAGAAGATTATTCGAAGACGCAAGAGTAAAAGGCAAAAACAGTTATTTCTGTAATTTCGTTATGTGTTGTGCTGAAATAGTACGTAATATGATATAAACAATACGAGACATAAAAAATGGGAAGATCTCTTAAGAAAGGACCATACGTAGATGATAGGTTGTTTGTCAAGGTCAGCAAACAAATAACTTCCGGTTCAAAGGACCCGATCAAGACCTGGTCGAGAAGATGCACAATCATCCCGGAGTTCGTTGGCTATACGTTTTTGATACATAACGGGAAGATATTTAATAAGGTTTTTGTTACCGAGGATATGGTTGGACATAAGCTGGGTGAATTTTCGCTCACAAGAACATTTAAGGGTCATTCGAGCAAGAGAATAACGTAATATGCGTGACCCGAGGAGCGACGGGGCACGATTGACGAGATATGACAAATGTTAAGTGCTGATAAGTTAAAACAGCTTTGCAAGCAGAGGCAGATGAGTGCCGAGCAGTTGGCCAACCAGCTTGTCGGGGGAAGATTTGATGAGAAACAGGCAACTGCAGCTATTAAAAACTGGCAAAAAGGCCTTTTTAAGCCCAATCCGCGTAGAGAAGATGTCCACCGTCTCGCTGCTGCTTTATCTGTTCAGGAGAACGATTTGGTTGACTGGCGTTCGTCTTATCGCTTTGCTCCGATTTCACCCAGAAAAGCGAGATTGGTTACACAATTGATAGCTGGCCGAAATGTCCAGGACGCGATGGATATCTTGAAGTTCACAAGAAAACGTGCCGCAGAGATGATTGACAAGGTTCTAAAGGCTGCCGTAGCCGATGCTGATGAGCAGCAGGCCAACGTTGATAATCTTTATGTAAGCTGTGCTAGGATCGATGATGCAGGAATTCGCATTGCGACAAAAAGATTCAGGCCAAAGGACAGAGGACGTGCGCACCCGATTCACAAAAAGGCCTGTCATATACATATAACAGTAACGCAAACATAAGAATGAAGCAGTGATAAAATAAGATATTATGGGACAGAAAACATCACCAGTAGGTTTTAGAACAGGAATAACACTTGGATGGCAGAGCACCTGGTTTGCTCCCAAGGCCAACTATGGGGATCTTCTTGTCGAGGACCAGAAGATACGACAGTATATTGACAGAAGATTTAATCGGATTATGCCTAAAGGAGCGGTGGCAAAGATAGAAGTAATTCGGACGCGTAATGAAGTAAAAGTAACATTGCATAGTGCCCGCCCGGGCGTGGTCATCGGTCCCAGAGGCGGAGAAGTCGATAAGTTACGAGAAGAGCTTGAAGAAATCACTGGCCGAACGGTAGCAGTCAATGTAATTGAGATAAAGGAGCCGGACCTTAACGCTACTTTGGTGGCCGAATCAATTGCTGAGCAATTAGGTAAGCGTGCCTCGTTTAGACGGACGATGAAGCAGTATTGTGAATTGGCGATGAACGCCGGTGCCAAGGGAGTTAAGATTATTTGTGCTGGTAGGTTGGCAGGTTCGGAAATGGCAAGAAAGGAGACGCAAAAGCTCGGCAGCATACCGCTGCATACGCTTGATGCCAATGTGGATTACGCCGTAGCAACTGCAAGAACAACTTATGGAGCGATAGGTATTAAAGTCTGGATTTATAAAGGCAAATTCGGCGAAGAGGTGGTCAAACAAAGTCCGCGTCGTCAACGTCGCCAGCCGAGACGTGTCGGCCGTGCATCAAGTGATATCACCAGAACTAGAGCTGTTTCGGCACAAAAAAGCGGAACTGCCGCTGATGCTAAACCGGTTGCCTCTCCAAAAAATGTTGATAGTAATAAACAAGTAAGTCCCCAAGAAGGTGGCTCTGTGGCGGAAAGTACATAGCAATAGTAATGATGTGCTGGCTGCTGTGTGTTTTTTGTAAGGGTTTGAAAAATGGCAATGATGCCTAAGAGAGTTAAATATCGTAAGAGCCAACGTGGCAGAATGAAAGGTAATGCCTCCAGGGGCAATTTTGTAGCGTTTGGCGAATACGGTTTACAGGCATTGGAAAGAAGTTGGATATCTGCCAAGAACATTGAAGCCGGCAGAGTAGCAGCAACTCATTTTTTGCATCGTGAAGGAAAAGTCTATGTTAGATTATTTCCACATAAGCCGGTAAGCTCAAAGCCGTTGGAAACACGAATGGGCAAAGGTAAAGGTGAGCCGGAATTTTGGGTAGCCAGAGTCAGGCCTGGACAGGTTTGCTTTGAAATCGGCGGGGTGGTTGAAGATGTGGCAAAGCAGGCATTAGTCAAAGTTGCTCATAAAATGCCAATAAAGTGCAGATTTATTAAGCGAAGACGTTCGTTATAAAAAAGGTTTGTAGGATGAAAGCGCAGCAGTATCGTGAGATGAGTCCGGATGAGCTTGATGGCAAGCTGCAGGAGCTTCAGCAGCAGTTGTTTGACTTACGCTCGCAGGCAGTTACCGAAAAACTGGAGAATTCAAAGGCCGTAATTAACGTCAGGCGTGAAATTGCCCGGCTTAAGACGATATTGCGTGAAAGAGAGTAAGGGCTTAAAGCTAAAAACTTAAAACCATGGATTCAACGATAAAAACTGAAAATTCAGACATTAAAACTCAAACTGGTGTGGTAATAAGCAGCAGTGGTAACAAAAGCGTCAAGGTTGCCATCGATTTCAAAATAAGGCATCCAAAATACGGCAAGTATATAAAGCGTAGGACAAAGCTCGCTGTTCATGACGAGCACAATCAGGCAAGTGTTGGCGACCTTGTTGAAATTGTGCAATGCCGTCCTTATAGCAAGACCAAGAGATGGCGTCTTGTAAAGGTAGTGGAAAAGGCAGCTCAGACGTAAGACAAATGTGAGATACGAGACACGGGACGATGATTCAGCAGGAAACAATGTTGGATATAGCCGACAACTCAGGGGTAAAGTCGGCGCTATGCATTAGGGTTCTGGGAAAAGGTGGGTCCAGGGGTAAGTTCAGGCGCACTGTAGCGACCATTGGAGATATTGTCTGTGTGGCTATAAAAAAGTCGCTACCCACCTGTCAGCTGGATGACAAAAAGGTGCATAAATGTGTTATTATTCGCACCACAAGTTCTGTGAAGCGCTCGGATGGCAGCTATGTGAAGTTCGATAGCAATGCCGCAGTGATGATTGATAACGAAGGCAATCCTATAGGGACGAGAATTTTTGGTGCTGTTGCTCGTGAGCTTCGAGAGAAAAACTTTATGAAAATTATCTCATTAGCAAGCGAAGTAGTGTAAATGTGTTTAAGGGTATCTCACTTAAAGTGTGAGATAAGATGTGAAATAACAGAAAAAGTCTTATGGCTCTACATGTAAAAAAAGGTGATATGGTTGAAATTATAGCCGGCGACCATAAAGGTGCTACCGGTAGAGTGCTGCGTGTCATTCCTGATAAACAAAAGGTGGTGGTTCAGGGTTATAACATGGCAAAAAAGCATGTTCGGCCTTCACGCAAAAACCCACAGGGAGGCAGAATCCATGTTGAGCAGCCGATAAATATAAGTAATGTCTTGCCTGTAAACCCCAAAAGCTCCAGAGCAAGCAAGGTTCATTACAGGGTTAATGAAGATGGCACTAAAAAGCGGGTCGCCTCTGACGGCACAGAGATTGGAACGGTTAGAAGAGCCAAGGCATGATGAACGATACGACGTATGGCGCGTTTAAAAGATTTATATAAGTCGAAGGTAGTTCCGGAGTTGACCAAGGAATTCGGATACAAAAGTCCTATGGCTGTGCCACAGGTCAAAAAGGTCGTTGTTTCTATGGGTGTTGGCAAAGCAACACAGGACAAGAAATTCCTGGAGCTGGCTAAAAAGGACTTGATGATGATTGCCGGCCAAATGCCGGTGGTTTGTAAAGCTAAAAAGAGTGTCTCGAATTTCAAAGTTCGTGAGGGAATGGAGACTGCCTTGAAAGTTACAATCCGCGGCGTAAGAATGTATGAATTTATGGACAGGCTCATTAATCTTGCTATACCTCGCGTTAGAGACTTTCGAGGACTTAGTACCGAGAGCTTTGATGGCAGAGGAAACTATTCTATGGGACTGGCTGAACAGAGCGTTTTTCCAGAAATCAATCTCGCGAAAGTTGAGTTTCAGCAGGGTATGAACATAACCTTTATAACCTCTGCCAAGACCGACTTAGAAGCATTGAAATTGCTGCGGCTCTTTGGGATGCCGTTTAAAACTCCCGAAACAGCAAGTAGTAAAGGATGAAATCTGGAGCTGAATAAATTGGAGTATTGTTAATGTCAACTAAAGCGCTGGAAAACAAGGCACAGAAAAAACAAAAATTTCGTGTAAGACAATATAACCGTTGCCAGCTTTGTGGCAGGGCAAGGGCTGTTTATCGAAAATTCAAAATCTGCCGGATTTGCTTTAGGGATTTAGCTAACGAAGGCAAAATTCCCGGAGTAAGAAAGGCAAGTTGGTAAACTGTATCAAAACGAGATACGAGATATGAAATACGAGATACGAGAATTATGAGTTTGAACGACCCAATATCTGATATGTTGACGAGAATTCGAAATGCTGTGCGAATAAACGCAGAGCAGGTTAACATCAAGGCATCGAAAACCTGCGTTGGTATAGCTGTTGTTTTGAAACAGGAAGGTTACATTAAAGATTTTGACCGAATCGATGATGGCAAACAGGGGATATTGAGGATAACACTGAAATATGACCAGCAGGGCCGTTCTATTATTAACGAAATAAAAAGAATAAGTAAGCCAGGTCGCAGGACCTATTTGTCTGTTGATAAATTGCCGCGAGTTTTAGCTGGTATGGGCGTGGCAATTGTTTCGACGAGCAAAGGGGTAATGAGCGATAAAAACTGTCGAAAAGAAAATGTCAGTGGCGAGATACTTTGTACGGTTAGCTAATGAGTCGTATTGGAAAAAAACCTGTTATTATTCCTAAAGGTGTTACGGTTGAGCAAAAGGGCCAATCTATTAAGGTTTCGGGTTCGCTCGGCCAACTACAGATGGACTGCCACCCTTCTATCAAAGTAAAAATTGATGATTCTGATGGGAAAATATTAGTCGAAAATAAACATCCTCAAAACCGGCAAAGCAGGCAGTTATACGGCACAATGCGCGCCTTGATTGCCAATATGGTTGCTGGTGTCAGCAAAGGTTTTGAGAGAAAAATGGAGATATACGGCACCGGCTTTAGTGTCAGAGAAAAAGGTGGAAAGCTGGTTTTTCAGGTCGGTTTTTCTCATCCGATTCAGAGGGTGATACCTAAGGCTATAAAGGTAATCATCGATGTTGATGCAACTAGAGGCGATGAAGTTCCCGCCAGGTTTACCCTTTCAGGAATAGATAAGAGACTGCTGGGACAGTTTGCAGCTGATATCCGGAAAATAAGACCGCCTGAACCTTATAAAGGAAAAGGTATCCGTTATGCCGGTGAGCACATTAAGCGCAAGGTCGGCAAAGCATTTGCTTCGGCAGCAGTATAAGAAGTGACAATTTAATATTTGGAAAAGAGACCAAGATTCGCAATCAATAGAAAATAGCGGTTGGAATTGGTTTTTTATGGTAACGGCAAGAGAGAAAATAAAGAAAGCAACGCAGAGGCGCAAGTATCACGTGCGGAAAAAGGTCTTTGGAACACCGGAAAGACCGAGACTGTCGGTGTTTCGTTCGAATAGGCATATTTACGCACAAATTATAGATGATACTGCAGGTGCAACATTGGTTTCGGCAAGCACAAGGGCAAAAGCCCTGCGGGACCGCTTGTCTAATGCTGGCGACAAAAAAGCCGCTCAGGTGATAGGTGAGGCAGTCGCAAAACAGGCTTTTGCTGTGGGTATTAAGTGTGTTTGCTTTGATAGAAACCGCTATAAGTTTCATGGCAGAGTCAAGGAGCTTGCAGAGGCGGCAAGAAAAGGAGGGCTCGTTTTTTAATTGGTAATGGAAGGGTATGTCATAAATCTGGATTTGAAAACAAACATAAATAGTAAATAGTAATTTATCAGGTTTGGAGAAAAATTGGCAAGGAAAGCAGTCACGCTATCTAACCAGGAAGAAAGGCCGTTTGAAGATACGGTCGTAAAGGTATATCGCTGTGCCAAGGTAGTCAAGGGTGGTCGCAGGTTTAGCTTTGCGGCTTTAGTTGTTGTTGGTGACCGTGCGGGCACAGTGGGTATTGGGTATGGTAAGGCGAATGAAGTTCCGCTGGCAGTTGAAAAAGGTGTTAAGGACGCCAAAAAATCGCTGCTCAAGATAGTTTTAGATGGCCGAACAATTCCGCACCAGGTCAAGGGTAAGTACAGAGCTACGGATATAGTGTTGGTTCCGGCCAGCCCCGGTACAGGGGTTATCGCTGGCTCGAGCGCAAGAGCAGTTCTCGAATATGCCGGCGTTCAGGACGTTCTTACAAAGGTTTATGGAAGCACCTCTGCTAAAAATGTTGTAAAAGCCACTATGGATGGGTTGTTGAAATTGCGCAATAAGGAAATGGTTGAATCTATGCGTGGTGTAACGATTAGCAATTGATAGACAGGTGATGGAGATGTTGAATTACGAAATAACTTCTGTTGTGGGTAAACGCAAAGCTCGCAGACGTGTTGGCAGAGGTACCGGCTCTGGCCACGGCAAGACCAGTGGCCGAGGTCACAAAGGAAGTCGCAGCAGGGCTGGAGCGATGTTACGGTCTCTGTATGAAGGAGGCCAAATGCCTTTGTTTCGGCGTCTTCCCAAACGCGGCTTTAGTAATTACAACTTCCGAACACAATTCGAGATTGTTAACGTTTCGCAACTGGAAAGATTCGACGATGGTGCTGATGTTGATGTAGAGCAATTATCCAATGTCGGACTGATTGGTGGCTGCAAAAGTAAAGTCAAGATTCTTGGCGATGGCGAGCTGACAAAAAAATTGCAAGTAACTGCTCATAAATTCAGCAGAACTGCCGAGCAGAAAATTATCGGTTGTGGCGGTACGACAAAAGTGATAAAATAGGAGCTTTCTTTTATAAAATGAAGGATTATCAGAAAATATAGAGATGCTTAAAACGGTATTTAACATATTCAGAATACAGGACCTGCGTAACAAGATTCTTTTTACCTTGGCACTGCTGATAATATACAGGGTCGGTTTCCATATCCCTGTGCCCTTCTTTGACCAGTCGAAGATAGCTGAAGTCGCCGAGACAAGAGACACCAAAGGTGGCTTAGCTAGAGCTGCTGAATATATGCAGATGTTTACCGGTGGAACATTGGAGAAAAGCAGCTTGTTTGGGCTGGGAATTATGCCCTATATTACCTCATCGATTATTCTTATGCTTCTTGGTGAGGTTATTCCTGCTTTGAAAAAATTACGCCAGGAAGGCCAAACCGGCTATAAAAAAATACAGGAGTACACACGCTACTTGACCGTAGGGATATGCGTTGTTCAGTCGTTAATGTTTATGAAACTATTAGGGGGGCAGGGATTGACTTACGCGGGTATGTACCGTCAGGCCCTGATAATGGGCGTTGTCGGCATGACAGCCGGCACAATCTTTTTGATGTGGCTCGGCGAGCAGATAGATGAGTACGGGATAGGCAACGGTATCAGTTTGATAATTATGGCCGGCATTATATCTCGATTGCCCTGGGCGGTGATGGAGGTTGTGGAAAATGCGGATATTAATGTGGCATCAGCTCCTGATAAATACGGCCCGGCAGAGATATTATTCTTGATAGCCGCCTTTGTATTCGTCGTTGCAGGTGCCATATTAATAACTCAAGGTCAGCGCCGGATACCAATTCAACAGGCAAAACAAATGCGGGGCCGAAGGCTTTATGGGGGCCAGAGACATTACTTGCCGATGCGTGTCAATCACGGTGGAGTGATGCCGATAATCTTCGCATCGAGCTTTATGATGTTTCCGCCGATTATAATTGACCAGTTGGCAAGCAGGTTTGATTCGAGAATTCTTGATACTCTTAAAGAAGCTTTCGCTTATCATTCATATACCTACAATGTTTTATATATGTTGCTGATATTTTTATTCGCTTATTTTTGGGTATCGGTGCAGTTTCAGCCAAAAGAGATGGCCAAAAATTTAAGAGATTCAGGGGCTTTTATCCCCGGACTTCGGCCAGGACGTAGAACCGCTGAATATCTGGAAACGGTGATGACAAGGATTACTTATTATGGTGCCGCATTCTTGGCCATAATTGCTATTGTGCCGTCTCTGATTTCAGTATTGTTGGGAATTGATTGGCGCGTAGCAATGTATTTGGGTGGAACAAGTTTATTGATAGTTGTCAGTGTCTCGCTGGACCTGGTGCAGAAAATCGAGGCCAACCTCTTGATGCGCAGCTATGAGGGCTTCAGTCAAACAGGCAGGATAAAAGGAGCTTATGCATGAGAATAGTGTTGCTGGGTGCACCGGGTGCGGGCAAGGGAACCCAATGTAAACGCATTGCTGCCCAGCATCGTTTGCTCCATTTATCCAGTGGTGATATCTTAAGACACCACAGGGCAGCAGGAACGGAGCTGGGAAAAAAGGCCAGCAGTTTTATGGATTCAGGTGCACTTGTGCCGGATGAAATTATAGTTGAAATGATGATTGATGCGATAAAGAAAGCTCTTGTTGCCGGTTTCATACTCGATGGTTTCCCAAGAACCGTTAATCAGGCAGTCGAGCTTGATAAATCATTGGCTTTGGCCAATCAGCAAATAGATGTTGTTTTGAATCTGAAAATTGATGACCGGGTGGTTGCTAAGAGAATGACCGGCAGAAGAAGCTGTCCTAAGTGTGGCGCGGTTTACCACATTGAAAACTTAAAGCCGAAAGTTGAAGATATATGTGATAATGATGGCGCCCGGCTTGTTCAGAGGCCTGATGATATCCCTGAGGTGGTGGCGAATCGTCTTAAAAACTACCACCAGCAGACAAAACCGGTGTTGGATTACTATAAAAATAATCCCGGTTCGATGATAGTTTATGATGTCAATGCTAATAAAAGCGCCGACGAGGTTAGTGCCTTAATACTTGAGAAGCTGGATGCCCTTGTCAAAACATAAAATTGTAAGATATGGAATTAGATGGCTATAACGCTTCGCAGCCGAAGAGAAATTGAGTTAATGCGAAAAGCAGGTGCTGTTGTAGCTGATGTTCTCTCAAAACTGAAAGAGATTGCTGAGCCAGGAGTAACGACCGGCCGGTTGGATGCTGTGGCCTCGCAAATAACCGCCGATGCAGGAGCACAGGCATTATTTAAAGGTGTCCGCAGCCAGGTGGCTCAAATCCCGTTTCCGGGTGTAATTTGCGCCTCCATAAATGAGCAGGTCGTTCATGGGATTCCTTCTGATGATATTAAGCTCAAGGCAGGCGATATCCTGAGCATCGATTTTGGCGCCAGATTGGATGGCTATTGTGGAGATGCTGCTGTTACGATTGCTATAGGAGAGATTTCTGAGGACAAATGCAGACTTCTGGATGTAACAAGGCATGTTCTTAGTATAGCAATAGACAAGGCCAGGCCAAATGTTAGATGGAGCCAGATAGCCGCACAGATGCAGGATTACGCTGAATCAGCCGGCTTTTCAGTAGTAAAAGATTTTGTTGGCCACGGTATCGGCAAAAAAATGCACGAAGAGCCGAGAGTGCCCAATTTCGTCAGCGATGAGATGCTCTCTCACGATATTGTTTTAACCGAGGGAATGGTTTTAGCGGTTGAGCCGATGATTAATGCCGGCACCAGTGCCGTTCGGATACTAAAAAATGGTTGGACTGTGGTAACAAAAGATAGTAGATGGTCAGCTCATTTTGAGCATACGATTGCAATTGTGGAAAATGGTTGTGAAGTGCTGACTGTAAAGTAAACGCTTATGGCAAAGAAGGACACAATAAGATTACAAGCTAAAGTAATCGATGCTTTGCCGAACGCAATGTTTAATGTGGAATTGGAAAACGGCCACAGAGTTTTGGCGCACGTTTCAGGCAAAATGCGCATGAATTTTATTCGGATTTTGCCGGGCGATAC